>JAFYWC010000135.1 GCA_017546585.1 Bacteroidales bacterium
ATGGCCGCCCGTGGCCTTGTGAACGGGAGGGGCCCACGAAGTGGGAGGGATTTAGTTTTCCGTTGTTATCCTCCTGAACTTCTCTTCACCCCCCAAAAAAAACAGAAGCTGACCTTTTGGGTCAGCCTCTTTTTTATTCTTCATCGAAGCCGAAGTCGGCAGCAAAGCGCTCGGCGATGTCGTCCGGAACATCGAAGCTGAGATTGCTCCACAGATCTTCCATCTGACGACGATCCTTCTTGGTAGGACGTCCCGCTCCCCTGTCGCGCTTCAGGAAGAACGTCTCCACCGGTGCCCTTAACTTCGCCAGCTCCTCAGCAGGAGTCTGATTCTCCGCATACTGCGGCACCAGCTTCGCACCCTGACGCTTGTCAATCAGCTCAAGCACCTTATAGGTATATACGACCGCTCCCTTACGGGCAACGATCACATCACCCGGCTTCACCGGCTTAGACGGCTTGGTATCCGCGCCATTCACACGCACCTTGCCACCCTTGCAGGCATCAGTCGCCTCAGTCCTGGTCTTATACACTCGAATCGACCAGAGATACTTGTCTATTCTTACTTCTTCCATAATATTACCGCTTAAAAAGTGCGTGCCTCCAAAGAAGGAAGACACGCACTCAACATATCTAAATAACGTTCAGCTTATTGATATGTTTACTCTTCGTCTTCAAGACCTTCATAGTCCTCATTCTCGAGGAAGGCCTCTGTCTCAGGATCGATGTATGAGTCGATATCCTCCTCTGGACGTGTGACTGCCTCGAGAAGCATTGTCGATTTGTCACGAGGAACAAGAAGGAAGTCCGGCATATCCGCAGGAACGAGGATAGTCTCACCCTTCTCGAACTCATAAGTATCCATACAAGGCTCGCCCTTCTCATTCACCGAAGGAACCTGGATTGTAGCTGCGCCTTCAAGACAGATATATACTATGAAGCTTTCGAACTTTTCAGTGTAGATGTGGAGCGGATCGGTAAGAGCGATCTGTGACACGCAGAACTGTGGGCACTCTACGAGATCCTGGATCATCTGACCCTCCTGGCTCTCGTCGTGGCAGTGGCACTCGTGACCCTCCTCCTCGCAGTGGCACTCGTCACCGCAATGACACTCTTCGCCGCAGTCACATACTGTAGGACGGCAAGGCACATATGATGCATCCTCTCCCCAGAGCGGACCCTTGCGGTAGATGCCCGGATCGAATGCGCGATAGTCGATAACGTCAATCGCCTCCTCGAGGTGCATCTTTCTTGCTGTAGCAGGATCGAACTCGCGGCCCCAGTCATAGAGTCTGAATGTCATATCTGAAGACTCCTGGATCTCAGCGATGGTAAGACCGCCGTCAGCAGCGTGAACTGTACCCGGTGTAATGAAGATGACGTCACCCTTTCTTGGCTCGATCACATTGAGGATCTCATCCACAGTACCGTTCTGACATCTGTCATAGAACTCCTGAGCAGTCACGTCACGGTTGAAGCCGCAGTACATCTTTGCACCTGGCTTTGCATCCATCACGTACCAGATCTCAGCCTTTCCGAGTGAATCATATCTCTCGATGGCAACCTCATCGTCAGGATGAACCTGAACAGAAAGCTTGTCGTTGATGTCAAGGAACTTGATAAGCAGAGGGAACTGACGGCCGAAGCAGTTGTACACCTTCTCTCCGACGATTCTCTCAAGGTAAGTCTCCATCAGGTCGCTGATGGTGTTACCTGCAAGCCATCCGTTTGCGACTACCGAATCCTCGATACCCATATCTGCAAGCTCCCAGCTCTCTCCGATGAGTACATCTGTACCGAGAACTGTCTCGTTGCCTTCTTCGTCACACTGAACGAACTGCTTTCCAAGATTTGCCACGAGGGCGCTTCCTCCCCAAGGTCTTGGCGATGGGACAGGAATGAATTTGAAAGGATAAAGTTTCTTTTCCATATGCTGTTTTAGAGTCTAGCCTTCAATGCCTCTGCCTGAGCCTCGTAACCTGGCTTGCCGAGGAGAGCGAACATATTCTTCTTGTATGCCTCAACACCTGGCTGATCGAATGGATTCACGCCAAGTACATAACCGCTGATACCGCAAGCCTTCTCGAAGAAATAGAAGAGGGCGCCGAGGTTGTACTCGTTGATGCACTCGATAGAAAGTGAGAGCTGTGGCACGCCACCGTCGATGTGAGCGAGTTTGGTTCCAAGCTCAGCCATAGCGTTGCACTCCTCAACGTGCTTGCCTGTAAGGAAGTTGAGACCGTCAAGGTTCTGAGGGTCGTTCTCGATGAGCATAGAGCGCTTGCTCTTCTCTACTGTAACCACAGTCTCCATAAGCGTACGCTCACCGTCCTGGATGTACTGACCCATTGAGTGAAGGTCAGTAGTGAAGTTTACAGATGCAGGGAAGATTCCGAGACCGTCCTTGCCCTCAGACTCACCGTAAAGCTGCTTCCACCACTCTCCGAGATATGTAAGCTTAGGGTTGTAAGCCACGAGGATCTCGATCTTCTTGCCCTGAGCATAGAGAGCGTTACGCATAGCAGCGTACTGGATTGCAGGGTTACACTCGCACTTCTTTGCGCAAGCCTCCTCCATTGCAAGAGCTCCCTCGAGCATAGCCTTCATATCGAAGCCTGCGAGAACGATAGGGAGAATACCTACAGGTGTGAGAACCGAGAAACGTCCACCTACGTTGTCCTCGATCACGAAAGTCTTGTAACCCTCCTGAGTAGAGAGAGACTTGAGTGCTCCGCGAGCCTTGTCAGTCACAGCCACGATACGCTCTGCAGCCTCTGCCTTTCCGTATGTATCCTCGAGATATTTCTTTACGAGACGGAATGCCACTGCAGGCTCGGTTGTAGTACCTGACTTGGAGATCACCACGCAAGCTGCGTTTCTCTCCTGCACGAGGTCCATAAGCTCGCACATATATTCCTCCGAAAGGTTCTGTCCTGCGAATACGATCTCAGGAGCATCGCCCTTGGTCTTGAGCTGCTTTGCGAACTGATGAGAAAGAGCCTCAAGCGCGCACTTTGCTCCGAGGTATGAACCTCCGATACCGATTACCACAACGAGGTCGACGTTCTTTGCCTTCCAAGCGTCTCTTACTGCCTCACACTCTGCAACGAGGTTGCTGTTGAGAGTCTCTGAAGGAAGGTGCTTCCATCCGAGGAAGTCATTGCCCTTTCCTGTCTCGTTCTCAAGAACCTCAAGAGCGGCGAGAGCCTTTTCTACATAAGCCTTGTAATCTGCATCTTTTACGAAGGAGCTGCAGCCTCCCAAATTTACTTTTACCATAATATCAAAAATTTTCTTTGTCTAACCTGATGTGCCTTTAGGCACAGTCTGCAAAGTTAATATTTTTTGCATAATAGCAGTCTAAAATGTTATATTTGTGAGCAACAAAACTTACACGAGATTATGAAAAAGACATTGATCATACTGTCCGTCTGTATGGCGGCCTTTCTGATGTTTCCATCTGCGGCATCCGGCAGAAGCAAAACCGGCATCGTGGCACACCGTGGATTCTGGAACTGCGAAGAAGCAGGATATGCGAAGAATTCCGTGGCGGCGCTGAGATGCGCCCAGGAGGCAGGCTTCTGGGGAAGCGAATTCGACGTGAATATGACAGCCGACGGTGAGCTTATCGTATACCACGACAGCGACGTGGAAGGCAAGTCTATCGAGAAGCATCCGTACTCTGAATTCAAGGATTTCAAGATCAAGAACGGAGAGACTATCCCGACCCTCGACCAGTATCTTGAGCAGGGTAGGAAATACCCCAAGACTATGCTCGTGTACGAGCTCAAGCCGCACTCTTGCGCAGAAGTGGAAGACAAGTTCATCGAACTCACCATCGAGAAGCTCAAAGAACACCAACTCCTTGACCCTAAAAGAGTTATGTTCATCTCGTTCAGCCTTCACGTCTGCGAAGTCCTTGCTGAGAAACTGCCTGAATTCACAGTGCAGTTCCTCGGTTCATCACAGAGTCCTGACGAGCTCTATGCGAAGGGCATCAACGGCGTGGACTACAATCACGGCGTATTCGACGGTCACCAGGACTGGCACGGTCAGGCAAGAAGCCACAAGATGAGCATCAACGCCTGGACTGTAAACAATGTCGAGGATATGAAGAAGGTGCTCAACCTCGGTATCGACCAGCTTACGACAGACTACCCTCTTGAGGCGAGAGAGCTGATGAAGAAAATGAAAATCAAAGAGTTGAAATAAGGCGCGATGCAGCTGTGCGATGACATATGCAGGTTTCTGACTGCAAATGGGCTGGAGTGCACGACCGAAAAGGCCGGCGACACCGAGGTAATACTCACCAAAGGCCCGACTGCCGTCATACCTTTGAGGATATGGGCATCTGACACGGATGAAGCGGAAAACGCCGCGGAGCAGACCGGGGAGGTCATCAGAAGGATGACCGAAAAGACCGGGACGCCTCCGCTTGTGATAACGGAAGACAGATGGGCCTTGCAGCAAGAGATGATGCAGGCCCGTCTTCTTGCTCATATAAGGATATTCTCACAGATATATGCACGCAACTGCGAGGTCCGCAAGATCGACAAACAGACGGCTGCCGAGTTCCTCGCTGCAAACCACAGCTACGGTGATGCGGCCTGCAGATACAGGTATGGTCTCTTTCTGAAAAGGCACACAGGCCATAACCTCCGCTCGGGCACCCTCGCTCCCGGCACTCTCGTTGCGGTGGCGACATTCTCCAACGCCAGGAAATGGGTCAAGGGAGACAAGGAGATACGTTCATACGAATGGACCCGTTTCGCTTCTCTTCCCGGCCTCAGGATCAGCGGAGGTATGGGCAAGATGCTCAAGCATTTCATCGAAGACATCCACCCGGACGACATAATGACCTATGCCGACCTTGAATGGTCTGAGGGGTCAGTGTACGAACAGCTGGGCTTCACCCTTGAAGGGAAGAAAGATCCGGTTATGTTCCATATTGGGGCGGACTGGAAGAGAATCCCTGTCAAGCAGGGATCCCCGAAAGAAGGACACCTTTATTTCCGCAATTTCGGCAGCAACAAATATCGTCTCAAACTCACGGAGTACGAATAAATTTACTACCTTTGTGGATTGGGTAAAACGAAATAACAACACAAAACATATTATGGAAGCAATCGTAAAGACAGGTTTCAATTTTCCAGGCCAGACAGGCCACTATGTAGGCAAAGTTCGTGATGTGTACAGCATCGGAAACGAATATCTCGTTATGGTCGTATCTGACCGTATCTCAGCATTTGACGTGGTTCTTCCGAAGGGCATTCCTTTCAAGGGACAGGTGCTCAACCAGATCGCAGCAAAGTTCCTTGACGCGACTACAGACATCCTTCCTAACTGGAAGATCGCAGTTCCGGACCCAATGGTAACAGTAGGTCACAAGTGTGAGCCTTTCAAGGTGGAGATGGTCATCCGAGGCTACCTTTCAGGTCACGCGTGGAGAGAGTACAAGGCCGGAAAGCGCACAATCTGCGGTGTAGAGATGCCTGAAGGTATGGTGGAGAACCAGAAGTTCCCGCAGCCGATCATCACTCCTACAACAAAAGCGGCAGAGGGCCACGACGAGGACATCTCCAAAGAGGAGATCATCGCTCAGGGCATCGTAAGCAAGGAGGACTACGAGCAGCTCGAGGCATACACAAGAGCAATCTTCCAGAGAGGAACAGAGATCGCAGCCAAGATGGGCCTCATCCTCGTTGACACCAAATACGAGTTCGGAAAGAAGGACGGCCAGATCTACCTTATGGACGAGATCCACACTCCAGACTCTTCACGCTATTTCTACGCTGAAGGTTACGAGGAGCGCCTTGCAGCCGGCGACAAGCAGAAGCAGCTCTCCAAGGAGTTCGTTCGCGAGTGGCTTATGGCAAACGGCTTCCAGGGTCAGGACGGCCAGCAGGTTCCTGAGATGACAGAGGACATCGTGAACGGCATCACAGACCGTTATGTCGAGCTTTACGAGAACATCGTAGGCGAGAAGTTCGAGAAGGCTGAGGGCACAGACATCCTCGCACGTATCGAAAAGAACGTAACCGACTGCCTCGCATCACTTTAATCCAAAAGTAACCTTCGGGACTATGAAAGGTACATATATATTTCTCGCTGACGGCTTCGAGATTTCAGAGGCTCTCACAACAGTGAATATGCTCCGCAGAGGTGGAGTCAACGTCAAGACCGTATCGATCTACGACGACAGGATCGTGACAAGTTCAAACCGCATTCCGGTTGTAGCAGATATGGCATTCGGAGAGTTCAGGGCCTCAACCACATTCGGCCCTTGCCTCCCGTCAGATGTAATGATCTTTCCTGGCGGAATGCCGGGCTCAGCCAACCTCGCAGCTTTCAAGAAGCTTATGGACATTATGGTGCAGCACTACACTGAAGGCGGTACAGTCGCAGCGATCTGCGCAGCGCCGAGCGTAGTCCTCACTCTCCTTCCTGACATCACAGGAAAGAAGATGACCTGCTACGACGGCTTCGAGGAGGCAATCGCAGAGAAGGGCGCCGAATATGTGAAGGAAGGCGTTGTAGTCGACGGAAATATGATCACAGGACGCGGACCTGGCTGGGCGCAGGACTTCGGTCTCACGATCCTTTCACACGTCAAAGGACAGGAAATCGCAGACAAGGTGAAAGCCGGTCTGATGCTTTAAATAAAAAATCCGGATCAGTTTTCTGATCCGGATTTTATGAATAGGATGGCCATCAGCGGAAGCGCAATGATGGCCATTGTTGCGCTTATGGGAAGGTAGATTCCGAAACTTACATATTTCACTACCAAGAAGGTGGCAAGGAGGAGTCCGACTCCCATTGCTGAAGAAATGAGGTAGTGCTTTCTGATGTCAGTGCTGCGGCAGAGGATTCGGCTGAGGTTAGGGACACCGAGTGAGATGAATCCGATCGGACCGCATATGGATACCGAACTTGTCACAAGGAACATTATAGCAATGAGCAGCAATGCCTTATGAAGGTTTGTCAGTTCTATCTCGCCCTTGAAGTGCGCCGTCAGACGCTTTGCCGCCCATAGTGCCGCTGTCAGTCCGACCGCGAACAGGCAAAGCGAGAAGACGATGTCTCCCGTAGTCACGCCCTCAAGGTTGAAGTTGGCAGCACCCCAGAGGTAATACTGTTTCATAAGGTCTCCGTTCGGGGCATTTGTCACCACAATGGTTCCAAGGGAACCGATGAAGGTTCCGAAGAGGATACCGAAAGTGATGAGGTTCTGCGTGCTTACTCTGAGAGTCACGAAGAAGCACACTATCGTACAGATGAGAGTGCAGATGAAACTGCCTACTGTGAGCGAACACCATCCGGACATCGTTGCGGCAGCTGCGCCGAGGCAGGCTGCGCTGCCGAGGCCGAGGCTGTAGACGTCGCCGAGCTGGTTACGCCAAAGGTACTGCATTTGTATGCCGCCTATCGGCAATGCGATTCCGGAAAGGATCACAAACAGCAGACTTAACATATCTCACTTGCGATTGATTCATAAAGATTCTGACATCCGTCTTCAAGGAGGTCAAGCACCATAGAGAAGCCCTCAGCACCCATATAATATGGATCCGGGATATACGGCATCTTCCTTACTTTCAGGAAGTCTGCCATTCTGCGGATCTTATGCGTAGCCTCTACTGACGGAGCGAGATGCATAAGGTCCTCATAGTTCTGGTCATCCATAGCGACAACAAGGTCGAAGTCCAGGAAATCAAGTCCTGACACCTGGCGTGACTTGTGAGTCAGCGCAAAACCTCTGTACAAGGCGGCAGTGCGCATACGTCTGTCAGGAAGTTCTCCCCTATGACCGCCGTATGTACCGGCCGAGTCAGCGAAGATCTTGTCCGACATTCCGTTCTCTCTTACGACGTGCTCAAATATGCCCTGCGCCGCAGGCGACCTGCATATGTTTCCCAGGCACACAAAGAGGACTTTATACTTGCTGTTTACTTTTTCCATATGATTACGGGATGATGATTCTTTCGATACGGCGTGGGACTGATGTAAGGATCTCATACGGGATGGTACCGAGGGTTCTGGCGAGCTCTGTGATGGTCGGATTCTCACCGAAGATGGTAACTGTGTCGCCCACCTTCACATCAAGGCCGGTTACATCAAGCATACTCATATCCATACAGATGTTGCCAATCGTAGGAACCTTATGGCCATTCACCATAAAACAGCCTTTGCCGCGGCTGAGATGGCGGTCGATTCCGTCTGCATAGCCTACAGGAATAGTCGCGATGACTGTTCCTTCCGGAGCGATCTTGCCGTGACGTCCGTAACCGATGGTTCCGTCTTCCGGCTTGAGGCTCTTGACCTGCAGCACCTTGCACTTGAACGTTGCGACAGGAGCCAGCTCATTGCCAGGAATCGCGCTCACACCATAGATTCCGATGCCGAGACGCACCATATCGAACTGATATTCAGGGAATCTCTCAATACCTGCTGAATTAAGTATGTGATACATCGGCTTGTAGCCGAGGCTCTCTGCCAATCTGTCAGCGTTCTGCTTGAAAAGTTCCACCTGGCTGAATGTGAAATCGTCGGATGCAGGATCGTCAGACGCTGCAAGATGTGAGTATACAGACTTGATCTTCACGCAGTTGCATTCCTTCATAAAGTCCTGGAGTTCCTGAAGTTCGTCAGTCATAAATCCAAGACGGTGCATTCCTGTGTCAAGCTTGATATGGACAGGAAAATCAGTCACTCCCCTCTTCTTGAGCACTCCGCAAAGCACTTTCAGCGAATACATATTAGGAATTCCTGGCTCCAGACCATAGTTGACAATCTGTTCGAAAGAATCAGTTCCGGCAGTAAGCACCATCACAGGCGACTTTATGCCTGCCTGACGGAGTTCGATACCCTCTACAGGATAAGCTACAGCAAGATAATCCGCTCCTGCCTCTTCCATCAGAGAAGCGAACTGCACAGCACCGTGTCCGTAGGCATTCGCCTTCACGAGCACGAGAAGCTTTGTGGAATCTTCAAGCTTGGACCTGAAATACCTATAGTTCTCAAGACAACCTTTCAGACTGATTTCCAGCCTTGAGAAGTCACTGTTTATATACATACATCTATATTCAAAACCGTCCGCAAAATTACGAAATATTCTGACAAATATGCTATTTTTGTATATGGTCTGTTTTTTGCACATTATGCCGCGGTCATATCCGAGGCGTATTCGCGCCTTTCAGCGGACAAAATGGCAGATTATTAACATTTAAAATACAGTAAAAATGAACATTTGGATCTTGATGATCATCATAATGGGTCTCAGCCTGCTCGTGCAGAGTATGCTCCAGAGACGTTTCAACAAGTATTCACAGGTCGGACTTCCAAACGGAATGACAGGAGCTGACGTAGCAAGAAAAATGCTCCAGGACCACGGTATCTATGATGTACAGGTAGTGTCGACACGCGGTATGCTCACCGACCATTTCAATCCCCAGACAAAGACTGTGGCCCTCAGCGAGGGTGTATATGCAAGCAGAAGCGTAGCAGCGGCAGCTGTTGCGGCACACGAGTGCGGACACGCAGTGCAGCACGCGCGCGGATATGCAGCCCTCCGAATGCGTTCAGCCCTTGTACCTGTAGTGAACTTCGCTTCCAACATCGTGCAGTGGGTACTCCTTGCCGGTGTACTTTGCATCAATACTTTCCCTGGTCTCATCTGGCTCGGAATCGCACTTTTCGCCACAACTACCCTATTCAGTTTCGTGACACTTCCTGTGGAGATCAACGCCAGCAGCAGAGCGATCGGCTGGCTTACCCAGACCGGCATCACTGACAACAAGACCCGCCCAATGGCGATCGATGCGCTCAAATGGGCAGCATACACATATGTGATCGCAGCGCTCGGTTCTCTCGCGACACTCCTTTACTACATCGGAATCGCACGCAGAGACTAAATCCTGAAACAAACATCCCAAAATACTATGAAACGTTTAATCATTATGGCAGTTGCGGCGCTCGCCCTGCTGTCAAGCTGCTCACAGTACAAGTATGAGACTGTGGCAAACGACCCTCTGGAGACAAAGATGTACACTTTGGACAATGGTCTCAAAGTGTATATGAGTGTCAACAAGGAGACTCCTCGTATCCAGACCTACATCGCAGTCAAGGTCGGAGGAAAGAACGACCCTTCGGAGACTACAGGCCTCGCTCACTACTTCGAGCACCTGATCTTCAAGGGAACAGAGCAGTTCGGAACTGCTGACTATGCAGCCGAGAAGCCTCTCCTCGACCAGATCGAGGCATTGTTCGAAGTGTACAGAGTCACTAAGGACGAGGCTGAAAGAACTGAACTTTATCGTCAGATCGATTCTATCAGCTACCTTGCTTCAGACCTCTTCATTCCCAACGAGTACGACAAGCTTATGTCTGTGATCGGAGCAGAGGGCACAAATGCCTACACTTCTACAGATATGACAGTATATGTCGAGGACATCCCTTCAAACCAGATCGAGAACTGGGCACGCATCGAGGCAGACCGCTTTATGCATCCTGTCATCCGCGGTTTCCACACTGAGCTTGAGACCGTGTATGAGGAGAAGAATATGTCCCTCACAAACGACTTCAGAAAGACACTTGAGGCTATGGACGGCATCCTCTTCGCTGACCATCCATATGGTACCCAGACAGTTCTCGGAACACAGGAGCACCTCAAGAATCCTTCTGTGACAAACATCAAGAACTATCACAAGACTTACTACGTGCCTAACAATATGGCGATCTGTCTCAGCGGTGACTTCGATCCGGATGAGATGCTCTCGATCATCGAGAAGTACTTCGGCCAGATGGAGCCAAACCACAATCTTCCTGAGGTTGACTTCGAGACAAATACAGTCATCGAGTCACCTGTTTCAAAGGAGGTTTACGGCCTTGATGCAGAGAACATTATGATCGGTTGGAAATATCCGGGCGCAGGCACACAGGAGGCAATGGTTGCAGACGTGGCGTCTTTCATCCTTTCGAACGGCAAGGCAGGTCTTATCGACCTCAACCTCAACCAGCAGCAGAAGGTGCTTGGAGCACAGGCTATGTCTTACACACGTCCTGATGCAGGTGAGTTCCTCATTATGGCCAACCCTAAGCACGGACAGACACTCGACCAGGTGAAGGATCTTGTACTCGCCGAGATCGCGAAACTCCGCAACGGAGAGTTCGAGGAGTCACTCCTTGCAGGTACAATCAACAATATGAAGCTCAGACAGATGAGGATGCTTGAGAGCAACTCTGACAGAGCGGATATGTACGTGCAGTCATTCATCAACGGCACAGACTGGGCTGACGAGGTGAAGTGGATCGACAACCTCGGCAAGGTTACCAAGCAGGATGTAATCGACTGGGCAAGCAAGTATCTTGGCGAGAACAACTACGCTATAGTATACAAGCGCCAGGGCGAGGACAAGACAGTCCAGAAGGTCTCTGCCCCTAAGATCACCCCTATCAAGGCGAACAGAGACGCACAGAGCGCATTCCTCGCTGAGATCCAGGCTACAGAGGTCACTCCTATCGAGCCTGTATATGTTGACTACGACAAGGCTATGAGCATCTTTGACGTGAACGGTCTTGAGGTCCTCTACGCTCAGAACAAGCTCAATGACATCACTTATGTGACATATTCATACAACAGGGGAAGTTCTGACGATCCTGCGCTCAATCTCGCATTCAGCTACCTCGGTTACCTCGGCACACCTACCAGAACAGCAGAGGAGATCGCACAGCAGATGTATCAGCTTGCCTGCGACTTCAACATCGGTTCAGGAAACGCGACCACAGCCATCACAATCCACGGTCTCGAGGAGAATATGCCTAAGGCTATGGAGATCGTAGAGGATCTTGCATACAATGCAGTTCCTGATGAGGCTATCCTTGCAAACCTCAAGGCTGATATGTTCAAGTCACGCAGAGACGCCAAGCTCAGCCAGAGCTCTTGCTTCAGCGCTCTTCAGACCTATATCCTTTATGGTCCTGAGCACATCAGGAAGACTACAATGAGCGATAAGCAGATCCAGAGCCTCACATCCGAGGAACTCCTTGGAAAGGTTCGCGAACTTCTCGGTTGCGAGCACGAAATCCGTTACTTCGGTCCTGCCACTGAGGCTGAGGCAGCAGAGCTTTTCAAGGCAAACCACAAGACTGCAGAGGAACTTAAGCCGCTTGAGAAACAGTATGCAAAGTACCAGACTGTCGACAAGAGCAAGGTTTATCTCGCTCCTTATGACGCGAAGCAGATCAGATACATCCAGTACTCTAACAGAGGTGAGAAGCTTGACCTTGCAGCCGATCCATACCTTACTCTCTACAACGAGTATTTCGGTGGTGGAATGAACGCTATCGTATTCCAGGAGATGCGTGAGGCACGTGGTCTCGCTTATTCTTCAAGCGCAAGACTTTATATGCCTTCATACAAGGATGATACCTATATGTATTACGCATTCATCGCTACACAGAATGACAAGATGAAGACTGCCATCGAGGCTTTCGATGAGATCATCAATGACATTCCTGAGTCAGAGAATGCATTCAACATTGCAAAGGAGGCGCTTGTAAGCAGAATCAGAACTGAAAGAATCCCTGCGAGAAGCATCATCAACAACTATATCAATGACAGGGAGCTCGGCATCACTGAGCCACGCAGCAAGCAGATCTTCGAGGTTGCACAGACTCTTACTTTTGAGGACGTGAAGGCGACTCAGGAGAAATGGGTAAAGGACCGTACATACGCTTACGGCATCCTCGGCGACATCAAGGATCTTGATGTAAACTACCTCAAGACTCTCGGACCTATCCAGGTTCTCACACTCGAAGACATCTTCGGATACTAGCATACATCAGCACTTATCAGTGTGATCATCAACGATTTAAGGGTATATGCCTGCTACCTTTCCCCGCAGGCATATACCCTTAGTTACATATCAGAAGGTTAAGTGCCGACAAAGCCTTACCAGCTACCACCGGCACCGCCGCCACCGAAGCTGCCTCCGCCAAAACCACCGAAACCGCCGAAGCCTCCTCCGTACGAGGAGCCACCTCCATACGATCTGCCACTGGTAATAATCGGGCCTATGTATATAGTCCTGCGTCCTCCTCCGGCGCTATTGTCATTGTTGTTGCTCTGATTTACAGCAAGGAGAATGCAGAAGATAAGCAATCCGAATAACAGCAACGGAACAATGATCTCAAGCAGGCTCTCCTCTTCCGGTCCACGAGGTTCTGAAATCTCGCCGCTTGCAAGCTGCATCAGCACATCACATGCTGCATCCACTCCGCCATAATAATCATTCTTCCTGAAATTCGGGATAAGTTGATTTTCAACGATCCTCTTGGCATATGCATCAGGAATGGCACCTTCAAGTCCATAGCCTACTGCTATGAACACCTGACCGGCCGAGTCAGAAGTTCTTGGCTTTACAAGCAGGACGATTCCATTATCAAACTTAGCTGATCCTACTCCCCATTGCAAACCAAGACGAGTAGCATACTCTGACACGTCATAACGCTCAAGATCCTTTACAGTCACCACCACTATCTGGTTCGAGGTGCTATCGTCAAATGCAACGAGTTTTTCCTCGAGCCTATCTACCTGACGAGGTGTAAACACATTGGCAAAATCATTGACAAGCCTCTGCGGGTTCGGACGCGGCGGAATGGCATACGACAAAGCCGCTGTCAGCAGACAGACTAAGACAAGAATATATTTAGAATGATATTTCATCTGGCAATTCATTTACGTCGTCTACCTTATGAGGGAAGAAACTCTTCAATTTCTCTCCCGCAAGCTGCACGGCCTGGCACAATCCTCCTGTAAAATCACCCTTACGGAAACTGTCAGACATAGTCTGCGCAACATCGATCCAGAAATCCTCAGGAACGACATCGTTTATACCTTTGTCTCCGATAATGGCAAAGACCCTGGAATTACAAGCCAGATATATCAGAACACCGTTCCTTAGCTCTGTCCTGTGCATTCCAAGCTTGACGAAAACCTCTTCTGCGCGCTTTACAGGATCTCCCGTGCAATTCGCATCAATATGTATCCTGATTTCTCCGGACGTGCCTCTTTCTGCACATCTGACCGCGGAGACAACAGTCTCCTGCTGCTCCGCGGTCAGAAATTTATCTGCTCTCATAAAAGATGTTTTAGAATTCTACCTTAGGGGCAGTCTCTGCTCCGGCCTGAGCCTCGAAATAGCCTTTCTTCTCAAAGCCGAACACAGATGCGATGATGTTGTCAGGGAATTTGCGGATGCTGGTGTTATAATCCTTTACAGCCTGATTGAACTTCATGCGCTCTGTTGCGATGCGGTTCTCAGTACCTTCAAGCTGAGCCTGCAGATCTCTGAAATTCTCATTCGCCTTGAGTTCCGGATAATTCTCCTGGATAAGAAGAAGTCTTCCGAGAGCGGTAGAGAGCTCACCCTGAGCTTCATTGAACTCAGCAACAGCCTCTGATGTGAGATTTGAAGGATCTATAGTAACCTGTGTAGCCTTCGCACGTGCAGCAACTACGCTTTCAAGTGTCTCCGACTCATGCGCAGCATATCCCTTGACTGTAGCGACAAGATTTGGAATGAGGTCAGCTCTTCGCTGATAGACATTTTCCACCTGTGACCACATTGACTGTGCATTTTCGTCAGCGGAAACCAACTTATTGTACACATTCTTGACCCATACAAAGCTGCCAATAAGTACAGCAGCTACAGCAATCAGGATAATTGTCTTCTTTTTCATATTCAAATAAATTAAATCGTAATCTTGTTACTTCTTCTTAGAGATAAGATAGAGGTCTGCAAGAGGAATCAGCACCATAATGTCAAAGAATGCAAGCATCATCACTGCGCCGAAGGCACCGATTGTGAGGGCCATCGAGAGGGCGAAGTAGAATGAGAACATATGGAGGAGGATCGCAAAGATTGCAACTGGAATCCAGAACTTAAGGCCTGTAACGTGGTACAGCACCATTGCAATCACTGTAAATGCCAATGGAATGAAGAACATCATGTTCTCACCCAAAGCAAGCAGAAGAGCCACTGCAAGGATGAACACAAGCGCCAATGCTCCATAAAGGTTTCTGTATGCATAGTGCGATACCGCTGTTGTCGCAGCGCTGCTTCTCATAGATCCGGAAGCGGCACGGACAGCCTTCTTCCTGCCGGCAAGGTACACAAGCACACAGACTACGGTCATCAGGACAGCTGACACAATCATAGCCGCATTGTCAAACTGCACTCCCTGAACTGTTCCGAAGAGCTTGAACTTGGCTCCGGCAATAGCTGCACATACATATGCTATACCCTCTCCCAAGAGAAGCACTCCGATTGCAAAGCCGAAGATGATTGCTGATACCTTCAACACTCCGGCAGCCGATTTCAGTCTTCCACGGACCTTCTCTATGCCGAACACTAGAAGGAAGAGGAAGAAAATAACGACGTTGATCACAAGATAAATGGTCTTGCTGAAGTTGAAGAGGCCAAGGAGTGGGATTGTGAAGTTTACAGTATCCTTGTCAGTTCTGAAGTAGTCCTTGTCAGCATACTTGTCGTTCATCACATATTCCTGAGCGATCGGAAGGATCTGCTCGCCATAATGCTGGATGGACTTCTCGTTGACGTTGCCGAAGTTATCCTTGTCTGTATGGTAGTGGTTTACGTCTGTGATGGTCGAGAAATTCATGCCTGGGATATAGTCCTTCACGATTGTGAAGTCTGTGAAGTTAGGCATGAAGGTGTAGACCACCGTTGTGAGCGAGTATGTGTAATGGTACTTTGCCGCATCAGCATAAAGGTCCATGACCTTCTCGCTACCTGGGCTGGTCTCGAAAAGAAGAGCAGGTCCCATTGGTCCACGAGCCTCGATGTTGATCATCAGGCCGACATTGTCGAACACTTCCCTATTGTTCTCCCACTGGGCTGTCATTCCATACATACCCACTTCCTCAGCATCTGTGAAGAGGACCTTCACACCCTGATTCCAGTCTGAATGCTGCTTGAGCACCTGTGCAACAGTCTCGAGTGTCACACCAACGCCATAGCCGTCGTCAGCCGCGCCGTATGACCATACTGTATCTCTCTTCGGCATAGGATGAGAGTAACGTGAGTCATAGTGGGCAACGAACATAAGGTATGCTGTGCTGTCTGTAGCGTTCTCCGGCGCGAACTCCGCAAGGATGTTCTTTGCATCGAATGTATAGACAACGTGTCTGTTCTTAGGTCCTACTAGCGAATCATATTCGTAAAGTCTTACAGTATCCGCTCCAAGTCCGTAGAGTCTTTCTACGAGATACTCGCGCACACGTGCCCTCTCCTGAGGATGTGCCACCGAGTGATGTTCCTTTGAAAGGAATTCAATGTCTTTTACTACGCGCTCAGCTGAAAAGCCTTCGGCATCAGCCGGCTTGGCCTTTGGCAGGGTCAGGAACCCGTAGGCCAGGAATCCTGCCATAACGACGGCAAGAGCCAGAATGATAGGTCTGATCTTATTCATAAACATTTAGGTTTTAGTAGTTTAGGATTATTTGTTCAATATCTCGTTTGTCTTCTTGATCAGTTCGAGAGTAGTTGTATCTGTTGCATATACCGAGAAGAGACCCTGCGGTTCCTGAGCAGGATCGCCGCAATAGTCGTCTCCAGGTTTCCAGAACTCGTTCACCTCTGACTGTGCTGCATATCCACCCCATCCCCAGAAGTTCACGCCGGCAAGAGGCTCACCTGCCTGACAAGACTTCACGAGGCGATCGAATACATAACTGTAGTACTCGTCACGTGCTGTGGTAGCAGACTCCTTCGAGATGGACACTCCATCCCAGAACTTGACGGCCTCACCCTTGAAATCCTTGTTACCGTCACGAGGATAACCGAACTCCTCGAGAACGATAGGCTTTCCTACTCTTTCTGCTGAAGGGAAATGGGCAGTGAGATACTTTTCCGTCATACGTGCAGCTACGCATACGCTGTCAGCGAATGTATCCTTGTCTACCCAGCGCCATACCAACGGCCAGATGTGGACGTTAAGGTAATCGAAGTCCTTGTGTGCGTGGATCTTCTCAAAGAGAGCCATATCCCCCTCGCATCCGTGAAGACCTTCGCTTCCTGTAGATACCATATGGTTAGGATCAAGTTCCTTGATCATAGTCGCAGTGGTGCAGAGCCACTCGTAAAACGCTGTCTTGGTCACGCTGTCACGTGCGAACGGACGAGGCTCGTTGCCGACCTGCCAAGAGAAGATTGCAGGATCGTCCTTATAGTCGCGTCCTGTCACAGTGTTCTTTCTTGTAACGATATTTCTTACGTGATTGTAATACAGTTCCTTAGCCTTCTCATCCTTCACGAAGCGGCTTACGTGGCCGACATATTTGTCATAGCCGTCCACGTTCGGCAGAAGAGCCTTTCCGTTTCCTGCCCACTCGAGATACTGTCCGTATCCGCCTGACCACTCCCAGGAGTTATTGAAATAAAGGACTGCGTGCATATCTCTTTCTGCCATTTCGGCAAGGAGATAGTCGAGACCTCTGAGAAGAGTGTCATTATATACACCCGGTTCCATCTGGAGAATAGGTTCAACCTTATATGCAACACCCTCAGGTCCGTCTGATCCGACAAGGATTCTGAGGTTTGTGATGCCAAGTTCCTTCATAGTGTCAAGTTCCTTATGAAGTCTTTCGCGGTTTCCGCCAAGTCCTTCTGAAGCAATGATAGGTCCATACCAGAAGTTTGTTCCGACAAAGTTGATTGTACGGCCGTTGAGCACAAACTGTCCGTCTTCGACTTTTACGAAGTTTTCATTACCCTTCTTCGGAGATGCGCAGCTTGCAAAGAATGCTATCGCAAGTGCATAGAAAAATACTCTAAGTCTCATTTTGATAAGTCAATAATTTGCCAAAAATAAGCATTTTTAACGAGATTCGTGACTATATTTGCATTGATATGGTAGAAAGCGAAAAATATATGAGGGAAGCCTTGCGAGAGGCGGGGTTTGCCGCAGCGGAAGATGAGGTGCCTATCGGCGCCGTCATCGTATGCCGCGGACGCATCATCGGAAAAGGTCACAATATGACTGAAAAACTCTGTGATCCGACAGCGCACGCAGAGATGATAGCCATCACCGCAGCCACAGAGGCAATGGGCGGCAAATATCTGAACGACTGCACATTATATGTCACAGTTGAGCCTTGTCCTATGTGTGCCGGAGCGCTTGCCTGGTCACAGATCGGAAAGGTCGTATACGGAGCATCCGACCCTAAGAGAGGATTCTCCAACTTCACTCCGTCCCTGATGCACCCGAAGACAGTTGTCGAATCAGGTGTGCTGGCCGAAGAGTGCGGCAACATCGTTACTGAATTCTTCCGCAACAAGAGATCATAACTATGGAGTGGCTTGAAGGATTGGGCTTGTTGGGACTCTTTCTTGGAACTTTCCTGGCTGCCACAATATTCCCGTTCAGCTCCGATGCTCTTTATCTGGCAATCCTAGCCGCAACGGCCAATCCTTTCGGATGCCTGTCAGTCGGCACTCTGGGCAACTGGCTCGGCAGCGTCGCGACCTATTGGGTCGGATGGATAGGCAAATGGGAATGGATCGAAAAGTGGTTCAAGGTAAAGCCTGAGACCCTGCAGAAACAAAAGGAGAAGATAGACAAGTGGGGAGCGTGGCTTGCTCTCACCGCTTGGGTGCCATTCGTCGGAGACGTGATAGCCATAGCGCTCGGCTTCTACAAGACCCGCCCGGGCTGGACAATGGTCCTGCTCCTGGTCGGCAAATTCGCAAGATTCCTTGTCTGGAACCTGATTTACGGACTGTTCTGACAACAGCAGCTGAGTATATACAACAAAAGGCGGTCAAACGACCGCCTTTTTCAGGTTGAGATACAAGGATTCGAACCTTGACAGACAGAACCAAAATCTGTAGTGCTACCATTACACCATATCTCAATTCCGGCTGCAAATATACTACAATTTTTATATATAACAAAAGGCCCCCTGAGAGTCAGAGGGCCTTTTCATATCTGCGATTATTAGAGTCCGAGTTTCTTGAAGAAGTCGTTACCCTTGTCATCAACGAGGATGAATGCAGGGAAGTCCTCAACGTGGATCTTCCAGATTGCCTCCATTCCGAGTTCCGGATACTCGACGCACTCGATGCTCTTGATGTTGTTCTGAGCAAGGATCGCTGCAGGACCTCCGATAGAACCGAGGTAGAATCCGCCATACTTGTGGCAAGCGTCAGTAACGCACTGTGCACGGTTACCCTTCGCGAGCATCACCATACTTCCGCCGTGGCTCTGGAAGAGGTCAACGTAAGAGTCCATACGACCTGCTGTTGTAGGTCCCATAGAACCGCAAGGCATTCCTGCAGGAGTCTTTGCAGGACCAGCGTAGTAGATAGGGTGATCCTTGAGATACTGTGGCATCTCCTCTCCTCTGTCGAGGCGCTCCTTGATCTTCGCGTGAGCGATGTCACGGCCTACGATGATTGTACCGTTAAGGCTGAGACGAGTAGATACAGGATATTTGCTGAGTTCCTTGAGGATCTCTGACATAGGCTGATCAAGGTTGATCTTAACTGCCTCGCCTTCGCCTGCCTGACGGAGTTCCTCAGGGATAAGACGTGAAGGATTGTCATCGAGTTTCTCGATCCAGATACCGTCCTTGTTGATCTTAGCCTTGATGTTGCGGTCTGCCGAGCAGCTTACGCCGAGTCCTACAGGGCAGCTTGCGCCGTGGCGTGGGAGACGGATGATACGTACGTCGTGAGCGAAGTACTTGCCGCCGAACTGAGCGCCGAGGCCGATCTTGTGTGCCTCCTCAAGAACGAGCTTCTCGAGTTCTACATCACGGAATGCGCGTCCTGTCTCATCACCTGTTGTAGGGAGTTCATCGTAGAACTTTGTAGAAGCGAGCTTCACAGTAAGGAGGTTCTTCTCAGCTGAAGTACCGCCGATTACGAATGCTACGTGATATGGAGGGCAGGCTGCTGTTCCAAGAGTCTTCATCTTTGCAACGAGGAAAGGAACGAGAGTCTGAGGATTGAGGATAGCCTTAGTCTCCTGATAGAGGTAAGTCTTGTTAGCTGATCCACCGCCCTTAGTCACGCAAAGGAAGTGATACTCAGCACCGTGAGTAGCCTCAATGTCGATCTGTGCTGGAAGGTTGCACTTTGTATTCACCTCGTCATACATATTGAGAGGTGCGTTCTGAGAATAACGGAGGTTCTCCTCAGTATAAGTCTTGTAGACACCAAGTGAAAGAGCCTCTTCGTCGCAGTATCCTGTCCATACCTGCTGACCCTTCTCACCGTGGATGATAGCTGTACCGGTGTCCTGGCAGAAAGGGAGCTTACCCTTGCAAGCCACCTCTGCATTGCGGAGGAATGTGAGAGCAACATACTTGTCGTTCTCTGAAGCCTCTGGATCGTGAAGGATCTTGGCCACCATCTCATTGTGCTCAGGACGAAGCATAAATGAAACGTCACGGAAAGCTGTGTTAGCCATAACTGTAAGACCTTCCTTTGCAATCTTGAGCATCTCGTGACCCTCAAACTCGCCAGTGCTTACATACTGCTCCGAACCCGGAATCTTGTAGTATTCAGTCTTGTCCTCGCCAAGCTGAAACATTGGTGCATACTTAAATTCAGCCATTTTGTATAATGTTAGTTAATATTTTCAGTCAAATCGTACAAATATAACAAATATCCCGGACCTCGGCCAAGAAAACGGGCCTATTTCTGGCCAACGAGCTTATTTTTGACTCCTCGGCCAAGAAAACGACCGTTTTTCTGGCCGCCATTCACCATCCAAAGTGGCCATATCAGGAAACGTCAGCTAAATCAAGCTGTCAGATAAATTGAAATTTAGTTCTTAAACTGGAAATGTGTATTCTATACTGATTATATAGCCTTCTTGGTCTGTTCTGAAACAGAAATATCCGTCATCGGCATCTGCAATCTCATAGTAGTATTTCCCAAACTGTTTCGGGTTTCGCAGGTACAACATTCCATCTTTAAAACCTTTAAGAACAGAAATGTGATCACCTACAGTTATTCCTCCTTCAAAATATGTAGTCAGAACCTTAAATCGCTTGTCTCTTATTTCAAACATCCAAAGTTCACCATCACAGGTTTCAATATAGTTATCACCATACCGATAGCCTCTTTCTTTCCAAGCATCATCATATTTGCCATCTTCGTTATAATACTCATCTGGAATACCGAACTTCTCAATAATCTGCTCCTTACTTAAATTTGACCACAATGGAACGCCGTTTATATCAATTTTCGTCCAAAGATTTTCTATATACTCCCACTTGATAGTTGTATACACTAAAGAATCTGGATGTGGTTGAGCAAGCATCTGGAATGAGACAAAAAATCCAAACAGAAGAATGATTCGTTGAATATTAAACATAACGATTTGATTTATATGCGTAAAGATGAATGTTTTACTTATTTAACAAATCCCGATTTGTCTGTGTAAATATACGAAACATCTCATAGAAAACAATCCATTGTATCGCGCTCTGGCACATACAGATATTAATTTTGCCTGAAACTAATATGAACCTATTATGATACCTGAAGGGCACACAATTGAAGACATCAAGAAGAGAGAGCATATCATTAGAGACTTTTATCGTGAGTGGAAAGAAAAGAATCCATCACAACGAAAGTTTAATCTATCGCTTAAAGAGTACATTAACATCCGAATGGTCTCAATTGTTGAAACAAGCGAACATGCCGCTAAAAGTTACCTGTCAACTCTTGCAGTATTACAATTGGATTCTATTTTGACCGGAGCCAGAAAAGTATCTGTCAAGAAACCGAAACCCGGAAATGCAAACCAGAAACCATTCGAGCGTATTATGATTATGGAGTATGAGCTGACGGGGATTGGCAAGATCAAGATGACAGTAGGTGTGAGAAGACGTACTCTCGAGAAAGTCCAATACTGTATTACCGCGATATCCAGCGAGTAGAACGAAAAAAGAG
>JAFYWC010000136.1 GCA_017546585.1 Bacteroidales bacterium
CTTGTCACCGGTTCTGAACCTTCTCTGGCCATGTACAGCGTCGGATTTTCCATCCATAGGCGGATTGATCTTCCCCTGGAGCCGCTGATTCAGTGCGTTGGCACCCGTTTCGGTCTTCTGACGGTACGGGGACAGCAGCACCACATTGTCGATTCCGTACTTGGCAGTTTCCTGCAGGTACAGCGATTCGATGATTTCAGCGGATACAGACAGGTCGGTGGAGTCGTAGAACTCAAAGTCCGGGCCGTATTCCAGTGATAGATTTCCGTGTCGGATGAGCTTGGCGTTGGCTGCGATCCGGCTTCCGTTCTTCTGGCGGAACACCTGATCCAGTCTTACGACCGGCACAAGGTCACTTGCGATGATTTCTTTAAGAACTGCGCCGGGACCTACGGAAGGCAGCTGATCACTGTCGCCGACCAGAATGAGTCTGGACTTATCCGCAACAGACCGGAACAGCTTCTCTGCCAGATACACATCCAGCATGGATACCTCATCCACAAGGACGAGATCTGCTTCCAGCATCTCAGGATCTCCGTACTGTCCGTCTTCATTGGCCATAAGGCCCAGTGCTCTGTGGACAGTGGAAGCGTGGACACCGGTTGCCTGCTCCATACGCCGGGCTGCTTTTCCGGTAGGAGCGCAGCAGGCGATCTTTGCAGCGGGGTATCTTTCCTTGTAAAGATCCAGAAGTGCTTTCTGAACAGAGGTTTTGCCGGTACCGGGGCCACCGGTGATCACACACAGCTTGCTTGTAAGACCCATTTTGACCGCTTCACGCTGCTCAGGTGCCAGGCGGAAACCCAGCTTTCGCTCCTCGTGGTCGATGGCCTGGTCCAGATTCGGGTACTCTGCAACGCTTCCATGCATCTTCCGGACGATCTCATAAGCAAGGCTTTCCTCGATCCGGAAAGTCTTGGCTTTGAAAACACTGTCGCCGTAAGATACCAGCTTCCCGTCCTGAATGAGTTTGACAGCTCTGGAAGCGGCCATATCTTCCGTCATTCCGACCGTATCCAGGAGCTTGAGACAGGATTTCAGAAAATCATGCTTCTCCAGGCAAAGGTGGCCCTTCCCTTCTGCGTCGGTCAGGGTGTATAGCAGTGCTTCATCCACCCGTTCCGGTGACAGAGGATCGATTCCCATACTCATTGCCAGCTTATCTGCGGTCTTGAAGGCGATGCCGGCAAGCTCACAGAGCCGGTATGGATGATTCCGGACGATATCCATGGTCTCTTCCCCGTATTCCCGGTACAGCTTCACTGCCCGGTTGGGGCTGACACCGTGAGGTGCGAGAAAAGCGATCACATCCCGGGCACCACGGTTAGCCAGGTAAGAATCAATGATCTTACGCAGCTTCTTTTCGCTGATGCCCTTAACGGTGAGCAGCTTCCGAGGCTCTTTATCGAGAATTTGAAGGGTTTCCTGGCCGAATGTTTCGTAGATCTTCTCTGCTGTCTTCTTGCCGATGCCACGGATCTGACCGGAGGAAAGGTATGCGATGATACCGTCCTTGGTGGGTGTGATGACTTCCTCATACCGCTCCACCTCAAACTGGATTCCGTGCTTCTGGGTTTTGCTCCAGTGGCCTTCCATCCGGTACTTGACCTTATCTGAGGTTGGCAGACAATATCCGACAGCCTTGAATCTGTCCAGGATCTGTCCTGCAGCATCCCGCAGTGTGCCGCAGGGCCTGTACATGGCGATCATGAAACCGCTTGTACTTGCCGCAGCGTCCCGCGGGAATATTACTCTTTCGAATTGACAAAGCATTCATATGCTCCTTCCTGATGTAAATTATCTTGCTATCTATTCGCAACCAGAACCTTTTGAGTCTGGGGAACACTGATCTCCACCTCCATGACAGAATAATCTTTTGCCATCTGGATACCCAGCTCAACCATCCGGTCAGCCAAAGCATCCAGTTCCTGAACAAGCCTTACACGATCCCGAAGCTCAGACAATGACCACTCATCGAAGTCCTCGTCCATATCAATGCCTCTTCCCGGATAGGTAAAGGTCTGCATCGGCGGAATCACAAAGTCCACACGCTCAGGCTTGCCGCACTTCCCGCACACATTTCCACTCTCGGCGACACTTTTGAAGTTCCTCTGATAGCAGTGCCGGCAATAGGAAAGGTGCCCGGTGGGTTTGATCCCGCCCTCATAGAGGACGAGATACCCACCGCTGCGCCCGTTCATGCCGACCTGCCAGCGGAACTGATGGTCATGCGCAAAGGCATCCATCAGGTCACGCTGGGCATCAAAAAACTCCTGGCACTGCAGCAGATCGTAAAGCTTGCTCTCGATATCCCAGCTCAGACCGAGCTTATGGATCTTGAGATTGCAGGCATACGAAGTTGCCCAGTTCCAGGAGTTCATTGTGTCGTATCGAAAATGGTTCTGAAGGTAAGCTGTCATCTCTTTTCGGGACCGAAGATCCACGCTTTCTGAGAATATCCGCATTCTGCTCAGCTCCTTTCAGACAGGCTGTACAGATACTTTGACCTTACGGCTTAAGGACTCTTTCATAACATCATCATAGACCGTGGGATACTTGGTCTTGAGTGCTTTGGAGTCAGGCCGCTTGGTTCGTTTTGTCACGAAATCAATGAGGAGCTTGTCCGTGGTTGTCGTTAAGACACCATGTTCGTGATCCTTCATCAATTCCGCAATCCGCACGGAATGTGCTTCAATCTCCTTTTCATAAGATTTCTTGGCTGCATCGCAGTCTCTGACTTTTCCCTGCAGGAGTGCGATCTGCCGCAGCTGATGCTCGTACTTTTTCGGAAACTCAATAGTGGGAAGTTTCGGCTGACTGGCACCGTAGATCCGGGCAAGAGATTCCATCGCCAAGGAGGAATCAACTCCTGCCATAGTAGGCGGTACATCGTGTTCCAGACTCCAGATCCATTCATCCAGACGCTCGAAGATCATGTCTTCCATGGCCCGATCCCTTTCCAGTTCCGGCATTGCCAGATCATTTTCCGGGTTGTTGCCCCAGATACAGGAAAAGGCACCATGCTGAACATCTGCAACAGACAGGTAGAAACGCAGCTGAAACTCATAGTAAAGAGGAATTGCGTCATCTGCCCAACTGTCAGCCTTATGGTAAGTGCAGCTCTTACACTCCAGAATTCCAGGCTCACCGTCACTTGCCCGCTCAAACCGGCGGTCAAAATTGGCCAGTGCGTAAGGATGATCTGCGTGCTGATAAAGGCCGGTGTCTTCATAGACATGGTTTCCGGTCTTCTGCTCATACCAGTAAGCTGCAATGGGTTCCA
>JAFYWC010000137.1 GCA_017546585.1 Bacteroidales bacterium
AATAATGTTCGTTATACAAATGTATTATGGAAAGAGGTTATGTAAACTTTCCTCTCAGACCGATATCTGGCTATGTTTGATTCAGGGATATGGAATATAATTATTTTCTCACTTTACATAATATCAGCCTTTACATACGCTGCCGAAGACGAATATCTCATTCTCTGCCAAAGACTTAATATTCTCCGGAGTATATCTCCTTGCTCCCAAGGCTGCTGCCTCTCTCTGACCTGCGAACATAGCTCTTTCACCATAGAAACTGCCCTGTTCAAACACCTTGAGCACATTCAGGAACGATTCCGGAAGAATCTCGACTGCGGTCTTGAAGATCTCGCCAGGTATCACGCCATAGTATGCTTCTGCGATTCCTCCTGTAATGCAAGCCAAAGTATCGCTGTCGCCTCCAAGTGAGACTGCAATTCTTACCGCACTCTCGAAATCAGTAGAATCCAGGAACGCACGTATGGCAGGCGGAACAGTTCCCTGACAACTGTCTTCCCATCCGTAGGTCTTACGAATCTCATCTGTATGGACATCAAGATCATATCCGAATCTCTGTTCAATATAGTCCTTGATCTCCTGCTTGCTCTTTCCGGTTCTGGCAAGATAGATCGCTGCGGCTGTAGCCTGCGCTCCCTTTATGCCTTCCGGATGATTATGGGTGATGGATGCAGACAAGGATGCAACCCTCTCCGTCTCCTCAAGGGTAAGGAACTTCCAACCGACAGCAGCGGCCCTCATAGCAGAGCCGTTACCCCACGAGTTATATGGTACTCTCCTGCCTGCCGGATTACCGGTCTTGCTTTCTACAAGGTTTTCAGGACGAAACAGCCATTGTGCGAAACTTCCTCCGTATCCACCCATCGGAAACGGAAAGTTATCAGCATACTTGACCATAATCTTCTCAAGGGTCTCGTGCGTGTGCTCGTGGTCCGTCAACAGCCACTCTGCAACAGCAACTGTCATTATTGAATCATCTGTGAATGTACTTCCCTTAGAGAAGAACGGGAAGTCTGTAGTCTTGATGTTGCCGAACTCATAAACAGATCCGACAATGTCTCCTATTATTGCTCCTAACATATCAATGTACTTTTACATATAATACTCTCATCCACCAGATTTGTTACGGATTTTCAAAAAAAGACTGACCTTTCGGTCAGTCTTGTGTTTTATTAATACTCGTCTGGAGCGTACTTGAACGGATCAAGTGGAGAAGTGTAGTCGCAGTAGTCAGACTCTACGAAGAAACGCTCAAGCTCGATCTTGGCATTCTCAAGTGAATCTGAAGTGTGAACGATATTCTCCTGTGCACTGAGGCTGTAGTCACCTCTGATTGTTCCCGGAACAGCCTTGCTTGCCTTTGTTGCGCCTGCCATATCACGTACGACCTGAACTGCGCTGTATCCCTCCCAGCAGCAGAGGATAACAGGTGCTGCCATCATACCGTCTCTGAGCCAAGGGAAGAAAGGTCTGTCAAGGAGGTGTGCATAATGCACCTTAAGGATCTCCTCATCAAGCTGAACCATCTTCATAGCTACGAGCTTGAGACCACGCTTCTCGAATCGTGAAATAACTTCGCCTACGAGTCCTCTCTGAAGACAACCAGGCTTCAAAATTACCAATGTTCTTTCCATATATTTGTAGATAAATTAATTACTGCAGATCTTCTGCGCCGCTATATACAGTAATAGGGCCAGTCCATTCTCCTGTGATATTGTTTGATGCTTCACTGTCATCATAAAGATCCCAAACCACCTTGAACTGTGCCTCACGTCCGCCTGACGCAGTCTGGAGTTCAGTAGTCCTGGTAACCTTTACAGTACCCTTGACAGCCGGAGCCATCTCATCCATATTCTGATATGTTCCTTCAAGGAAGTGGAGATACCAATTACCACGGAAATATCCGTCCCAGGTGAAGCCTCGGCGAGCATCGACTCCTGTCATATAAGTATAGTCACCCCAGTTAGGCTCATAGAAGATGTCGTCATATGGACGTCCCATCCTGCTGACGCTTACCTGATACAGCTGCTCATCCATCGAAAGATTAGGCTGGATCTGGTATGTGTACTCCTTGTTGAGTTCCGGTGCGATATTACCCTTTGAATCAAGCGGAACCACGAACTCGAGAATCATCACGTCACCGTTAGGATCCCAGGCCTCGATTCTCTCATCCCAAGGCAGTTTCTTCTCCTCGTCAGTCCATCCGCGAGGCTGAAGATTCAGCTGCCAAGCCTCCGCGATGTCAACCGAAGGAAGCGGTGTAGTCTTGAGAGTCTCAAGGTGTGAGAGATAGCCTCTGTCGATGCGATACATATCACACTCCACATCATCTTCGAGAGTAGAGAGTACGACGCGGTCGCTTTCAACCGACTGGTCAGAGAACTCCACAGGTCCTACCCACTTGCCGGAAACGGTTCTTGCATTGGTCTTGAATGTATACTCGAAGGTATATACGTCATTGTATGACTCGTTGCTGCGTGACACCTCAACTGTACCCTCAAAGATGTATTCAAGCGCCTGAGCACCCTTGCTGTCCACCTGAGCGACATATGTTCCGAACGGCACACCATCCATATTCATTCCGTAAAGCATACTAAACTCAGCGGAATTGAATGACGGATATACTGTGTATGTACCAGGAGTGAGAAGCGGAAGCTCATCACCGGAAGGAAGTTCGTCGAACATATTCATAACAAGCATAACTCCCGGCAAAGTGCCTGTCTCATCGTCAAGGAAGTCTGCAGTGCAGAGGGAAATCACATAGTTTCCTGTGCCGTAACCGAAGAGGTTGCCGTAGTAAACTGCACTGATTTCATCAAATGGAACATCGATGAGGTCGTCAGCGATGCCGATAAGGTTTACTGAAACGTGCTTCCAGTCGTCAAGTTTGATGTTGCCGCTGTATGTATACTCGACATTGTAATCCACACCTTTGCTTGAGATGACAAGATCCTTTGTTGAAAGATCGTATGTTCCTTCTGTATTGCGCGATATGACAACAGAACCGGACTTGATGGTATAATGATACTGGATGATTCCGACAAGTCTCTTCACATAAGACTTCTCAACATTGAGGATCATCTTGCCTACAGTCGTTGTACCTGCAACATACTCGCCTTCAAGGAGCATCACCTGATCTGTGGTCATCTCTGAAGGCACCTCAAGCTGGAGAACCAGCATATCACCTTCTGAATCAAGATAAGGATCGCCATAACCGTCACGGAAGCAGACTGCATCGCTGAGGACAATAGAATATGTGGCAATAGAAGAACCTGTACGGTCTTCGTAGTACATACCGAATCCTTTGTCTGCAAGATCAAGCGGACCGTCGTAGATGACAACCGGAGACTTTCCCTCTGGCTCTGTCTGCTTATTGCAGGCAACAAATGCAAAGAGGATGAGTCCAATGACCGACAAGATGGTTAAATTCTTCTTCATATTATGAAATCTTGATTTTCAGATTAGAGAGACATTCTTGAAAGTGGCATAGTCATACACCTTGCTCCACCTCCTCCTCGCGGAAGCTCGGATCCGTCGATGGTCACCACGCAAGGATTCTCCGACTTAAGGACAGATTCTGATTTTCCTGCAATGAAGTCCTTTGCGGAAACGATGTCGAAGCCGTTGCGTGAAAGTTCATCAAGAGTGTTGATGTTACGTGCATATGAAAGTACCTTTCCAGGAGCGAACGCGAAGAAGTTCGCACCGCTGTGCCACTGCTCACGCTCCTGATCCCATTCGTCAGCACCTCCGCAGACGATAGGCTTGAGATCCATTCCGAGTTTCTTGAGTACATTGAGAAGGCCAGAAACAGGCTTGATGCTTGTAACATTGCCGTTATCGATAGTGATATGTACAGTCTGATACTGGTTGGCCTGCATAATCAGAGGCTTGAAGACCATACATTTGTCATTGTCGAGAAGGGTGAATACCATATCGAGGTGAATGAACGACTCCGGCTCAGAAGGCAACTGCTGTACAATGACATTGTACCTTCCCTGAGGGCAGGACTTGCGGAATCTCTCTACCATAAAGTCGATTCCCTGAGGAGTTGTCCTGACTCCGTTTCCGATGATGAGGATGTCCTCTCTTGCCACAAGGATGTCTCCTCCCTCCATAATGATCGGAGAGCTGTCAGACTGGCCGAGATTCGCATCAACGACATCGCATACGAACGCACCGCTGTGACGGTAGATCGCGTCCATAATGAATGACTCTCTCATTCTGACCTTGTTGGCCATACGGCACACAAGAGCCTTGTTGCCGATAGTAACCGCCGCATCACGTGTGAAGTAGAAGTTGTAAAGCGGATAGAGAGCGTAGTATTCGTTCTTGAGATATGATGTCAGAGTGTTGATTCTGGCAGGGAGACCTTCGATGAGAACTCGCGCAAGGTCTTCAGATTTCATTGCCAGAAGTTCGTCCAGATATGCCATCACGTCCTCTGTCTCGCAGACTCTGCGAAGAAGATCCACGCGCGGACCTACCTGGTCAAGGACTTTTACAAGAAGGTTTCTTACCTCATACACATCTGCCACTTTGGAGAGGACTCCTGACAGCTGCTCATATTCAGTCTGAGCGATGGAAAGATTGAGGATATCACTGTAGAGAGCTCTCTGTACGTTGAGAGGTGTCATATTCTCTACCTCTGCACCAGGACGATGAAGAAGAACGGCATTCAATTTACCGATCTCCGACTGAACATCAATTTTCAATGGGGTCTTATTCATAACACTTTTAAAGCCTTAATCGTGTAAAAGTAATGAATTTATTTCATACTAACAAAAATCTTAACATTATTCAATCCGCAATCAGTATGCCCTGAAAGCATATCAGTTGCAGAAATCCTGATGTTATGAACTTTGGACGACATCGTGTCCTCAAGGACCACTTTCTTTCTGTAGAGAGCGGCATCATCTGCAGGCTTGAGGCTAACCTTGAGTTCCTTCTCGAAACGGTTGTACGCCCTCACTGCCAGGGTGTGCTTTCCTGCGGTAACGTCAAGGAGAAGCTGCTGCGTTCTGCATTTCTCCCCGTATGGATTCAGATGCTTTGTTACCTGTTTTCCGTCGAGGACGAGTTCCGCTCCGTTACCGGCTGTGTATTCGAACACATAGAGTCCTTGATAAGGAACCTCGAATTCAGTTTTCATAAGATAGTTCGAGAACGGCCTCACCTCAAGGCTGACCTCATTCTCTGAAGCAGGAAGAGCAGAGAAATCATATGCTCCCCAGTTGTGCCAGTTGTCGAAAACTCCTCCCCTCAATCTTCCGAATGACACAGAAGTCACCTCAACATCATCCTTCTCAGCAACAGTGTATCTGTCAGCATCATCAAGCACCACCTCATAGTTCATTCCGTCCACTTCAAGGTTCACTACCCTGCCGACCTCGTCTGATGTGTAAGCAAGCACAACTTCCTTCACCTTGCCGGCACCTTCCACCATCCAGTTATATGCTACTGAACTGCGGTAGTTACTATAATAATCGAAGCAGGAATAACTGTAGTCGGCAGATGCATTACCAGAAGAAAGCAGTTTGCCTGAAGGAACGATCTCATATGAATGGAATGGCTCGACCACCTTGTCAAACTCAAGTACAACCACCTGCACATCAGCCTTATCTGCATACTGTTCCTTTGTCACATTGACGACGCACTCCCCTTTATTCTGTCTGCATACGGCATTGCTGACCTTCTTGAGTCTGTAACCGCTCACAGGGAGAACAATCTTTCCGCCTTCCGGATATGTTCCGCTGAGGAAGAGATGGAGTCTGTTGCCTTTACGTGTAACCTTTCCCCAAGAGAATTCGTTTCTGAAAGGCGAGGCCTCAGTCGCATAGATATATTCGCCGTTTCTGTCAAGCCACTCTCCTACCGCGAGAAGCACATCTCTCTCGAAAGGCACCACCGCACCGTCACCCATCGGTCCTATGTTGAGAAGGTAATTTCCTCCTCTGGACACAACATCGATGAGCGATCTCATCTTTTCAGCCACCTTGTCGGCCACCTCTCCTCGCTCCTGCCAGCTTCTGTAGCTCCAGGTCTCCGCAAACATTGAAGCCGCGCTCTGCCAAGGCGCGTGAAGCGCTGTCTCCGGCAGTTTGTTGTCCGCCATTACTGCAAAGTCATACATATCGTTGCCGAGTCGTCCGCTGACCATACAGTCAGGCTGGAGTTCCTTGACCAGGTCGTAGAGTTCGCGGCTCTGTTCCGGGCGGAGCGAGCCCATATCGAACCAGAGTTCGGATATGGGGCCGTAGCCCGTGAGGAGCTCGCGCACCTGTGCCTTGTTGAGTTCGTGATGCTGTGGAGTCACAAAATCCGCATTGTGGCTGGATATAGGATAGGCATATGGAAAATGCCAGTCGATCAATGAGAAATAGAGTCCGAACTTCAGTCCTGACCTCTCGCACGCCTCCGCCATTTCCTTGACGAAATCGCGGCGTGACGGCGTAGCTGCAACGCTTGTATAATCAGAAGTCTTCGTATCGAACATACTGAAGCCGTCGTGATGCTTGGTTGTGAAGATGATGGAGCGCATTCCCGCCTTCTTGGCAAGGGCCGCAATCTCATCTGCATCGAAATTCACAGGATCAAACTCGTCTGCAGTAGCTGCATACCAGTCCGAGAAGATTCCGGCAAACGACTGGATCTGCTCGCTGTATCCGTCCAGCACAGGCTTATCGTCCCAGACTCCTCCAAGTACGGAGTACAGACCGAAATGTATGAACATAGAGTATTTGTCATCCTTCCACTGAGCGAATGCTTCGGAATCCGACACCTTTGCGGCAGCCGGTGTCATCAGTGCAAGAATATAAAGAATTGCAGAAAGTGTCTTTTTCATATTTAATGACATATAGTTTGGCAAGGTACACATTTTTCGCTGTTTTTGAAAAGGGAAAATTGCTACATTTGCAGAAAATGTGGTATTTATGAAGAAATCATTTATGATCCTATGTACCCTGTGCATAGGATTGACTTTGTCCGCACAGAGCGGAATCATCAGCACACGAGAGGCCAACAGCAGCAACGGCAAGATGCTTACAATGGAGGAGACCATCCTTTCAAGACAGCTTGCTGCCGAGAATCTTTACTGCAGCTGGAACGGCAACAAGGAGATCGTGATGCGCAAGGACGGACAGTGGATCAGCTTCAACATCGAGACACGCCTTGAGAGTCCTTTCAAGGCTGTGAAGAAGGAAAGCAAGGTCTACACTAAAGGACAGAGCCTTTACTACAGTTCCGGCAGAGGAATGATCCTCCCAATCGGCGTCAGCAACGACCCCAACATCACTTACGGACAGTTTGTAAGCCGTAACGAGTTCGGCATTTCAGACGGCATCTTCTGGTCTCCGGACAGCAGCAAGGTGGCGTTCTACAGAAAGGACGAGACAAAGGTGACATCCTTCCCTCTTCTCGACATCACCACAAGAACCGGCAGCCTCAAGGAGATAAAGTACCCTATGGCCGGAATGGATTCGGAGAATGTCCAGGTGGGTGTATATGACATTGCAAAGAGCAAGACAGTCTACCTTCAGGTGGACGACTTCGGCTACGACCAGTACCTTACAAACATCTCTTGGACTCCGGACGAGTCAAAGGTGATCGTGCAGGTTCTCGACCGCAGCCAGAAGCATATGCATATGAATCTTTATGATGCTGCGACCGGCAAGAAGATCCGCACAATCCTCACTGAAGACAACTCGAAATTCGTTGAGCCTCAGGACCCTGTATGGTTCATCAAAGGTTCCGACAACCTTTTCATCTACCGTACAGACAACAGGGACGGATACAGAAACCTCTACCTCTGCGACCTCAACGGAAACATCAGAAGAATCACAGAGACAGACGCTGACGTTGCCTATGTGGCAAACGACGGCAACTACATCTGGTACACTTCAGCAGAGGTGTCGCCTGTGGAGAATCATCTCTTCAGAATCAGCGTGAAGCTTCCGGATCCGGCAAACAAGAAGGGCGCCGCTGCAGCCAAGACAGGCAAGCCGCAGAGACTCACTTTTGCAGAGGGATGGCACGAGATCGAGATGAGCCCGGACTGCCGCCACTACATCGACAACTGGAGCAGCCTCTGCGTTCCACGCGAGACAGTTCTCTGCACTTCTGACGGTGTGGCTGTAAGAAACCTCCTCAGCGCGGAAGACCCTACTCTCGAGTATGCTTACACCGAGATTTCACTTGGCACAGTCAAGAGCGCGGACGGCAAGTTCGACAACTATTACAGACTCATCAAGCCGAAGGATTTCGACCCTGCAAAGAAGTATCCTGTGATCGTTTACGTTTACGGAGGTCCTCATAGCCAGATGGTTCAGAACAACTTCCTCGGAAGTCTCCGCAGATGGGAGATGTATATGGCTCAGAGAGGCTATCTCGTTTATGTCCAGGACAATAGAGGAACACAGAATCGTGGAGCCGAGTTTGAGAAAGCAATCCACGGACAGTGCGGCCAGGCCGAGATGGCTGACCAGATGGAGGGCGTGAAGATGCTTATGGAACTCCCTTACGTGGACAAGGACCGCATCGGCGTACACGGCTGGAGTTACGGTGGATTTATGACGATTTCACTCATCACCAACTACCCTGACATCTTCAAGGTAGCCGTTGCCGGAGGTCCGGTTATCGATTGGAAATGGTATGAGGTTATGTACGGTGAGAGATATATGGATCATCCGGACGTGAACACTGAAGGCTATGAGAAGACCAGCCTCATCAACAAGGCGAAGGATCTCAAGGGCAAGCTTCTCATCTGCCAGGGCGCGATCGACCCTGTGGTTCTTTGGGAGCATAGCCTCAGCTTCGTAAGAGCCTGCGTAGTGAACAATGTCCAGGTGGACTACTTCCCTTATCCTTGCCACGAGCACAACGTGACCGGAAAGGACAGAGTACACCTCCACGACAAGATCACTATGTACTTTGAAGACTATCTGTAGCGGAATTGGGACTTCTTCCTGTCCTGGAAAGGAACAGGTGACACGGAAGTTCCGACTCCGATGATAAAGTGACCGACATTGAATGATGCCTGCACGCCGAAGGAGAACACCTCAGGCGTTGCAGGCATTACTATTGCCGCCGAGTTGCCGTCCGGTCTAGGATAGAGTACCGGCGTATACACAGTGAGGGACTGGAAGTACTGGTTCCATACCAATATGGCCATAGTCGGCTTGGGCCTCCAGAGAAAGCCCTCGCGGTTGCCGAGTCCCCAGTTGTTTCCTTTGACGCCAAGCTGGGCTCCGTAAAGGATACCGTTGGCCAGATAGAAATTGCGCGCAATCTTAAGCGTGTTTCCGATCATCATCTGCTGAGAGACAAACATCTGCGGAATGTTTATCACATTGTATCCGGACAGGGTCGAGAAGAACTTTTCCCAGTGCGACACCTCGAAGGAACCGAAGCCGATGCTCTCCGTAAATCCATATACAGGTATATATTCGTACGTCGGATGTTTCATCTTCACCGCCGCGGTATCCGACTGCGCGCGGACAACGAAACAGACCGACATCAATATGCATATGTGCAATAACTTTCTCATACCGTTTTTTGATGCAAAAAGGCAAGTACTATGCCCATAAAAACCGCCTTGACCCTCATTTAATCAAAACTCTTTTATTAAATTTGCGACGATTTTGCGTTTTGTAAAATTAGAGTTAATACGAACTGAGATGAAATCTGTAAAAACCATATTCAAGATAGGAAAAGGCCCTTCAAGCAGCCATACAATGGGACCTTTCAAGGCAGTTACACACTACATTGAAAACCACCCCGACACAACAAAGCTTGAGGTGACTCTTTACGGTTCACTCGCTGCAACCGGAAAAGGCCACCTTACAGACAAGGCTGTGGAGGAGGCTGCAGAGATCGGAAACTGCGATCTCACTCTCCACTGGGAGCCTAAGGAGGTTCTCCAGTACCATCCTAACGGAATGAAGATCGCTTCTGTCAATGAAGACGGCGACCTTTACGAGAAATGGACTTATTACAGCGTCGGCGGAGGTGACATCGTATGTATGAACTGCCCTATCGAAGGCGGCGACGATGCGGAAATATACGAGATGAACACAATGAAGGAGGTTCTCGACTGGTGCAACAAAAGCGGAAGGACATTCTGGGAGTTCGTTGAAGAGCACGAGACAAAGACCGAGGGTTTCTGGGAGCATCTCGACAAGGTATGGAAGGCAATGCAGCGCGCGGTTGAAAGAGGTATCGACGAGGAAGGCGCACTTCCTGGTCCGCTCGGCCTCAGAAGAAAGGCCGGAAGCTACTTCATCAAGGCTGACGGCTACGGCGACGTTCTCCGTACCAGAGGACTCATCTTCGCATATGCTCTCGCAGTCAGCGAGGAGAATGCCTGCGGAGGAACAATCGTGACAGCTCCTACCTGCGGATCCTGCGGTGTACTCCCTGGAGCGCTTTATCATCTCAAGAAAGTATACGGTTTCAGCGACCAG
>JAFYWC010000138.1 GCA_017546585.1 Bacteroidales bacterium
TATTCTTCTGTCTTTCATTTTTTTTGATTAAATTTGCCAAGATGTCGCCTTTCGGGCAGTCATTCTGACATCAATTATAAAGAAATCAATAAAAAATAAATATTATGGCTTTCATTAACAGAGAAAACAAGTACAAGTGGGAGTTTGTCAATATGGGTGGCGCTTCACGCGTGAGAATCAGCTCAGGTGAGGATATCGCACATCTCGACGAGCTCGATCCAAAGATGTGGACAGTTCTCTCTTGCCCTGTTACAGGACTTGAGATCGACGACAAGAGTCTTGCTTATATGGATGTCGACGGCGACGGCAAGATCCGTGTGAACGACGTGATCGCAACTTCAAAGTGGCTTACAACTGCCGTGAAGGATCTTGACATCATCACCAAGGGAACTGATTCAATCGACATTGATCAGTTCGACTGCGAGACTGAGCAGGGAATGAAGCTTTACAAGTCGGCAAAGCAGATTCTTGAAAACCTCGGAAAAGAGGGTGGCGTGATCTCTCTTGCAGACACAAAGGATGTTGCGGCAATCTTCGTGAAGACTCAGTTCAACGGCGACGGAGTCGTTACAGAGACCACTACTGATGACGCAGACCTCAAGACTGTGATCGCAACTGCGATTGCAACAGTCGGTGGCGTGGCTGACAGAAGCGGTGCTATGGGTGTGGATGCTGCCACATTGGATAACTTCTACAAGGCTCTTGCTGACTATGCTGCCTGGAAGGCGGCTGAGGTCGAGGCTCCGTTCGGAGACAAGACAGATGCGGCTATCGCAGCATACAACGCTCTCGATGCAAAGGTGAAGGACTTCTTTATGCGTTCTAAGCTTGCTGCATTCTCTCCGGACAGCACAGCTACTCTCGATGTTCAGACTTCAAGCATCCAGGCGATCAGCGCAGAAAACCTTACAGGAAAGACTGACGACATCGCAGCATATCCTATCGCGCGAGTTACAGGCAAGGCTGAGATCGACCTTTCTGCACCGGTGAACCCGGCTTGGGCAGCTCAGTTCGAGCTCGTAAAGTCTGTTGCTTTCGCTGACAAGAAGGTCCTCACTGAGGCTGACTGGGCAGCAGTAGGCGCACAGTTCGCTGCCTACACCGCTTGGAAGGGTGCAAAGGCCGGCGCTGCAGTCGAGGGACTCGGCCTCGACGCCATCAAAAAGTTCATTGAAGAGGACAAGAAGGCGGCCCTTCTCGACCTCATCGCTCAGGATGCTGCTCTCGCTGAGGAGGCGTCCAACATCGATATGGTGACCAAGTTCCTCTATGTTCTCCGCGACTTCTACAGACTTCTCTGCAACTTCGTCACTTTGAGTGATTTCTATGATAGAGACAAGGAAGCGATCTTCCAGTGCGGTAGACTCATCATCGACCAGAGAGAGTGCCGCTTCTGTATGCACGTTGCAGATATGGCGAAGCACAACGCTTCTGCTGCTGCTTGCGGAATGTTCCTCGTCTACTGCGACTGTACTACCAAGTCTAAGCCAGGCAAGCTTTCCATCGTGGCTGCCGTGACAGTAGGTGAGATCGGCGATCTCGTTGCAGGAAAGAATGCAGTATTCTATGACAATACAGGTCTCGAGTGGGATGCAGTCATCACAAAGGTGGTCGACAACCCTATCAGCATCTCACAGTCATTCTGGTCTCCATACCGCAGAATGGCCAAGGTGGTTGAGAACCTCATCACAAAGAGCGCCGCTGACAAGGATGCCAAGATGATGGCAGATGCGACAGCCAAGATCAATGCAGCGCCGACTGCGGCTCCTGCTGCAGGCGCTGACGGCAAGCCTGCTGCCGCTCCACCGTTCGACATCGCCAAGTTTGCCGGTATCTTCGCTGCCTTCGGTATGGCTATCGGTATGATCGGTACAGCCCTTTCAGGCCTTATCGACTCGATGAAGGGTATGGGATGGAAACTCATCCTCGTGTTCATCGGCATTATGCTCGTGATTTCAGGTCCGGCAATGGTGCTTGCTTGGCTCAAGCTCCGCCGCCGCAATATCGCTCCTCTCCTCAATGCAAACGGTTGGGCAGTCAACGCCGCTTCCAAGATCAGCATTCCGTTCGGAGAGACTCTTACAGACAGAGCTAAATTCCCTACACTCAAGCTCAAGGATCCATATGCGAAGTCTGGTCTTCCTACCTGGAAGAAGGTGGTTATTTCGCTTGGCGCCCTTCTCGTTGTAGCGGGAGGCCTCTGGATGTTCAATCTCCTTGATTGGGCAGGCCTCAAGTCTCCGCTCCCACGCTACAATAAGGCAGAGGTCGTAGAGTGCTGCGAAGAGTGCGCAGAGGTTGCAGACAGCACTGCGACTGTAGAGGCCGAGGTTGTCGAGACCGTTGCAGAGTAAAAACACAACACACAATTATAAACGTATCTTTAACAAAAACCAATGAAACGCATTTATCATTTTATCGCGGCAGTGCTTGTAACACTGCTGCCCCTTGCATCTTGTAACAAGGTTACACCGGATGTTGGAGGTGGGGATGAGCAGAAGCCGGAGGTTGTCGTTCCAACAGTGACTTTGACAGCAGGCGAGGCTTCTGACAACAGTCTCACATTTGTTCTTACACCAAAGGACGCACAGGCTGCACGTTATGCAGTCTACAAGGTGGGTGAGGCTCTCCCTACAGTAGAGGAACTTATGACCCCTACTTCAGGAAAGGCAGGTACTCCAGCAGACCCTACAGTGGCTGACACTTACACTGTAAACGGACTTGAGTTCGCTACAGAGTACACTGTTGTCGCTGCTGCAAGCAACGCTGCCGGTTATTCAGAGCTCGTTACTTTGAATATGACTACTGCAGTACCTGTTCCTGCTGTTGCACTTTCACTTGTTTCAGTCACTTATGACAGGGTTGAGTTCAAACTCTCTACTGTAAACGCAAGCACGGCTGCTTATGTTGTGCTCGGTGAGAACGAAAACGTTCCTACGGCTGCAAACATCATCGTCAGCGGTACTGAGGTCGCTGCTGGTGAGGCTACATATGTAGCTGCAGGTCTTGCATCAAGCACATCTTACAAGGTGGTTGCTGCCGCTCTTGATGTAAACGGTGGTAATCCGGTTCTTTCAGAGGCTCTCAGCTTCACTACTGAGGAGCGTGTTGTAGTAGCTCCTTCAATCGGAGACTTCTATTACAGCGACGGCACCTGGGGTACAGAACTCGATGCGACCAAGGAGCCTGTCGGAATCGTATTCTACATAGGTGCTGCAACTGAGTTCGGCGACAGCGAGTCATACTACAAGGTAAAGGACGGCTCTTCTCCAATGGGCGAAATCCACGGCTATGCAATCGCTCTTAATGATGCAGACCCTGAGTTTGTAAACAAATATGACGTAGTCGAGGATGGCGTATGGTGGAGTTTCTGGGATGGAAACGCATCTCCTACAGGCGTGTCTATCGAGATTGATGACTTCCTTGGTTACACAAATACAATCGCGATCCAGCAGAACTGCATTATGCTCAAGAAGGAGTTCGCAAATTCAGAAGACAGCTACCCTGCAGCATACTGTGCAACACGTGGCTATGAGGAGATCTGCCCGGCTCCTGCACAGAGTTCAGGCTGGTTCCTTCCATCTGCATACCAGCTCAAGTATATCTGGGATCAGGTATATTTCAACAACAGCGGCAACCTCAAGGGATGGCTCGAGAATTCTTTCCAGCTTTTGGGTGACAAGGCTACTCCGCTCTATCGTCCAGATGCCGAGTATTGGTCTTCGAGTGAGGTGATCGACTCTTCGGCACACACATACAGAGCTTACTACGTGAGCTTCGATGAAAGACAGTTCCAGCCAGGTTTCGTGGCTTGGTACAACAAGAACTACCAGATGGACGTACGTTCAGTCCTCGCATTCTAATATAGTTAGTAGTAAACGATATGAAGAATATATTCAAATTGTTCCTTGCGTCTGCGATGACGCTTGCTATGGTGGCTTCCTGCACAAAGCCTACTCCAGAGCCTGCTCCAGGCCCGGACGACAAGAATGAACCTAAAGCATCTTTTGAGTTCCTTGACGCTCCGAAGGTGGCGGAGTTCAAGTATGCAGAGACAAAGACTTTTGCTGTAAAGTACAGCGAGATCGAGTCTTTGAACATCGAGCAGCCTGAAGGATGGACAGCCATCCTCGGCGATGAGAGCCTTCAGGTGACTGCACCTTCAGCAGAGAATGCCGGTGCAGAACTCAACGGTGAAGTGTCTGTCGCTTATTCAGGCGCTGACGGTGTAGAGTATGTAGAGAGCCTTTCTGTGGCTGTGGTTGAAGAGGCTCCGACACCGGATCCTATCACTTTCGAGCTCATTCTCTCTAATGTTACAACCACTACTGCAGATCTTCAGGTTATCCCAAGCGACGACACAGTAGGTTACTACTTCGATGTATGTACAGAGGAGGACTTCAACAGTGTAGGCGGTGATGTGTTCTACATTGTAAGCGAGTATATGGATTACCTCAAGAAGGCTTATCCATCATTCTCTTTGGATAACATCCTCGATGCAATGCTTTCATACGGACCTGATTCAGACACAGTGATGGGTCTTCCTGCAGGCACAACAATGTGCTTCTATGCAATCGCTATCGACAGGAACGGTAATCCCGCTTCTGATCCTGAGGTAGTTAAGTTCACTACAATCGAGGCCGGTGATCCTTCAGAGTGCACATTCGAGATCGAGGTTTCAGAGATCAAGGGAACAACCTGCCTCATCAGCATTCTTCCTTCAGATCCATCAGTACGTTACTGGTTTGCAGTGACTCCTGTCGAGGGATATCCTGGTGACATCCCTATGATGGTAGAGGTGAAGAATGAGGCCGCAAACTATGCAGCAGAGATCGGAATGTCTCTTGAGGATGTGATCTCTGCAGTAACTCTTGCAGGTCCGGTTGCAGATTACTGGTATGACCTTGAGATGGATACTCAGTACTATGTATACGCATTCGCTATGGATAAGCACGGTGACTACGCCGGCCCTTGCTTCAAGAAGGCGTTCACAACTGCAGCAGACGACATCTCTGATGCAGACGTTGAAATTGATTACAGATATTTTGATGGAGACGCTCTCTATGAGATGGATCCTGTGAAGTATGCCAACGCTCCAGGACGCGTGCTCCTTCAGGTTAAGGCTAGCCCAAACTACTTCGCTTATGACTGGGCTGTTGCAGTGGCAGTCGGTGATATGACCGATGAGGATCTCTTCCCATACGATGCTACAATCAACGCCATTCTTGCTTCTGGTGCTGCAAAGTATAACCAGGATCTCCAGCAGTTCTGGGTAGAGTGGAGACCTTTCACTATCTTTGCTTTCGCTGCTGACTATGACGGATACAACGGAATCCTCCATCGTATTCTCGTAGAGCCTACAAGAGACGGTGCCGCTACGCTCGATCAGCTCGCTCCGCTTTCTGTACAGTCTCCTGCAACAGAACTCAACATCTCGAAGCCGGCTCGCGTATCATTCGACGGCCGTATGAACAACTCTCCAATGGTGAAGCGTTCTCTCAAGTTCTAAGCACGCAGCTAGGCTTTAGGCGTGATTTGTAAAGCGCTGAATTATAGCGCATTAAATAATTACAGGTGGTCAAATTTGGAGGCCGCTGAAAAAGGTCTACAAATAATACCCCTCTGAGAATCGCATAATTTATTGCCTCTTGAAGAATTAGAGATTTCATTGAAATACTCGATTCTCAAGGGGCAAATTTATGAAAAAAGCCATTTTCTTTCGACTTTACTTGGCTTTTTCGTCCAATATTCGATTAATTCTCACAAGATTGGACGTAAATAGAGCCACCGCACCCTGCAGTGTATATGCATCCAGTCCGTAACTGATTGCTTTGTCTAGATGGTATGAATGCTTGAGTTCTGCGTTCTTGGCCTCGATTATATATCGCAAGCCATACTTTTCTTTAAACTCATCTGTATTTTGTCTGGCCAGCTGCTTTTCCTGCAATTCAGACCTCATCGTCACAGTATAAGTCTTGCTGTTTTGTCCCTTTTTGTACCCACACAGGTTTGCATGCTTGCATTTGCGACATTTGAGAATGTCGAAGTGATATAGGAACCTTTCGTTCTTATTCTTTTCTGTAACCTTGACATGTGTCTTTTTAACTGCCATATGTCCGGCTGGACACACCATCATACCGGCGTCCTTGTTGAATGAGAATTGGTCATTTTCACGCCTCCCGTTGGCAACTCCTGGATTTAGTTTTGCCACAATCTCCACACTTTCCTTTTCTGCATTCTCCAGATTATCCTGACTTGAATATGCTCCATCACCTATAACTTCTTCAAGGTCTGGAATGCTGACCTTCGCTTTTCTGATCAGTTCAGGAAGTTCCTTGCCATCATTCTTCTCGCCAGAGGTCATTGTGGCCGCGACCACAAGACGTTCAGGAGTCACAGCCAGATGCCCTTTGTAGCCAAAGAACTCAGAATCTGCGGCTTTGTGACCAATCCTTGCATCAGGATCGGCAGATATAGTGTAATGATCAGTTATGTCATCCATCATCTCAGACAGAAGGTTCATCTTTTCGGATATGACGGGATAGAAACTTATTTTCTGTTCTTTAAGATAGGATAGAAGACCATACATATAATCCATTGTCTTCTCTAAATCTGTGCCCTCGTATTTCTCAGGAAGTTTACCTTTCTGATTGCTGTCAGCTTCATATACAGCCTTACGAAGAATGCGTGCCTGTTTCTGAAGTGCGCCAGCAGGGATAACCGGATTGGAACGTGATAATGTATGGGTTGAGTCGACGATTATCTTGCGGCTGATGTCAATTCCCTTTGAGCGAGCTATTTCAACGCTCTTGCAGATAAGCTTATCCAATAGAGAAACTTCCTTTAAACGCTGTCGACGAAACTTGGTTAAGGTGCTGGAATCAATGACATTATCTTCCGGAACCAGTCCAAGAAAGAACTTCAAGGCCATATCTGTCATGCAATGCTCTACAAGATCCGCATCAGATACACCCAGAATGCTTTTTATCATAAGATACTTGAACATGCGGACTGGATCTTCTGCCATGCGGCCGTTGTCCTGACAATATTTATCCTTCAGTTCATCATAAACGAAGGAATAATCA
>JAFYWC010000139.1 GCA_017546585.1 Bacteroidales bacterium
AGTATATGGATAGAAGACAGCCTCGGCTCTGGTCTTTACATCGTCCAGATACATTGAGATGTTGCCGTTTTTCTTAGTGATACTGCTATCATAATTCATATTGGCATAACTATAACCACCTGTTACACAGACGTTTTTAAGAGTAATAGAAGTTACTCTTGCATTGTTGTTTTTCAATCTGGTCGAGAGCTTGTAGTTGATGTACATTTTGCTCATAAGGTGATTGAAGCTGATATTTATATCATTGCCTTCAATGACGATTCCGTTGTCTGTCTTTGCACTGAGAAGGTCGCTCTTGCAAAGGTTTTCTTCTGTAGTCTGATCAAGGCTGACATTTATTTCCATAGCATTTTTGGAATTGATCGATGTCATTCCATAAGGGATGGTCATAGCCTTAACAGTAACGTTGCTATGGTCGGCTTTAGCCCACAGAAGTGATGTACCCGATGCTGTCTTATAGGTGTTTCCGGTGCTCTCTTTGGTCATCTTTACCAAGGAATAGTTGTAATTTGAGTTGCTTCCCTGGTTGATGTCCATAATGAATTCAGAAGGAAGAGAAGTTGTGCCCTCGTATCCGGCTTTTGTCAGCTCTACCTCAGATCTTACTGTGATCTGGCTTGCGTCAGCAGAAAAATCTGCAGTGATAATTTCACTACACGAGGTGGTGTAAATCACTGCAGATAAAGTAAATATGAATTTTAAAACTTTATTCATTTCTCTTTTTTACCAAAGGAAATTATCGAATGGGTAGCGTCCGGCGTGGATCTCTGCTACCATCTTGTAGAGGTCTCCGCGCAGTTTGTCGATACCTATCTTTTCACGAGCCGAGATGAAGATGCAAGGAGTGTTTTCCTTAGCGATCCAGCTGTTCTTGAACTCGTCCAATGTGTAGTTCACCTGCTTCTTAGGCTCGAGTGAGAACTCATCATACTCCTCGTATCTGTAAGCATCTATCTTGTTGAATACTACGAAGATAGGCTTATCGATAGCCTTGATGTCCTTAAGAGTTTCCTCCACTACTCGGATATGGTCCTCGAAGTTAGGATGTGAGATATCCACCACGTGCATAAGGATATCTGCCTCGCGAACCTCGTCGAGTGTACTCTTGAAGGCCTCCACGAGCTGATGAGGGAGTTTTCTGATGAATCCTACAGTGTCGCTGAGGAGGAAAGGAACGTTTTCGATCACGACCTTTCTTACTGTTGTGTCAAGCGTAGCGAAGAGCTTGTTTTCTGCGAAAACGTCACTCTTTGCGAGAAGATTCATAAGTGTACTCTTGCCGACGTTGGTGTATCCTACGAGTGAAATACGCACCATAGAACCTCTGTTTCCACGCTGCGAAGCCATCTGCTTGTCTACCTTCTTAAGCTGTTCCTTAAGCTTTGAAATCTTGTCCTGGATAATACGGCGGTCGGTCTCGATCTGTGTCTCACCGGGACCACGCATACCGATACCTCCCTTCTGTCTTTCAAGGTGGGTCCACATTCGGGTAAGACGTGGGAGAAGATATTGATACTGAGCAAGTTCCACCTGCATCTTTGCGTATGCAGTCTTGGCTCTCTGAGCGAAGATGTCGAGGATGAGGTTGGTTCTGTCGAGGATGCGGATGTTGAGTTCGCGCTCGATATTACGAAGCTGAGTAGGGGAGAGTTCGTCGTCGAAGATAACCACTTCGATCTCGTTAGCCTCGATATATTCCTTGATTTCCTGGAGCTTTCCGCTGCGGATATAAGTTCTCGAGTCAGGTCTGTCAACTTTCTGGATGAACTTCTTTACACCGACCGCACCTGCAGTTTCAGCGAGGAATTCCAACTCGTCAAGGTACTCCATCACCTGGCGTTCGTCGTCATTCTGCTTGATGACACCGACGAATACCGCTCTTTCAAGGTGCTGTTCTTCTGTGATTTTAGCCATAATAATTAAGCAAAAAACAGTCCGGTCAAATAATTGATCGGACTGATTATGTATTTGTAAGTCAAATAATTATCTCAACTGGAAGATAACTGGGAAGGTATAGGTTACAGGAACCGCGCGGTCTCTCTGCTTTCCTGGCTTCCACTTTGGAGACATTGATACTACGCGTACAGCCTCCTTGTCGAGTGATGGGTCAACACCACGGAGAACCTTAACCTTAGTAACTGAACCGTCCTTCTCTACAGTGAACTGGAGAGTAACACGACCCTGAACACCGTTCTCCTTTGCAATCTCCGGATAAACAAGTCTAGAGTTCACCCACTTTGAGAACTGGTTGGCGTCTCCACCCTGGAATGATGGCTTCTCCTCTACGAGCTGGAAAGGAATAGCTTCCTCTTCAACTACTTCCTCTTCAACCTCTACGTAGTCCATAATCTCAACTCCGAGACTTGCATCATCCTCGAGGTTCATAAACATATCGTCCTCGATTTCGATTTCGTCGTCCACGATGTCGATCTGGTCAGAGAGAATAGGAATCTTTGGAGCTGCTGGTGGAGGAGGAGGGGTATCCATCTGAGTTGAGATGATTTCCTCTTCTACGAGGATCTCAGTTGTATCCTCGAGCAACGCTGTTTCAGTCTCTGTGCTAGTCCACTCGAATGCGAAGAGAGTGATAGCGAGAGAAACTACAAGACCGATTTCAATAAAAAGGAGCTTCTTGTTCTCAAGACTCGCTTTTTCTGACTTTTTGATTTCCATATCGATAGTTTGTTTTTATATTCCCATTTTGCCCGGTAAAGTTAGAAATTATATTTTTTATTTCAAACTTTTTATACATTTTGTAGTTTTGCATAAAATTTTGGAACTATGATTTCATATTATTTCGAGGACACCGATTTCGTATTCAAGGGAAAATCCCTTAACAACAAATGGCTCCGCCTTGTTGCGGAGAGTGAAATCCGCAGGATCGGAGACATTTCGATCATCTTCTGTTCGGATAACTATATATTAGATGTAAACCAGAAATATCTTCAGCACGACTACTTCACAGACATCATCACTTTCGACTACTGTGAGGGAGACCGTCTTTCGGGTGACCTATTTATTAGTGTAGATACAGTAAAGGACAATGCTGTCGAATACGGAACCGAGTTTGTTGACGAACTCAATCGTGTTATGGTTCACGGAATCCTTCATCTCATCGGTTATGACGACCATTGCGAGGAAGACATCGCTGAGATGAGAAGCAAGGAGAATTATTACCTTTCTTTAAGAGAACTCGTATAGTATGCAGAAGCAATATGATGTTATTGTAGTAGGAGGTGGTCACGCCGGCTGTGAAGCTGCGATGGCCGCGTCGCGTATGGGATCGTCTGTTCTTTTGATATCGATGGATATGAACAAGTTCGGACAGATGTCCTGCAACCCTGCGATAGGAGGAATCGCGAAGGGACAGATCGTCCGAGAGATCGATGCGCTCGGAGGATACACAGGAATCATCACTGATGCCTCGACTTTGCAGTTTCGTATGCTAAATCGCTCAAAAGGCCCGGCTATGTGGAGTCCGCGAGCTCAATGCGACAAAATCCAGTTCTCGCTTTATTGGCGAAAAATCCTCGAAAGTGCCTGTAAATTAGACCTTTACCAAGATACAGTGGTCAAATTTCTTTTCGATGGTTCAAAAATTACGGGCGTTTGTACGACTACCGGAGCAATTTTCAATTCTCAAGCAGTTATCCTGACCGCCGGAACCTTCCTTGACGGCCGAATGTTCATCGGAAGAAATATGTTTGAAGGCGGCCGCATCGGAGAACTCTCCTCTTATGGTCTGACTCAGCAGTTGGTCGAGATGGGAGTGAAGACCGCGCGAATGAAGACAGGTACTCCTCCTCGAATCGACATCTCGTCGGTCGACACCTCTAAGATGATCCATCAGTTCGGAGACGAGAACCCTGACAAGTTCTCTTACCTCCCGTTCCTGTCGACTGCTCAGAACGGAACTCCTCAGATGCCTTGCTTTGTAGTTCATACAAATGAGAAGGTGCACGACATCCTTAGGAGCGGCTTCGGTGACTCTCCGCTTTTCTCTGGTCTGATCAAAGGTATCGGTCCGAGATACTGTCCGAGCATTGAAGATAAACTTCGCACTTTTGCCGGCAAGACGGAACATCAGCTTTTCCTTGAGCCGGAGGGTAGGGGAACCAATGAGTATTATCTCCAGGGATTCTCTTCATCGCTTCCGCTCGATGTTCAGATGGAAGCGCTTCATAATATAGAAGGTCTTGAAAATGCCAAGGTGTTCAGACCTGCATATGCTGTCGAGTATGACTACTTCGATCCGACACAGTTGAAACCGACTCTTGAACTCAAGAATATAGAGAACCTCTTCTTTGCCGGGCAGATCAACGGAACAACAGGTTATGAGGAAGCAGCAGCACAGGGTCTCATCGCCGGTATTAATGCACATCTCAAGGTGGCTGGAAAAGATCCGTTCATCCTTAAGAGAGACCAGGCTTATATCGGAGTTCTCATTGATGACCTTATTACAAAAGGTGTAGATGAGCCTTACAGAATGTTTACTTCAAGAGCAGAATATCGTATTCTCCTTCGTCAGGATAATGCTGACATACGACTTACTCCTATGGCTTATGAAGCTGGTCTTGCAGATAAGTTCAGATATGACTACACAATGCGCAAATATGAGTCTATTGAGAAATTCAATCAGTTCTTTGCAGACGCTGCCATCAAGCCTGAGTATGTAAATGAATATTTGACCTCTGTCGAGTCGTCTGAAATCACATCAAGAAAGAGAATTGCCGAGCTTATTTCAAGACCGCAGACAGATATCCATAAGCTGATTGATTTAGTTCCACGTGGAACATTTAGCAAGTTTAATCTTGATCTTAGCGAGGAATTCAAGACTCCTGTTTCGGAACTTTATGCTGATGGCGTCAACTATTCTGACCTTATCGCATATAATAAGTATGCAGATCTTGATGCTAAATTCTCTGAGAAATACCCATCTGATATTTCGTATAAGGATGCGGCATATGTGCTCCAGTATAATACAGAGTATCCTGTTTCGAAGTTGGCTGAAGGTGATGCTTTGGATAAGATTGTCGAGTCTAATTACAGTAGAGAGATCCTGGATTCGTCTGAGATTGCCATCAAATATAAAGGATATATCCAGCGTGAGCAGCAGATGGCCGATAAGATTATGCGACTTGAGAATCTTACAATCCCTGAGAATTTTGACTTCG
>JAFYWC010000140.1 GCA_017546585.1 Bacteroidales bacterium
AAGGAAAACCATGGCCGCCCGTGGCCTTGTGAACGGGAGGGGCCCACGAAGTGGGAGGGATTTAGTTTTCCGTTGTTATCCTCCTGAACTTCTCTTCACCCCCCAAAAAAAACAGAAGCTGACCTTTTGGGTCAGCCTCTTTTTCTACCGATATCCTCCCGGTTACCTGTAAAGATCTTCCACGGTATTCCTGCAAAGCCGTGCTCAATACCCCTGATGATGGTCGAATCTTCCACGGTATTCCGGCAAAACCGTGCCAGATGTTTGCGACACCTTTTCGTTTATGCTTTGCTCTGAGGGATGATCAGGTTGAGGATGACTCCGGAGAGGGCTGCAAGGCCGATGCCACCGATGGTGAAGGTGCCGATGGTGAGCTCTGCGCCTCCGATGCCGAGTGTCAGGATCAGTGATGCGATGACCAGGTTGCGGGTGTTGCCGAGGTCGACGCGGTTCTTTACGAGGGTGTTGACTCCGACCGAAGCGATGGTTCCGAAAAGGAGAAGCATAATGCCGCCGAGGACCGCTTCAGGGATGGTCTTGAGGATGGCGCTGACCTTGCCGAGGACCGAGAACAGGATGCCGAATACTGCGGCGATCCTAAGGACTACAGGGTCTGCGATCTTGGTGAGTGATACTGCTCCTGTGACTTCGGAGTATGTGGTTACCGGAGGGCCGCCGATGAATGCAGCCGCGATGCAGGCGAGTCCGTCACCAAGCATAGTGCGGTGAAGGCCTGGGTCTTTGATGTAGTCGTTTCCTGTGACTTCGTTGATTGCGTAGATGTCGCCGATGTGTTCGATGACTGGAGCGATTGCTACAGGAACCATAAAGATGATGGCTTCCCAGCAGAGTTCCGGACGGACGAAGGCCGGCAATGCGAACCACGCCGCATCCACTACCGGCTGGAAGTCAACCAATCCGAAGATGATGGCCGCGATATATCCGACCACGATGCCGGCGAAGATCGGAATCAGGCGGAGGAGGCCTTTACCGAAGAGTGACACTACCACTGTTGTCACGAGCGCTGTGATGGCGAGGCCCCAGTTGGTCTTGGCCATATCTACGCCTGTGCCGGCGAGTGAAAGTCCGATGAGCATAATGACCGGTCCCACAACCACAGGAGGGAAGAGTCTTGAAATGAATCCGACTCCGCGCAGACGTACCAATGCGCTCATCACCCCGTATACTGCACCTACTGCGACGAGGCCGCACAATGTGCCAGGGAGGCCGAAGAGTTCGGTGGCCTTGATAATCGGTGCAATGAAGGCGAAGCTGCTGCCGAGGAAGATCGGAACTTTGCCTTTGGTTACTGCGTGGAAGATCAGTGTGCCGATACCTGCAGTGAATAGTGCCACGGATGGGTCGAGGCCTACCAGAAGGGGAACGAGCACTGTTGCGCCGAATGCGACGAAGAGGAACTGTGCTCCCACTATGGTCTTCTGGAGAGGGTTGAGGGTGCTGTTGGGTTTCATATAGGATTATTTGATTTCTATTGTCCAGGGTTGTGTGAATGTGGCTCCGCCTTGGCCATATACTGTCGCACGAATGTATTTGTCCACACCTGCTACGGCCGCATAATCAATGCTTTCGCCTGTTGCGACGACTGCCCCGCAGGATGTCCATTCGATACGGTCATAATCGGTGGCTGTGATTGTAAGCCTATGGGCAGACTTGTCGTGGGCAATTGATGTTATGGTCGGGGTTACATCAAGTTTCGGAACTGTATCGACTATCTTGGATGTCGAGAAAAATGAGTTTCCGCACTTCAAGGCGTCTTTTACTGCCGCCTCAGATTTCTCTGTGGTCAGGAAGATGGTCCAGCCAAAACCGGCTTTGCGAACTGAGTGCGCATCGTCGCTTGATGTTCCCCACACCTGGCGTTCAGGAAGGAGTTCTGTAAGAAGCTGGTCCCAGAGTTCGATGGAGTTGTTCCTTTCGAACTGTCCTACATTGAGAACCTCCATACCGTAGACCTGAGGGTATTTGCGGAACACGTCGGCAGAAAATGCGGCTTCCTTGATCGAACCGCTGCGCATTGGATGGGCAAGGTATATGATGCCGTCTGCTTTGCCAGCCTGCTCGATGCTCTCGTAAAAGCCTATTGTCTTCTCCGGTCCCTCGCCTGGAAGATCGAGCCAATCGCAGAAATATGCGCACATATTGTCGTTCTTGCTCAACTCGTTGGCTTTGATGGAAATCATAGGACTGTCGGATACTCCATAGTCACTCCACGGATATGTTATGTAGTCGTGATCCGTAATAGCCAGGACATCGTATCCCAGTTCCTCATAACGGGCAATCTGCTCCGCTGGAGTCACTGTGGTTCCTTCCTCTACTCCGTGCTCGATTGTGGAATTGACTGTGTGGACGTGAAGAGCAGACTTCATCTGCAGCACTGTCTCCCATTTGATTCCTTCGTAAGGGTCATTGGTGATCGTCGCTGTTGGAACTGATGGCGCTTGCCTGCAGGAAACAGCCAATGCCAGAAACAGAATTATGGATGTGAAATGCTTCATTGTATGTGGTGAAAAGAGTTAAGCCTGAGAGATATCAGCCCTATATGCAAAGTAATGTAGTTTTCGTGTCATTTCCTATTTCTTCGTCTGAATTTTTCAATGATTGAAGATTCTCATTTTGCCGTGTCGTCGGACTGATTTTTAATGTAATTTAATACCTTTGTATGATAGAACTAAGATAATAACTATATGAAAAAACTACTGTTTACTTTCTCAACCATTGCAGTTATGGCGGGATGTAATGTAAAGCAGGCTGAGGATGTGCCTGCGATCAATCGTGCTAATTTCGATGAGAGCGTGGCTCTTAATGATGATTTTTATCAGTATGCTACCGGTGGCTGGCAGGAGGCCAATCCGCTGAAGCCGGAGTTTGCACGTTATGGTACATTTGACCAGTTGCGTGAAACCAACGAGGTGCGTCTGAATGACCTTTTCGCGGATATCGCCAAGGCTAAGAACAAGCCTGGCACTGTGGATCAGAAGATTGCCGACCTTTATAATATGGGTATGGATTCGGTGCGTGTCAATACAGAGGGCGTAGCGCCTTTGAAGGCAGACATCGACAGGCTTATGTCTGCAGGAAACCGTGAGCACCTTGCTTATGCGCTTGCGATCATCCACACTTGTTCAAGTAATCCGATGTTCAGCACGGGTGTAGGTGCAGACCTTCTTAACAGTACGATGAATGTGCTCTACATTGATCAGGCCGGACTTGGAATGGGCAACCGCGACTATTACCTTGATGCTGAGAATCAAGCACTTCGCGATGGCTATGTGCAGTGGCTAACCAAGGCTTTCGCTATGATCGGTTGGGAGGATACTGCCGCAGCTGCAGAGAAGGTTCTTGCCTTCGAGACCAAGATGGCGAAGTCGTTCCGCAGCAATGTTCAGCTTCGTGATGTGACCGCAAACTATACAGCGATGACAAAGGCTGAACTCCTTGCAAAGTATCCGGATTTCAACTGGGGTGTGTATTTCGGCCAGATGGGAATCGGTGAGTTCGATAAGGTTGTGGTAGGTCAGCCGGAGGTGATCGAGGCTGTTATCGGACTGTACAATGGCGAGGATATCGAGACAGTGAAGACATATCTTGCTGCAAGCGTGATCGCAAGTGCAGCGGGTTACGTGGGCGATGAGCTTTATGCTGCGCATTTCGATTTCTTCGGCCGTCAGATGTCCGGCCAGCAGGAGATGCGTCCACGTTGGAAGCGTGCGATGGCTGTGCCTAACAGATTCCTTTCTGATGCTATCGGACAGGTGTATGTAAAGAAGTATTTCCCTGAAAGCGACAAGGCGCGTATGACAGAGATGGTTAAGAATCTCCAGGTTGCGCTCGGTCAGCATATTGACGCTCTTGAGTGGATGTCTGATGAGACAAGGGCAAAGGCTCACGAGAAGCTCAACGCATTTATAGTGAAGATCGGTTATCCTGACAAGTGGAAGGACTATTCGACTCTTGCCATTGATCCAAAGGCTTCATATTGGGAGAATATCAAGCGTGCAAGTGCTTGGTATACAGCAGATAATCTTGCAGACTTGGGCAAGGAGGTAGACCGTGAAAGATGGTTTATGTCTCCGCAGACAGTGAATGCATATTACAATCCGACAACTAACGAGATCTGCTTCCCTGCAGCTATCCTTCAGCCGCCGTTCTACAATTCATCTGCAGATGATGCTGTGAATTATGGCGCTATCGGAGTGGTTATCGGTCACGAGATGACTCACGGCTTCGACGATCAGGGACGCGAGTTCGACAAGGACGGCAATATGGCTAACTGGTGGACAGAGGCTGATGCTGCAGCGTTCAAGTCACGCACAGACATCCTCGTGGATCAGTTCAACCAGATCGTGATTCTTCCTGCAAAGGATGGCCAGCCTGCCCTTATGGCTGACGGTTCTCTTTCTCTTGGAGAGAACATTGCAGACCAGGGTGGTCTTAGAGTGGCTTACACTGCTCTGCAGAACACATTCGAGGCTGCCGGCGAGCCAGAGCCTATCGACGGCTTTACAGCTGCTCAGCGCTTCTACATTTCATATGCGACAATCTGGGGCCAGAACATCCGCGACGAGGAGGCTGCACGCCTTACAAAGGTTGACGTTCACTCTCTCGGCAAGAACCGAGTTAACGCAACCCTCCGCAATGTCGCTACCTTCTACGAGGCCTTCGACATCACTGACGGAGCTATGTTCCTCCCGGAAGAGGAGAGAGTGGTTATCTGGTAACCGGTAAGATCATATCCTATGCACCCCTGAAATTCTCAGGGGTGTTTTTGTAATGTGTTGATAGCTAATGAGTTAGTGTTCGATAGGTGGTCAAATATGCCCACCTATGATGTGTTAAGTCTTTGATATTTAACATTATGTGGAATACGCCTGACCTGTCAGGGATGCCTATCCGTCTGTATTCTGCCAACAAGGTAGTGTGACGATGGGATTTGCCGCCTGCGGCGCCACATCCCGGACCTCCGCGGGCCATCATCGACCAAAGCAAAAGCGGCCTTCAGCTGCGCTGAGGCCTTGGTTTTTTCGCACGCCAGTGTGGCGTCTGAGAGCAAGCTCTCAACGCCACACTGACATACGGAAAAAGCGCCCAACTTACGTTGAGCGCTTTTGCTTTGGTCGTGATTCGGTTGGCAACGACACCTGTTTCCGAACCCGTATATAAATCAAGCACTTAAATGTAGCAGTCCCTTACGAGTGCTACAAATATACGCACAAACAACGACAAACTCCAGTAAATGAGCACGTTAAGTCAGATGTCC
>JAFYWC010000141.1 GCA_017546585.1 Bacteroidales bacterium
CGCGATCCCCTGTACTCATATGTTGTCGGTGACGGATATTGATCTGTCGCAAAGTCAGATCTGTAAGAATACCATCCCTGCTGGTTGGTGATGTACTCCAACGGATACTGAGCCACCTCGACCTCTCTTGTGATGCCGTCCTCATTTGTAACGACGAGAGTGAAATAACGGATTGCGTTGTTTGTCGGCACCGGGCTATTCACTGTGATGTTGCCAGTGGTTGCATCAGCCTCAGTTGTTCCTGTGATAGTAGGATTTACTGTTGTCTTGATGCCGAACTTGTTGTAGTAGTAAATGTCCTTTACTGTAATGGTGACAGGAGAAGACGATGCGAACTCGAGAGTTGTCGCGTCAACGGCGATGTTTCTCATCTCCATATACTCCTTGTTGACCATCAGATATTTAGGCTTATCGTCGCCTCCGACGTAAACGTTGTGTTCAGTCCAGTCTATCACTGAATAATACACATCCTCAAGATCTACAGGTGTAGACTCTGAAATGGCTCCCGGGCGGTTGAGATCGATGTTCACCTCATAGTAGTTGTTTCTCTTGAACATCTGCTCGTCTGTCATAGGGATCTTGTACCAGCAGTTTGCGTAGTCCTTCACAAGTTCACCGTCTGTGTAGGTCAAAGGAAGGTTCATAACCACGCAAGTCTCGCGCTCGAGGCTACTCTGGTCCGCCCAGTTGTTTGGATATACATAAGTGACAAGCGATACGTTCTTGCTGTCCTGTGTAGGGTTCCAGCTGAAGTATGCGTTGTTGGACTTCTTGGTGTTTCTCACTTTGGCTGTGTAGATGTCCTCTTCAGCACGAGCCTCGGCAAGAAGATAAGTGTCATAAGGCATATTGCGGAGATAGTAGAGGCCTCCCTCCGATCCGTCTTCGATTGTGAATGCCTTGAATTCAACCTTCTCGGATGCCTTGATGTTGATGACAACCTTCGCAGCCGCACGTCTGAGAACCGCATCAAGAACGGTGTCGTCCGAAGACACTCCGTTGTTGAGAACAACAGGTGACGAGCCGCCCTGGAAGGCAACCGCATCCATAAGGAAGTAGCTTGGTGCTCCATCGATGGTAAGACCGGTAAGATGGAGATTGTAGTCCTCCTGCTTCTTGTCGATGAGGTCGTTGTAGGACTCTACAGCCTCGAAATCCGACTTTGGAAGATTGCTGTTTGCAAGGAGGTAGACATAGTATTTCTGACCAGCGGCAAATGTGCTTCTCTTGGCATTGAGAACGAGAGATGCAGCATTGTTGACCTGATATCTTTCATAATACACCTCTGCGCCTGGCTCTGTGCCGTTCACATCGAAGATGAACACATCAAGATGGTTCACGAACGACTCCACGTCAGTGTCCGCAGCTTTGGTAAGACCAGAGGAAAGGTCAAGAACAATGCTCTCGTTCATTGGCGCGTTCACACCGATCTCCTCCTGGCAGGAGAAGGTCAGCATCGCAACAGCTGAGATTAAAAGAGTATTAAGGATTCTTTTCATTTTCTTCTTAGTTTACCATTGTTATTATGACATACTCGGCATCCTGTACAGATGTGCCTGAGTAAGGCCAGTAGAAATTCTGGTCGGTTCCGTTGATCATCATATAGTCGACAGTATCGAAACCTGCTGCTCTGTAAGTGATTGCAAGCATCACTTCCTCACCGGCCTGGATGTGTCCTACATTCGGAGTCACCTCGATTGTGTACCAGTCCTCTGATGCAGGGATTGGCCACTCCGACTGATAGACCTCAAGCTTGCCTGTATCGTCATATACGCGGACTGTGCAGTCTGAAGCGTTGAGACCGATAAGGGTAGGTGTCCACGAGTCGTTCTCAGGATAAGTCATCTGGAAATACGCTCTGAATGCCTTCTTCTCAGACATCTGAGCAGGTGCCGAAGGAGCCTTTGCAAGGTCATCCTGGCTAGTAGGGATGCTCTCTCTGAGGTAAGAGTGGGTAGGATAGTCGAATCTGATGTCCTGTGTTTCGTTGTCTTCCCAGTCAGCGACAACGTAGTTGATGATGATCTTGCCCTCCGCATTGATGTAGATGCATACCTTGATGTGCTTGTTTCTGAGCACCGGAGGAAGGTACACATAGGCATCCTTGCGCGGCTGGCCTTCAGCGAGCGAATACTCGATGTGGAACACAGCCTCATTTGCATTGCCTGAAGATACGTTCCAGGCTTCTGAACCGTAAGTGACCTCATAGAGGTACTTTCCGCCCACTACGGGTGTGTAGTTGTCGGGATTCTGGAGAGCCGATGTGCTTTTCGCGATACCGCTTGTGACTGCCACAGCAGAAGAAAGGAGGACCTCATCGTTTGCCCTTGAAGGGATGGCGTTGAGTGTCTGCTCACTCTGAGGGAAGAGATAGCCGTATGATCTTGTTCCTGACGCGAGAAGCTTGATTCCGAGGATCTGAGGATCCGCAGAAGCACCTGCCGTCTTTGCTGCATATACCGAAACCTTTGCAACAGGACGGGTGAGATCGAAGTTTACCTTCTGGGTAAGGATGATGTGTCCGTTGTGACCGGCCTCGTCGTTCGCTGCCTCTGCTACCGCGTCTACATCGACAGTCTCTGTCTGGATGCAATACATCGGAAGAGCCTTTCCTGTAGTCATCGCCGAGAACTTTACAGCCTCAAGCTGAGCGATGGTCATATCCTCTGTGAAAGCCACAGCCGCATTCTGGTAGGTCATCTCCGCCTCGTTTGCCACAAGGTAGAACTTCACATTGTGTTTTCCGCTTTCAGGAAGCTCCAGATCCATATAGAACGGTTCTCCAGGAACAGTAGCCTGTCTTGACGCATAACCGGCAAGGCGCTCGCCGTAGTAAGCATAGACGCGCAATGAGTTGATGGCCTTCTCCATATCAGTAGAGGCACTCTTGGTCATATCGGATGCAGATACGCTCAATTCTATCATCACGCTCTGTCCAGGCGCAGAGGTCTGGTCCTTCTCCATAAGGCAGCTGATGCACATCATAGCCGCTATGAAGCAAAGGGATGTTTTAACAAATATGTTGAATAACTTATTCATAAACGTGATGAAATTTTAGAACTCAGGTGTAACATTTTCAATGAACCACGAAGGAACTCCGATGCTGACGCTTGCAGACTTGAACTCGATCCTGAACGGAATGATGCACTCCTGCTTGGTCACATCGATATCATATTTTGCGATGTGCTGTGCGAAATTCACTTCGACCAGCGACTCGCCTGTAGAGCCGGCGATCTTAAGATAGACGGCGTCCTGGTTGGTGTGTCTCATAATGTTGTTCTTTGCGGAAAGCAACATCTGTCCGTCGTGTACAGACTCCATCACATAAGTGGTCGCAGGACCCTTGGCAACGTTGTTGAAGTCTGTTTCTGGAGAGACACCCACGAGCTCGATTGTAGGATATGAAGCCGCTCTTGTGAGAGCCGGAGCACCTACTACCTCGACTACGACGTCGAAATGCGAGCTTTTGAAAAGTGCTGTCTGGGTTTCGATCTGCTTGTACTCATCGTAAGGTGCGATGGTATAATCAGTAGAAGCCCAATACAACGGGTCATTTCCGGAAACTGTGTTTCCCTTCAGATAATCAGTGTCTGCAAAAACGATCTGACCACGATCTCCCGAAGACAGATTCTCCACTTCTGTCTTGTTTGCATTTCCTACACACACAATTTGATATGCACCCGGTTCAAGGGGCGGAAGTGTGGTCAGACGCGCTTTTACATCCTCATCGGACAGCAGTCCTGAGACGACACAGTTATTCTGCTCATCAAAAACATACATATGAACTTTCTCAATCTTCTCAGGGAAGATCTCAGTCTTACCGTCGCCAAGATAGCTCAAGGCGAGACAGTAGACATTGTAGCAATCGCTATGATCCTCCTTGATGCAGGAAGTGGAGAAGATTCCTGCCGCCATAAGAAGGCTTAAAGCAATGGATCTGAATTTCATAAGCTGTATGTTTTTGATTAATTGATGTTTAATAAAGGTCTGTCAGTATTGCTGACTATGTTTTAGAACTCAGGGTAAACGAGCTCGACAGCCCAGTCTACAACCTCAACAGTGATCTCGAGGCAACGGTCCATTGGATCGATATCCTCATCCTCGAAAGGAAGGTTACCATCGTCCTCAACCTCACCCTCTGCGCTCATACGGTAGATCTTACCCTCCTCGAACTCAGTTACAGCAGTACCGTCTGCCTTGTAGAAGCCCTTTGAATAGAGGTAAGCTGGCTGACCGTCAGCAAGAAGCTTGATAAGCATAACAGGAGTCTCTGCGCAAGAGAACATATGATATGCGAGTGGCTTAGGAGTGCTTGCCACGTTGTCCTCTGGAGTGATGACAACCTCGAATGAATCTCTGTACCAAGCAGTCTCACCGTTGTCGAGCCAAGCGTAAACCTCAGACTGGTTAGCGAAGTTCACTGGAGAAGCAACGAGGTCAGACTCTGTACCCTCTACGACTGTAGTCTTGCCGTAGTAGTTGAGGAATGCAAGCTGAGTGATCTTGATCTCGTTGAAGAGAGGAGTCTCGCTGAACTTGACAGTGAAACCGTCAACCTCGAAGCGTGAAACGCGTGGAGTGAGAGTAAGCTCAGCCTCGTAAACTGGAGCAAGGTAAGTTGTTCCGTCCGCGTTAGCGTCGTTGTGCTCTCTTGTTGTGCTTGTAAGAGTTGCCTCATCATAAAGCACGAGAGATGTTGCATCCTGCTGGTTCTCGATCTGGAGAGCAGCAAGAGCCTTGTACTCAGCGAAAGTGATGTCCTTGCCAAGGTTAGCTACAGCAACAACCTTAGTACAGTTAGGATCAACATAGTGGAAAGCTACAGTCTCAGCAGGAACACCTGTGAAATAGCTCTGAGCAGCAGCAGAACCGTCGCTCACCTTTGCATCATACTCATTGCCAGATGCGTCAGTCAAGAAGATCTTGAGGTCATTTACAACCACAGCGTCACCAGCCTGGATCTTGTCTCCGGCAAGGCCCTTGGTAATGAGAACGTTCTCGAGAGAGATCTCTACTGATTTAAGGCGGTTAGCCTGTGGAGTAGTGTCCTGCTTGTTGCAAGAAGCGAGTGCCAATACTGCTACGAAAGCAGCCAACATCAATTTAGAAAGTTTCATAACTGTAATAGTTAATTGGTTAATGATTTATGTTTTTGGTTTGTTTTATTCGTATTTGCTGAGGTATTCCTCGATCGCAGCTCTCTGCTCAGCCTCATATGCATACTCTGCATTGATTGCATCGATATTCTGCTGTGCTGTAGGACAATTGCCCTCGAGCGCCTTCTCGAGCCATGGCATCGCCTCTTCAAACTGTCCCTGCATCATCAGAGCCACACCCACTGTGTTGAATGCTCTCATATCATCGCTTACCGGCTTCACGTGGTCGTATGCTTCTGCATATTTGCCTTCGCCGATGAGGGCGTTTGCTTCGTTGATGATATCCACAGCCTTGTCATCTGTCGAATCGTAGTATACTGCAAGATATCTTGCGCTACGCAAGTGAGGATAGATATCTGTGAGCATCTTCTTCCAAACCCATCCGTAGTTGATCGCCTCAATCTGGAGTTTCTTGCGCTCTGAAGGAATTCCCTCATTGTCGATGATAGCGATGACCTGATCTTTTTCAGGAAGGTCAGAATCTACAATCACTCTGCGAAGTCCTGCCCAGTTCTCATCTCCGTTGACGATTCTGAAATCATCCATTGTGAGACCATACTGAGGGCGCTGCTCGATGATGTAGTTGATGAGTGCCTTTGCTCGGTTCTCTCCCAACCAGGTATTGAATGCTGGAGGACCCTCTGGTGAAGCGTATCCGGCAACCTCGATCTTGTCCATCTTATAGTTAGGATTCGAGAAGATCTTGTCGACAGCCGCGAGAATCTTTCCGAATGTCACCTCATTGTCGAATACTGTCGAATCGATCTCGATCTTTGAAACCTTGAAGATGATTTCAAGCTCGTCCTGACCGA
>JAFYWC010000142.1 GCA_017546585.1 Bacteroidales bacterium
GTTGCTTGATGGTTACAATGCCACTGAGCTTGCTAACATAGCCAAGAATTTGGAGTTCTATGCCAAGAGCGTTGCCGATGGTCGCTTTGCCCGTATGGAGAATCTCTTCCAGGACTATATCACTTACCTTGTGGGTCAGGGAAACAGCACCACACAGGCTCAACAGATACTGCGTGAGAAGTTGAACCTGCTCTCGAAAGATGAGATTGTCAAGGACTACCTGCGTAAGGATGCCAAGCTCACGGACCTTGTATTGGGTAGCCCCGAGGCACAGCGTCAGGTATGTCGCACATTGGGTGCAGCCTTTGCCGAGGAGTATCAGCCGCTGCTCATCGATACAGGTTGGATTCAGATGGAGAACAGCGGTCAGGGAACTGATACCCGCAACCTCTTTGTCCGTCAGATAGGCAGCATCGTATCCATCCAGGGCGAGATAAACACCGCCAAGCGTGATGGTAGCAATTGGGGAGGTGTCATCGCTATGATACCTAACAAGATTCAGCCTCCAAAGTATAGTGTACGCTGTACGGCAGCCAACTGGAACGATGACCATAAGTACAACCGAGGCTCGTCGTTTACCATCTATGGCGGACAGCGTAAGTTGCAACTCTATGAGCGAGGCTTCTACAATGTAGACTGTCAGTTAAACTTCACATACTTTGTATAATGGAAAAGAAAATCAATGTAATGAGCGACATCGAGAGTCGCCGTAGAATCTCCGAGAGGCGTATGCCCTCGGCAGTAGTAACCACAAAAGAGGATGTATCAGATGGACGAACAGAGACCCAAGAGGAGGCAGACACGCATAGTGCCGCACTCAAAGAGAAAAAAACGAGGACGAGGAAGGCCGAAGGGGACGCATAGGCGTTTTAAGTTCGAGGAGACGCGCATAGGCTTTATGCTCCGCTACGAGATGACGATGGTATATCACCTTCTCAGGCAGCTATGTGGCAAACAGTCTCCTTTTGAACCAGACTGGCGTGTCATCGACTCGGTGGCACGCGCCTCAAAGGACATTTCGTATAAGAAGCCCAAGTTCAAACGCTACCTAGACGAGTACCGAGAAAAGGGACTCTATTGCTCACGAGGCAGAGAACTCACGCCTAAGCGTAAAGCCTATTACGAGAGCATCCGCAAACATAAGAGCGAAGAGTATATCCGCATTAACCGCCGCATCATCAAGGCACGCCTGCGTGAGGGTGAAACAGGCGAAGAATTGCTTGAAGAGGTTAAGAATATTATTAAAACGAAGGAGTAATAATCAGATTATCAATAATATGTAAAACATCTAATTACATCTATTGTCATTTGAAAGATTATACATACCTTTGTACTCCGACCGCTCAAGGTCCTTCTATTTGTCAAATGAGTATCCACTCTTTTTAGGATACAGTCAGCGAGACTTTTCTCCCAATTTTTTCAGTTGATAACGGATGGTGAAACCGAACCCGTCCGTCTGTTTCCAGATTCACGGTGTGCCGTAAGGTGTATCGTCTTCGGGCATTTTTTAATCCATAAAACAGTTTTCAGATGCAAGAAGATTTGGAAAAAAACAATGGCATGGAATCGATGTCCATTGAGGAGATGTTCCTGAAGAGTCAGGAGTCGTATGAAGATGCGCAACTACGCGCACAAGA
>JAFYWC010000143.1 GCA_017546585.1 Bacteroidales bacterium
ATATCTATCGGCATCGCAGTAACACCCTCTGGATCAACAACTTGCTGAAGTTCAGCCATCTTGTCATCCAACTTCTCGAGCTGGATTCTGATGGATGCCATCATTTCCTTGATTTCCGATAAAATTTGCTGTTCTCTATTTTCCATAAAGCAAGAATTGTCTATATTTGCGTTCTCAATCTACAAAAGTAAGGAAATGTTTTTAGAAAGTGCAAAAAAAGCAGGCTCAATTGAGGTAATATGCGGCTCAATGTTTTCGGGCAAGACAGAGGAACTTATCAGAAGAATGAAAAGGGCTCAGTTTGCCAAGCAGAAAGTGGAGATTTACAAACCTTGTATCGACGTCCGTTATTCTGAGGACAAGGTAGTATCACACGATTCACACAGCATTCCGTCGACTCCTATTGACTCCCCTGCTCTTATGCTTCAGCTTTCAAACGATGTGGAGGTTGTCGGCATCGATGAGGCACAGTTCTTTGACGACACTTTGGTAGAGGTTGTCCAGACTTTGGCGAACAAAGGCATCAGAGTGATCATCGCAGGTCTCGACACAGACTTCCTCGGTAAGCCTTTCGGCCCGATGCCTGCACTTATGGCAGTGGCAGAGGACATCCAGAAGGTTCACGCCATCTGCGTAAAATGCGGTAGCCCGGCAAACCACTCGCACAGACTTTCAAAGAGCGAGCAGCTTGTGGTCCTCGGAGAAACCGACATCTACGAGCCACTCTGCCGTCACTGCTTCAACGAAGCAACCAAGACAAAATAATAATAAAAAGGGAGCAAATCATCAGATCTGCTCCCTTTTATGTTAATTCAGCGATTTCAGGATTCTCGCAAGCTGGTCAGGACAAGAGGTCGGCCTCTTTCCACAGGTGATGCCCTCCAGACGCCTGATCGCCTCCTCTACAGACATTCCCTTGATGAGCGCTCCGATGCCCTTGGCGTTGCCGTCGCATCCTCTTGTGTATACCACAGACTCGATGATGCCATCCTTGATCTGGATGTCGATCTGCTTTGAACATACCATTGCACTTGGAGCGGCAATAACGTAGCGTACTCCGTCTACCACCTCATCCTTGATTACCTTATAATCGTCTGCTACAACTTCCTGTTTTGTTTCCATATCAGCATTCTTTTCCTGTGCCTGAAGTGACAGGCCCATAACGACCGCGATGGTCAGCATTAAAATCTTCTTCATAGTATTAGAATAAAGTAGGGTGATTATCATCCAGTTCCTTGAGTATCTTCTCCATAATAGCCTCACGGAAAAGCACAGCCTTGGTGCCGACGCGGAACTTGTCGCAATACTGCTGGATCGCCGCCATCTCGCTGTCGTTAAGGTATATCACCTGCCTATGACGACGCACCAACGCCTCCTTCTGCTTCTTGAGGTACTCGGGATCCACTCCCTGAGTCTTTTTCTTCGCTTTCTTAGCCACTGTAAACTCCTATTTATCTGTCAGTTTTTCAAATTTCGGCAAAGTTAGCATTTTATTGAAATATTTGTTATATTTGCATCTATTATGGTCCGCTTTAGACACATATTCGTCCGACTTTAGGAGGGGCTCTCGAAGCAATTCCCTCCCAATTGCAATTGACAATCTCGGTTTGTCTTGCCGTTAGGATCCCTATCGACTTCCCTCTCAGAGGGCATTCCGTATTTATTTCCTTTTCTAGATTATATCGCAACGCGAATTTTTGCCGTCTGGAGTTCTATGCAGAACGTCAGTCCGGCGGATATTATTGCCAGTTAGTATATGAACATCAATGTAGTGGTGGCTGACGAAAGCCACGCAGTGTATGCAGATGAAATCTGCGAAGAAGTATTTATCTCAGCCCGCGAAAGAGGCACAGGTATCGCACGCCGTACTCCTGAATATGTAATTGAGAAGATGGCTGCCGGAAAGGCGGTGATAGCCATCACGGACGACGGCAAGTTTGCAGGCTTTTCATACATAGAGACCTGGGGACACAAGGAATTCGTTGCAAATTCCGGTCTGATCGTAGCACACGGATACAGAGGCCTCGGAATCGCTATGAGAATCAAGAAGCGCATCTTCCAGCTTTCGCGCGAACTTTTCCCTGAAGCAAAGATTTTCAGTATCAGTACCGGAGCAGCCGTGATGAAGATGAACTATGCACTCGGCTTCCGTCCGGTTCCTTTCGCATACCTCACAGATGACCCTGAATTCTGGAAGGGTTGCCAGGGCTGCAGAAACTTCTCGATCCTGGAATCCAACGATTACAAGATGTGTCTCTGCACCGGTCTTCTTTACGACCCACAGGAGCACATCGAAGTGATGAACCCTGTACATCTTCCAGATGTAAACCTTTAATTGATAATAAATAAAAACTAAAGATATGAACAATAAAGTTGTACTCGCTTTCAGCGGCGGTCTGGACACATCTTTCTGCGTCCCTTACTTTAAGAATGAAAAAGGACTTGAGGTCCACACTATAATGGTGAACACCGGAGGATTCTCTGCAGAGGAGGAAAAGACTATCGAGCAGCGTGCCCTCACACTCGGAGCAGCGACCCATACAACCGTAAATGCAGTTGACACCTATTATAATAAGGGTATCAAATACCTCATCTACGGAAACATACTCAAGAATGCCACCTACCCTCTTTCTGTAAGTTCTGAAAGAGTATTCCAGGCACTCGAGGTCCTCAAGCACGTGCAGAAGCTCGGCGCAGGCGCAGTAGCTCACGGAAGTACAGGAGCCGGCAACGACCAGGTACGCTTCGATATCGTATTCGAGATTCTCGCACCTGAGGTGGAGATCATCGCACCTGTACGCGACGAGGGATTCACACGCCAGTATGAGATCGACTATCTCCAGAAGCACGGATTCGATTTCTCTTGGGAGAAGGCCAAATACTCTATCAACCAGGGACTTTGGGGCACCAGCATCGGAGGCGTGGAGACACTTTCTTCTGACGGTTACCTTCCTGAAGAGGCATATCCTACAAAGGTCACCAAGACTGAGCCAGAGCATATCAAGATCGGTTTTGAGAAGGGTGAACCTGTATCATTCAACGGTGTGAAGATGTCTCCGGTAGAGGTCATCAAGGCCGTACGCGACGCTGCGGGTCCTTTCGGAATCGGACGCGACATCCACATCGGCGACACCATCATCGGCATCAAGGGCCGCGTAGGCTTCGAGGCTGCAGCTCCGCTCATCCTCGTCAAGGCACACCACCTCCTCGAGAAGCACACCCTTACAAAGGGACAGCTTTACTGGAAGGAGCAGATCGCAGGATGGTACGGCCAGCAGATGCACGAGGCTATGTACCTCGATCCGGTCTGCAGAGATATGGAGGCTATGATGGACAGCATCGAAAAGAATGTGACAGGAGAGGTAGAGGTTGCACTTATGCCATACCACTTCTCGGTTCTCGGATGTACAAGCGAGCACGACCTTATGAGTTCTAAGTTCGGTGCATACGGCGAGATCAACAAGTCATACACCGGACGCGACGTTATCGGCTTCACAAAGGTCATCGCAAACCCATTGAAGATCTATTATTCTGTAAACGGTTCATTGGATGAGTAAGATACGCGCAGCGATAGCCGGCGGCACCGGATACACAGGAGGTGAACTGTTCAGAATTCTCCTTAACCACCCTGAGGTTGAGATAGTTGCAGCGACAACTACCTCCTCCGAGGGCACACCCGTGACTTCTGTCCACAGAGACCTCATCGGCGAGACAGACCTTTGCTTCGGCAAGGAGCTGAACGACCCGGATGTGATCTTCCTCTGCCTCGGCCACGGCATTTCACGTCAGTTCGTGGATACACACGAAATCAAGCCGGAGTGCAGAATCATCGACCTCGGCAACGACTTCAGACTTGACGGCGACTATGCGGGCAGAAACTTCGTGTACGGTCTCTGCGAAAGCGCAAAGGAAGATGTGCGCAAGGCCAAGAACGTTGCCAACCCCGGATGCTTCGCAACAGCCATCCAGCTTGCTACCCTTCCGTTGGCAGCAGCCGGACTCATCAAGGATGAAATCCACGTGACTGCAATCACAGGTTCGACCGGAGCAGGCAAGAAGCCAGGCGAGACAACCCACTTCAGCTACCGCAACGACAACATCTCCATATACAAGCTTTTCACCCACCAGCACCTTGCCGAGATCAAGCAGAATCTTCACAGGGTCGGCGGAGTGGAATGCACAGTCAACTTCGTACCTCTCAGAGGCGACTTCGCAAGAGGAATCTTCGCAAGCGTCTACACA
>JAFYWC010000144.1 GCA_017546585.1 Bacteroidales bacterium
AATAAAAGAGCTCTAACTCTTTGATTTACAATCATTTAAGAATTAAAGCTCTTTTTGTGCGGGCGAAGGGAATCGAACCCATACGCCTCTCGGCACCAGATCCTAAGTCTGGCTTGTCTACCAATTTCAACACGCCCGCGAAATGGAAGTGCAAATGTACAACAATTTATCTGATTTGCAAACATCCTTCCTATAAATGCTTCTGCAATGCGATCCTGGACCGGCTAGAAACAGATTCCCAGCCTGATGCTGAAGCTGAGCGCCACATTGTCGTGGCTCGATCCGAAGTAATCCCACAACTGGAAGCCGTGATGATATCCCGTATCCGCAGGATTTCCATACGCATAACCGGCACCTACCCAGAAATCCGCAAGGAATCTCTTGTACAGATACTGATAACCCACTGTTCCGAGCAATGCTCCCATCACAGCCTTCTCCCTCTCACCCGACTCCTTGCAATTGTGCAGGCCGGTATTTGTACAATTATACTGATAGTGCGAATAGATGAACTCCGGACGGAGATAGAATCCCTTGAGCGCGACATCATTCTTTCCGAGGAAAAACTTGTGTCCGTAACGCAAAGTGAATCCGAGAGGATCATTCTTGTACTTATCGTATCCCGCACTGATGAGGCTGGTGCATATCTCACCGCTCTGATGCCAGTCAGGGAAAGCTCTCTCATACGAAATCTTCGTACTTCCGCTTGTCCACGACAGGAATGTGATCTTGATGGAATTAAGATAGTTCGGCTGCTCGAACTCCTTTTCACGTGCATTGCTCACCAATCCCAGAGAAAGGAACAGGGCAACTGCCAGAATAGCTTTGAATAGGTATTTCATAGGTATAAAAAAAAGTGAGTTCTGCTCGAACTCACTTGCTTAGTAGCGGGGGTGGGATTTTTTCAGAATCACGACCCCCCTTCCGGAGTTCACGAAAAGCCATTTTTATTTCAGTTTTCTCTATATTTTGTCACAATTTCGGCACAGCGAAAATAGGACATTGCGTATCTTTGTAAAAATCACACTTGTTATGGCAGACAGCAAATATTTTGTGGAACCCCAGCCTTTCGACTGCAGGGAAATCTCAGACTATCCGGAAACGATATTCGACACAGCCCGAGAAACAGCTGAAACCCATCTTGAAGCACAGGCACAACACCTTTCTGGCATCGAAAGCAGATGCGTCACACTGCTCGGATGGCTTCTTGCCGCAATAAGCGGACTTGTCGGCTATATCGCAGTTTCCCTCGCCGGAATCCAAGACACACGCAACATCAAATTACTTGTCATTGCTCTTCTGGCCTTGCTGGTATTCTCAGTCGCAGCTGGCGTCCTTATCAGATCAAACCTCTATAAAAGGTCATCCTATCTCCCCGGCGTGGATCCTGACCTCTTGTTCCACAAAGACCTCCGCGAATGGATAGAGCAACACTACCACAAGGAGGAATGGGCGAAAATGACCAAAGGATGCCATCTTCAAACCCTGCAGGATCACATCATCTACAACAATGAAGAAATAGCGCACAGAGTCAAAGGCTATCGTACCAGTCTCTGGATCATCCTCTACGGATTGCTGTCTATGCTTGTATTCAGCATTGCCATATCACTCTTTTAGGAGAGACTCCCTTTGACCCCGGTTTCGGGTGATTGTCCGGCCTTGGGGATGGCGGTATCGGCTGTCTATCGCTCATATTATGCCTTCCTGATTATGCCCCACTCCTCGAGCAGGTCTGCGTAGTTCTCGTCGAGGGTGATGACCTCGCCTGTCACGAGCTTGACGACTGTCTGCTCCGGATCGTCCTTCTCGCCTGGCTGATAGAAATACAGGATCTTGTCTATATCCAGCCAGATGGTGTCATTGCCGAAATTCACTTGCTTAAAGTTTGCCATACATATACTGCTTAACGAATTTACCACCTACTATCCTTATACGGCATCT
>JAFYWC010000145.1 GCA_017546585.1 Bacteroidales bacterium
CCTCGGCATCCTCGTACCAATCCTCGACCTTAGACCACAGATCCTCGCAGCCTTGCTTCTCAAGGCATTGTTGCAAGAGGTTTCGGTTCTCATCAAAACTTTCCCGATAGTCCACCCATACAAGGGTGTAGTTCTCGTCCATTATGCTTTCTATAAACTCCATTGTGAGTGTTTTCTTTGCTTCGTTCATTTGTCGTTACCTGTGTACGGCAGGATTCTGTTTCCCGTACATATGTCTATAAATGCGAAGAGCGACCTTGTGGCCGCCCTTCGGTTACTCTTTACCGTTGAATATCTCTTCGTATCTCTCTTCCTCCATCTCCATCTCTGCATTGAAACTGAAATGTGCCGTATATCGGTACCCTGTTCTGGGATTGCCACCGAACTTTTGGATAGCCATATCTATCTCCCAATCCACCTCGCCTATGCCGAGTGATATGCGGTCATAGTGCAGCAGGTGGTGAGCCAGACGAAGTGCCGAGTCTGTTTTCTGCTCACGCCTCAGATGGTCGAAGGCTCGTATCGCTATCTCTCTGTTGGATACCTTGATTGTCGTTCCCATATTCTTTGATGGTTAGTTGAATACTCTCTCATCGTTCTCTTTATCCTTTGCAGCAAGCATACTGAACGGCATATCCAGTATGCGATGCGAGAAACACATATCGGAGTTGTAGTCCGTTCTCTGCCATAGTGTGAAATGGTCATCGGCAAATGACCATCGGAAATATCCCGACAGTGAGCCGAAGAGCGGATTCACATTCCTTGCTATGAGATACTTGTTCACATCCATAATATGCTTTGCTATGAGTATGATGTTGAGTATCTCAACAAATGCCAACTGCGAGTATGGGTCAATCGGCATTACAGGTCCTTTGAAGTTGATTTCCATATATTCTTTGTTTTAGTTATAGTTATCATCGAATATCTCATACTGAAGAGGAAGCATATCGCAGAAGTTCCCCGATATGCCCGTATATATCAGAGCATCATCGGATATGTCGGCAAGTTCCTCTTCGATCTCTTGTATAGAGTTTCCGTAGATGTCCTGATAGTGCGATACCATCATATGCGGATCATCGGTAGTGATGTCATATCCGAAGTGTTCGCTCCAAGTAACGAAATACTCCCTCTCATCCTCATCGAGCCTTTCAAGGGCATCGCGTATCTCGAAGAAGTTGGGACATATCCACTCTCGGTTTATCAGCCTGTCGGGTATGTTCTCCCATTTGGTATATCTATATTCCGGTTCCTCTTCTTCGGGAAAGAGGTCGGAGCAGGCACAGAGGAATTCTCCCATATCGCTGTAGTCTGACATCTGCACCCAGTAGTCCTTGTACTCCTTCCCGTCCAAGATATGCTGTGTGGTTACGGCAACCTCGGCATTGCTTAAATCCATATTTTCCATAGACTTTCTGTTTAACTTGTTACTCGCTGGCTTCCCCAGCTGATATGTATCTTACCCTCGCTGTCGGTTGAGCGTATCAGCAGGCTGTCGATGACCGACATGGTGATATCGAACTCCTCGAAGATCTCCGACTGTTCCTTCACTTCGCCTGTCTTGATGAACTCGTTGAGACGCTCTTTGGTGAGTACCAATGCCATCAGGTTCTGCTCCACGGAGTCCTCGTAGGTGACATAATGCACATCTTTCATCTCCTTGGAGTCGAGGCGTATGAAGCGGAAGTAGAACTGCTCCATCTTGGGAATATTCCATTGCAGTGACTCCAGTATCACATCATTGCAGGTGGGTATGTTTACCGAACTGCTCAGGCTCTGCTGCGTGCATATCAGTATGCCGTTGATGGTGGAGTCGAACTCCGTCACGATGCTTTGACGCTTCTTGAACGCCACATCTCCCTTCACAACATATATCGGTCTGTCGGGAAAGCGTTCGCTGATATAGCTCTCGTAGAGGTCAAAGGCGGCAAGGGTGGTACAGCCGATGGCTACCTTGCCCGGTATCTTCTGTATCAATGATTCTATGTATCGTGTCTTGCTCGGATAGTCATCACCGTAGTATCCCGATATGAGGTGAGGTACGGAGCAAGCCTTGATAAGCAGCTTTATTTGTCGCATAAGCCTCAGTCCTGCATCCTTCTTAGTGTCACCCGTACTATTGTAGTATAGTTCGCATATACGGCAGAACTCCTCGATGATGACACGATAGACCTCGTGTTCACCCTCGGATGGGCTTACTGTATGTGTCCGTATCTTGTATTTCTCACCTGCAAAGTCACGGAACTTACGGGTGATGATGGTCTTGCCTATGAGGTCGAAGAGTTCTTCCTTGTTATAGACATCCTGATTCTGCTTCTCAATGCCGAATACCGTTGCCTTGCCCGGACAGTGGCAGGCTCGGAACAATACATGGCCTCTGAATGCAGGGAACGGTTCTCCATAGTGGAGGTTCCTTTCACATTCTATCTCCTTATCTCTATTCTCGTGATAGATGCTGCTGCACCAGCAGGTCATATTGACCGAGTTGTTGTATAGCAACTCGAACTGGCTGTATAGTTCAGCGATATTGTTACGGGTGGTTGTTCCCGTATCGAGAATCTTGTATTTGAGTCTGCGGAACACTGCCAGGATATGCCTTGTACGCTGTGATGAGGGGTTGGTAATCTCGTCCGACTCATCGAATACAAGGCA
>JAFYWC010000146.1 GCA_017546585.1 Bacteroidales bacterium
AGTATATCTGCATCTCTGAAAGAGATGATAGGAGTGTTGTCTTCCATATAAAAAATCGCTATAACCACACAAATATAGTGGAAAAATGGCTAAATTTGTAAAATTTTTGTTCGATGATGAAATTGAATAACCTATTGGCTGCAATATCAGCTACAGTGCTGGCTTCAACCGCTTATGCGGCAACGGATTCCAGGGAGTTGAGAGAGATTCTGCGACTCCAGGATGCCGGAATGCACAGCAGATCAAGAATACTTTTTGAAGACAGATATCGCGATTCAGACAAGCTTGCTGACAAAGGATATGCTCTGATGAGCGAGGTGATAATGGGCGTTCCCGGATATGAGGCAGATATGTGGCTCTTCATCAAGGAGAATCCGCACAGCGTGCTCGTTCCTCAGCTGCGCTATCGTCACGCGCTCAACCTCTTCGATGACGGCGACTACATTGCCGCAGGTGTGCAGCTCGACACGATCGCTCCTGTCCAGCTTGAGAAGAGCCAGCTTGACGAGTACCTCTTCAAGAAGGCATACTGCGAGCTCGAAAGAGGAGATGTGGAGAAGTCCCTCCTCAGATTTGTGGAGCTTGAGAAACGTCCTGTTTCGGATTACACTGCTCCCGCAAAATATTCCATCGCATACATCCACTACAAGGAAAAGAGATTCCCTGAGGCCCTCGAGTGGTTTGCAAAGTCTGCAAAGGACGAGAGGTTCAAGGATATTTCGGGATATTATATCCTCGAGTGCCGATTTATGCTCAAGGACTACGCATATGTGACAAGGAATGCAGAGGCTATGTATGCGGCTGTTCCTGAAGACCGCAAGCCTCACCTTGCGAGAATCATTTCAGAGTCTTGGCTTGTCCAGGGCAATGCTGCAGAGGCGAAGAAGTACTATGAACTTGCTTCTGCATCGGGTGATGGAGTGAAGACACGTTCAGACTGGTTCTACAGCGGATCTGTTCTTTATGCCGTAGAGGATTACAAAGGAGCTGTGGAGAGCTTCACTATGATGGAGGAGCGTACAGACTCTCTCGGTCAGGTTGCCAACTATCACCTCGGATACAGCTACGTTCAGCTGAAGAACAAGGTGGCGGCGTTGGATGCCTTCCGTGATGCTTCTGTAGTCGCATACGACAAGGCTCTCGCTGAAGATGCACATTTCAACTGGGCCAAACTCGCGTTCGACATCAACAACGACTCGTCTGTCTTCCACGACTATATGGGCAGATACTCTGACCGCGACAAGGACGAGAAGATCTACAGTTATATGGCTGTCGCTTCGCTCCGCAACAGAGACTACGCGGGAGCTGTGGACGCGTACGGAATGATCGACGACCTTGACAGGGATATGCGCAGCAACTATATGAAGGCCAACTATCTCAGAGCAAACCAGCTCATCCTGAACGGCTCATATCGTCTTGCCATCCCTTGCCTCAAGATCGCTGCATACTATTCTGACAGAGGCAGCAGATTCAACCAGTTGACCCGTTTCTGGCTTGCAGAGTCGTACTATCGCAACGACCAGTACAAGGATGCGCGCGACCTCTTTACAGAACTTTACAACCAGGCGGCTCTTCACCGTCAGCCTGAGTCGTATCTCCTCCCTTACAACATCGCATACTGCTATTTCAAGGAGGAGGACTATTCATCAGCAGAGAAGTGGTTCACATATTATCTTAACGCATCTACTGTACAGTATAGGAAAGAGGCTCTTACACGTATCGGTGACTGCTATTTCATCAACAGAAAATACAAGGATGCCGGTTCTTCATATGATCAGGTGCTGAAGGAGTATTTTGATGTGAACGATATCTATCCTTACTACCAGTCAGCGGTTTCTTATGGACTTTCGGGCAACAACGAAAGAAAGATCAAGCTCCTCAGCTATGTCCTCGAGGCTGATCCTTCATCGGAGTTCTATCCGGAGGCTCTCCTTGAGCTTGGACGTGCGTATGTCATCAAGGAAGATGATGAGAAGGCGTACGATTGCTTCAATAAACTCGCTGAGACCGTGAAGGATACTTCTTTCGTAGCAAGAGCCTACATCGAGATGGGTTCTGTTGCAAGAAACCAGTCACAGTTCAACGAGGCTCTCGGCTACTACAAGTCTGTCGTGGAACTGATGCCTATGTCTGGACACGTGGACGACGCTCTCGCTGCAATCGAATCTATCTATCAGACAAAGAACGAACCCGAGGAGTATCTCAGATATATCGAGAGTATCGGAAAGGGTGCATCGAAGACAGAGGAGGAAAAGGAGGATATGATATTCAACTCAGCCGAGCAGGTGTATCTCTCCGGAAACTACAACAAGGCGATCACTTCGCTCCTGTCATACCAGGATACATATCCTGACGGAAGATACGGATACAAGGCTGACTTCTATATGGCGGATTCTTACCGTAATCTCGGCAAGTATGAGCAGGCCTGCGACTGCTATGAAAGAGTCATCATCCACGGAAGCGGATCATATGTTGAGATCTCTATGCTGAACTTCGCTGACCTTTCGTACAGACTTGAGCGTTGGGATGATGCGTACGGAGCATATTCGTCGCTCAATTCGACTGCAAGACTTGAAAACAATCTCCTTGCTTCTATGATTGGAATGATGCGTTCTGCATACAGAGGACACAAGTGGGACAAGGCTGTGAGTGCGGCTGACAAGGTTCTCTTCGACAGCAGGATGAATGACGGACAGAGACGTGAGGCCGAATATATGAAGGCCAAGTCATATATGGCTACAAGCCGTAGAACTGAGGCTGTCAAGATTATGGCAAAACTTGCTGCCGATATGACTGACGAATACGGTGCAGAGGCGGCATATCTCCTCATTCTCGACTGTTATGACAAGGCAGAGTTCGACGAGGTGGAGAATAAGGTATATGCATTTGCCGATGCGGGTTCATCTCAGACTTACTGGCTCGCGAAGAGTTTCATCGTTCTCGGTGATTCGTTCGTGGACAGAGATGATCTGGATCAGGCGAAGGCCACATTCGAAAGTGTCCGTGACGGATACAGCCCACAGTCGTCAGATGACGATGTCCAGGACAATGTCCGTATGAGACTCGAGAAACTCCAGGAACTGATGTCATCAAAATAAAGTTATCTGAGCTATGAGAAAAATAGATATATGCAAGGCTGTTGCAGCCTTTATGGTTCTGGTGCCGTCAGTTGCTGCGGCTCAGGATCTTGATCCTACAGTTGTGGTGAGCAGGAAGTATGAGGGAAAGCTTATGGAAGTGAGCAAGCCTGCCATCGAGATGGCTGTTCCGGATTCAGTGACGACTTTCGCTCTCGACATCGATTATTCTGTGTTTGAGAAGCCATATAAAGGAGCCTATGAGTTCAATCCGTATGTCCTCACAATGCAGCCGGCTTCCGCCGTTCAGGCGCCTCGCCAACTTTATGTGAAGGCTGGTGCAGGATATGCGTTGTATCCGACATTGGATGTGGTCTGGACTCCTCGTTTCAAAGGTCCGTTTTCTATGGATGTGTATGCTTTTCACAGGTCATACGTGGGCAATTACTGGTCATTCCTTTCGCCGACATCGTTTGATTCACCTGTCGACATAGAAAGATGGAAGGTGGCTGACGGAGCCAGCAGAGACTGGTTCGGTTACGATCTTCAGACGAGGGCCGGTGCAGACGGATCTTACGACTGGAATACCGCTGTGGCAAGTTTTGACGTGGCTTATTACGGATTGGCATCAAAGGACCTCAGAAAGACCAGGACATACGATGCGCTTGACGTTAAATTGGGCGTAGCTTCGAAATCTGCTGATGCAGACCGTTTTGTATACAAGGCTGATGCTTCGTACAGGTTTGCTGAGGACAAGATCAGATTCGTGGAAAAGGACGGATTCGTTGGAGAGCATCTCTTCAATGCCAACGGTACATTCGGACAGGTGTTCTCGGCTGGACATAGGGCTCTGATGGATATAGGAGTGGATGTGGTTGCATACAAGAACTGCCCTATGGAGTCTGTGTCAGGCCAGTTCTTCCTCCTGCCTCACTATATGCACGTAAGGGACAGATGGGGTGTGGATGCCGGACTTCGCATTGCCAAAGTCTTCAGGCCTGAAGATTACAGCTCTGTATTCCAGGCCAATGAGCAGATCG
>JAFYWC010000016.1 GCA_017546585.1 Bacteroidales bacterium
CTATTCCCGTCTGTTTGCAGCCTGTGAAATCTGTCAGTTTTCAGAAAGCAAACGCATTAAATACGAACAGGATATGTACGACGAGAAACGCCTTAGAGGTGAAATGAAAGGCGAACGCCAAAAGGGACGCGAGGAAGGACTTGCACAAGGACTTGCAAAAGGGCTTGCACAATCAGAAGAACGACTTAGGGAAGCGGCCATCAATTACGCCAAGAAACTCAAGGCGACAGATATGAGCGTGGAGACGATCGCAGAGATTCTGGAACTCCCGATCGAGGAAATCAAGGTTCTGTAACAAATACGCACTCAACTAACATACATACTGCCGGGCTGACGTGAAGCAACACCACGTCAGCCCGGCAGTTGTTTTTATCGAACCCCAGCACACCTTTGGCGACTTTTGCCCGATAGGCGCTAAAGGTGTAGCGCAAAACCACAAAAAATGGCATTTTGCTAAACACCTTGTGCCTATATGCAGGAAAACTCGCACAAGGTGTGAAACGTAACAGCGAACGGTGACAAAAGCGTGAAATGCAACACCCTGTAGCATAGCGACTTACAGAAACTGCGTGCCGCCAAAGGGGAGCACGCAGATGCAGGAAGTCGTTCATTATCAAGGTGTTGCATTTCACGCCAGACCAGAGTCACGCCAGGCCAGAGTCACGCTAACCAGCGCGATACGGTGCTGCACATCAGAACGTCCGTGCTCCAGAGGGAGCACGGACGTTCTGATGTATTATAGTAAGGTTAGAGTTCCCAAGCGAGGGCTGAAGCGCCGAGGATGGCTGCGTCAGACTCCTTAAGCTGTGAGTAAACGAGCTCCACCTTGTTTCTCCACAATGGGAGTACGTGTGCGTTCATCGACTCGAGGATAGGCTCAGTAAGGAACTCCTTAGCACGAGCGAGGCCGCCGAAGAGGACGATAGCCTCTGGTGCGCTGAATGCGATGAAGTCTGCGAACGAACGGCCGAGGATCTTACCAGTGAACTCGAAGATCTTGAGAGCGAGCTTGTCACCGTCCTTAGCTGCCTCGTACACATCCTTAGATGCGATAGAGTCGAGGCTGCGGAGAACTGAAGGCTCGTCCGAAAGTTCGAGCCACTCGCGAGCTGTGCGAGCAACACCTGTAGCCGATGCGTAAGTCTCAAGACATCCTGTCTTGCCGCAACCGCAAGTACGTCCGTTGTTGTGAACGGCAGCTGTGTGTCCGAGCTCGCCGGCGAAACCGTCGTGTCCGTAAACCACCTCACCGTTGATAACGATACCTGAACCCACGCCAGTACCGAGAGTGATCATAATGAAGTTCTTCATTCCTCTTGCCGCACCGTAAGTCATCTCACCTACAGCCGCTGCGTTAGCGTCGTTTGTAAGAGCGACAGGAAGACCGTTCATAGCCTCAGAAAGAAGCTTTGCGAACTCCACTCTGTTGTGACCCCAACGGAGGTTTGGAGCATTCTCGATTGTACCTGTATAGTAGTTTCCGTTAGGCGCACCTACTCCGATACCTCTTACATTGCCCTCTGTGCCAGACTCCTTGATGAGCTTGTTCACTGCCTCAGCGAGCTCAGCGATATAAGGCTCCACCTGATCATATGTGTCAGTGCGGATAACTGTCTGAGCGAGAACTGTTCCTCTAGCGTCAACGACACCGATCTTGGAGGTCTGACCTCCCACGTCGATACCTACTACGTATGATGAATTCATTGTCTTGATTTTTTATTTGGTTAGTATGGATTATGCCTTCTTTACCTTTGATCCGGCAACTGCGAACCAGAGAGTGTATGCGAATGCAGCAACGAGTACCCAGTAGCTCTGGATGTAACCTGCAGCGTCAGCGACAGCACCCTGAATGAGCGGAAGGATACCACCACCGCATACCATCACCATAAAGAGACCTGATGCGATTGAAGTGTACTTGCCGAGACCCTCAACAGCGAGGTTGAATGTGGCACCCCACATTACTGATGTGCAGAGACCGCAAGCAACGAAGAAGAGAACGCCTACAGGAATCTGAGCACCGAGGAGAGCAACTGTCAATGTAGCAGGGAGGAACATACCTACGAGGAGGAAGAGGATACCTACAGAACTTACAGTGATCATCATAGCGCGGCTTGATACCTTACCACCGATAACACCTGCAACGAGACGGCCGCAGAGCATAAGGAACCAGTAAGCACCAACGAGCGAACCTGCAACACCAGTAGCGATGTTAAGACCGTTGACGTCAGTAAGATAGAGGTTCACGATGTTAGGAATACCAACCTCGATACCTACATAAAGGAAGATAGCGATAGCGCCGAATACGAAATGCTTGTATGAAAGCGCACCCTTAATGCTCTCGAGAGTTCCCTCTTTCTTCTCAGCCTTCTCAGCCTTTGCAGCCTCGAGCTCTGGCTCTGGAATCTCAGAGAAGAAGATGATAACGAATGCAAGAGCGAAGATAGCCATTGCGATGAAGAGTGCAAGGTTAACGTCAGCAACCTGAGTCTTCTCAGTAACCTCACCGATGAGGAGACCTGCCAATACAGGAACGATTGTAGCTGAGAGAGAGTTGCAAGAACCACCGATCTGGATGAGCTGGTTACCCTTGTTTCCACCACCACCGAGAGTGTTGAGGAGAGGGTTCACAACTGTGTTGAGCATACACATTGAGAAACCAGAAACGAATGCTCCGAGGAGATAGATAGGGAAGCTTCCGAATACACCTGAAAGATAAGAGATACCAACACCGATGAAACCTACTGTTACAGCAGCGAGTGCAGTGAACTTGTAGCCCTTGCCCTTAAGAAGGAAACCAGCTGGAAGGCCGAGGAATGCGTAAGCGATGAAGTTCGCAGCGTTTCCGAGCTGAGACATAAGGTTAGTAGCACCGAACTGTGCCTTGGCGATGATACCCATAGGATTCTGAAGTCCTGTCACGAATGAAATCATTGCAAAGAGGAAAAAGCAGATTCCGATTGCAAAGACGTTACCTTTGTTCTTGTTCATTTTTAAAGCTAGTTTTATGTTAATAATTATAAATTTTGTCAAAACCGCGCCCAAGTTACGAAAAAAATCAACACGAAAGTCAAAGAAGGGCACATTTCATTAAAAATTGCGGCCATATGATAAAAATTGGCAGGGTCCCCTCCCCAAGGAACCCTGCCGTATATAAAACGAACTTAACAAATAGACACGAAAAAATTTTTCTGATGTCTGTCACAAAGTTAATGATTTAAAATCAATTTCCAAATCTCCGCTAAAAATTTATAAGAATTTTAGCCAAATGATAAATATTATTAAACTATTTTATCAATTATGATGACATATAGACAATGGACAAATGTGCCATACCTATAATATATAATAGTGCGTATTCGCCTAAAAAGGGTTAAATTTGCCGTCCTTATGAAGAAGATACTTACAACTATGATACTCGCCGCCCTCTGTGCGGCCTTCACAATGGCCCAGGCATATGCGGCCACCTCGGCCACTCCGGGTACCTCGGCCTCTGCCACACCAGCGGCACCGAGCCTCGACTACAGCAAGACCCCGGTGATCAAGGGATTCTGCGGCGGAATGATGATCCACGGCGGCTACCTCTTCGGCGGCGACAACCCATACGAATTCAACCCCAAGGGCGGCACATTCGGCCTCGGCGGCGTAGCCAAGATCCAGTTCACAAAGCACATCCGTGCCGGCTTCGAAGGATATTTTTCCACTATGCCATTGAAGAACCACGTCCAGAGCGGCAGCCACAACAAAGTCTTCTGGACCGGTGCGCTCGTAGACACATTCTGGAAGATCGGCAAGTTCTACCCATACATCGGCACAACCGTCGGCGGCGGTATGGAGACAGCATACTATATGTTCGAAGGAGACAAGCACGACTGGCTTCCTGAGGCATCGGCGGTCTTCCGCAAGCAGCCGTTCTTCGCCCTTGATCCATTCATCGGCTGCGACTTCGCTGTCGGCGAAGCCCTCCGCCTCACCCTCAAGGCCGACTGGCTTATGGCAATAAATAACGAGGGACTTAACAAGCCCCTCGGTCCACGCCTCTACTTCGGCGTCATTTTCGCGCACTAGTCTGGCGGCTGCGGCTTGGCTCCGCCCGCCTCCCGCCGCCTACGAATTCCTGTACTCAGTCGGAGTCATACCCGTACGGGCCTTGAAGAACTTATAGAACACCGACTGGTTCGGGAAATTCAGCTTATAGACAATCTCCTTGATAGTCACATTCGAGTACTTCAGCAGATTCTTCGCCTCCAGGATCACATAAGTGTCGATCCAGTCCGGAGCCGAACGTCCCGTCGCACCCTTGATCAACTTCGACAGATACTTCGGCGTCAGGCACAACTGATCCGCATAGAATCCCACATTCCTCTCCTGAGTGTGATACTCAGTCACCAGCTTGATGAACTGATCGAAGATCACCTTGCTTCTGCTGTGCTTCACCGGCTCAACATTCCTCTCACAGGACAGACGGTCGCTCCACACACCCATAATCAGGTAGAACATCGAAGACACGATAGACTTCACCACATCATTCTTATAAGGAAGATCCGCCTTGATCACCGACGCCATCATCTCCACCTGCTTCGTCATCAACGCCTTCTCCTCCTTGTTCAGACGCAGGCTCGGATTCTCCATAAGCGACAGTCCCTCATTGAAGAACTTGCTCACATCCATCATCATTCCCTGCAGGAAATTCCTTGACATACAGATACACAGATAATGAAGGTCCTCCTTCTGCGTATCCACAAGTTCGTTCACCCTGATGATATTGCCCGGCACATTAAGGAAAGTCATTCCGTCCGAAATCTGGAACTCCGTCAGATTCACATTCATCTTCACGTGTCCGTTCAGACAGTACAGGAGCATATAGAAATCAAAGCGGCACGGATGTCCCAGCACATCATTATGTTCCGCCAGCTTCACGTCCATAATGCAGAACTCATCCCCTATCGCAACGTTAGGTGAATGATGGAAAAAACTCTTGAACTGAGCCAACGGTATACTGAGCAGATTTACATCTTCCATAGTCTTATAGTAGAATTAGTGCCCAAATATACAACGATTTCTATTCCGTTGGTCTATTTTCGCCCCACCAATTCCACCTTTTGACAAATCTTCCCCTCGCCCGGCGAATTGAGTTATACATCCTTTGCTTCGCCATACGGTGCCGACTCCGAATCACTCAAATACGCACGGCGCCCAACGACAGCATCCTGCACATAGCCGTTGTGATTTCAGACCTCCTGAAGGGCTAGAATTAGCACGCAATTAAAAAGACCTATGAATTTTCATAGTAAAAAATTTGTTTACTATGATTTTTGTTAGTATGTTTGCAGAGCAATTAAGTTCTTATAATTAACATAAACTAAAATTTCTAGTAATGGAACAGTTTAAATTGAGGGAAGATGAGCGCGAGCTCATTGAGGCGATTAGAAATTATAAGATGTCGTTGCACAATCCATCTTTCGAGCTGGAAGATTATGCAAATATGCTCTTCCAGAACTTGATGTATGGCAACGAAGACTAATTGCCTCCATCCTCTTCCGGCAAACGGAAGAGGATTTGCAGAGAAACAAAACAAACAACATAACCAAAATTACTACAAATATGAGACCTACAATTGATATGCAGGTGAAGCAAGCGCTGAAAGAGATTTACTTATTCATCACTTGGGGAAAGTTCTCGAACGTGTACTTTAACAGATCAAGTTCTTGGCTTTACAACAAATTCAACGGAACAGACGGAAACGGGGGCCAAGGTGGCTTTACAGAAGTCGAAAAGGAAAAATTCAGAGCTGCCCTAATTGACTTCTCTGAGAAAATCCGTAAGGTGGCTGAGGAAATTTAGTTTACCATAATTATAAGAAACTTCAATTGCATTGTGCGGTACTCCTAGTGGATTACCGCTTTTATTTTTAAAAACAGGAATCGGC
>JAFYWC010000147.1 GCA_017546585.1 Bacteroidales bacterium
ATCAGAACGGTTGCTTACGGTTTGACAATGTACCTTTGTGATATTGATCAATATCACAGGGTTATGGCAAACGTAAAGACAACAATGACAGACATCAGAGTAATCATCAGGGAGTTTTCCCGCGGCACCTCGTTGCGCGAGACGGAGCGCAAGTTAAAGCTAAGCCGCACCTCACTCAGGGCCTATCGTGAGCGTGCAGAGGCATCCGGCAAATGCATGATAGACCTTCTTAAACTTAACGACGCAGAACTTCAGGCAATCATGATGAAGGGCGACGGGCATCGAGGCAGGGATGCTGAACGATATGCCTTCATGCAGGAGAACGTTGAAGACTATGCCAAGGACATGAGACGCAAGTATATGACTTACGATGTCCTATACGAGGAATATCAGAAGTCCACGGACAATCCGTACGGATACACTCAGTTCAAGGCGATAATACAGGAGTACGAGAAGAATCATGACTACAAGTATCACAATACCTACGAACCGGGTCGTGAGATGCAGTTCGACTTTGCCGGTGACAACCTGTGGATCGTAGATAAGGAGACCGGAGAGGCCGTCCAGGCTATAGTTCTGGTTTGTCTTCTGCCATACTCAATGCTCAGTTATGTCACCGCTCTGCCAAGCGCAAAGATGGAATACCTCTTTCAGGCATTGTCAAAGGCTGTGAGGTACTTCGGTGGCGTTGCAGAGGTATCGAAAACTGATAATATGCGTCAGTGGATCAAAAAGACTGATCGATATGAGCCGACTCTGAATGAGGCTGCAAGTCAATGGTGCCTACATCATGGTACCGATCTGGACGAGTGCCGTAGCGGCAAGCCTCGTGACAAAGGGCCTGCAGAAAGTCTTGTAATGCAGACCTATAAGTACTACTACAGTCGCATCTGTAGGGACACCTTCTTTTCTTTGGATGAACTCAACTGCAAGTTGGACGAGCTTAACGACATGTTCAACAACAAGACCAGAAAGAACAAGACATACAGCCGACGTGAACAATACGAAAAAGAGGAGCGTCCTTATATGCTTCCGTTGCCGCCAAAACCCTTTCTCTTGAAATATACCAAGGAGATAAAGATCAACTCGACATATCACTTCCAGGTGGATAGGAACCACTTCTACAGTGTCCCATATCAGTATATCGGCCAGAAGGCTAAGGTCATATACGATGTAGAATGCGTTGAAGTCTGGATTGGTCTAGATCGAATTGCCGCCCATGACAGGAAATATACAGATGGTTACAGCACAGTGGAGTCACATATGCCTGAAAACCATATCGCCTATAAGCGCTCCAAGGAGGTGAACGCAGCATACTTCCAACAGAAAGCGAGTCACATAGGACCTCACACACGTGCCGCCGTAGACAACATACTCAGTTCTGCACTCTTTGTGCAGCAGTCCTACAGATCTTGCCAAGGTGTCCTTCGACTTGAAAAGCGATATGGTGCGGAGCGTCTTGAGGCTGCTTGCAGAAGAATCGAACCGAAGACAGCAGCCACCTACAAACGTATTGAGACAATACTCAAGAGTAGCCTAGACAACATCATGCTTGCGCCTTCGGATATGGAATCATACATCCCTCATAACGACAATGTGAGAGGAGCATCAGCATACAAATAGAAACCAAGCTGGCACGCATATGAATAACAGTACATGAACACACAAGAAACAATCCTCCAACTGGAAGGTCTTAGACTCAAAGGTATGGCCGAATGCTACAAAGCGCTTCAGACCCTGCCCGCGAATCAATGGCCAACGTTGGACTCATTTGTTGCCCGTC
>JAFYWC010000148.1 GCA_017546585.1 Bacteroidales bacterium
AAAATATATCAAAAAAAATCCCCATATTTGCATTTGGTTGCAAAAAGGGGTACAAAAAAGAGAGTCACCTAAGTAACTCTCTTTCTATCAGTTAGCGACTAAAAATCGCTAAATATTTTCAAAATTATTCGCCCCACTCCAGAATCTTGTTGAAGTCGTAAGCCTCAGGGTTCTCGATGCCGAGAGCCTTGACAGCCTCGTAGTCAGCCTCAGTCACGTAGTGAGCGATGTACTTGTAGTAGTTCTGTGCAGTACCTGCGTTGATGTCAACTACGCGTGGTGGAATCTTGCCAGTGTTAGGGTCCTGGAGGTCAGCAAGGTAGAGTGGAGAAACGTTGCCATATGAGTCAACGTAAACCATACAACCTGTCTTGCCCTCGCTGTAAAGCTGGTAAACACCCATTGCAAGCTCTGTACAGTAAGTAAGGTCGTAAGCAACTGGATCCTGGCAGCGAACGTCGTATCCGATCTCTACTGGACGGCTCTTTACCTTAAGACCGATCTTCTTGAACTCAGCCTCGAGGAGGTCGTTGAAGAGGACAGCCTTAGAAACCTTACCAAGCTCTGGGTGACCGTGGTCATCGTAAGAGAAACGAACGCCAGCAGCCTCCATCTCCTCTGCCTTGAACTCGTGGAAGAGACCCTCAGCAGCTACGATAGTACCGTAGTTGATACCCATTGCCTTTCTCTTGAGGATAGCTGAGATAGAAAGCTTAACCACCTTGTCGAGGTTGATCTCAGTCTTGTTGAACATCTCAGGGATGATAGTCATAGGGCAGTGTGTAGCCTCACCGATACCGAGTGCGAGTGAGCCACAAGTACGACCCATTGCGCAGATCACGAGCCAGTTACCTGATGTACGTGCATCCTCATACACTGTGCGTGCAAGGTGAGCACCCTCGTTCTTTGCTGAGTTATATCCGAATGTAGGAGCGTTTCCTGGAAGAGGAAGGTCGTTATCGATTGTCTTAGGACAGTGGATGTTTGCGATTGGGTAACCCTTAGCTGCGAGGAACTTAGAGATACGGTTTGCAGTAGAAGCTGTATCGTCACCACCGATAGTAACGAGAAGCTTGATGTTGTTATCCTTGAAGAGGTCAAGGTTGAAGTTCTCCTCGAAATCCTTGTCAGTTGGCTTGAAACGGCTCATCTCAAGGTATGAACCACCTCTGTTGAAATAACGGTCAGCGATTGCGAATGTAAGGTCCTCAGTTCGAGCGTTCTTGCTGAAAAGTCCTGAGTAACCGCCGTGAAGACCGATTACACGGAAACCCTTAGTGATAAATGTCTTAGCTACAGACATAGAAACTGAGTTCATTCCTGGCGCTGGACCACCACCGCAAAGGATAATAACTGCGTCTTTCATTTTTAGTTGATTTTAGAATTATACTTGTTGTAAATGTTTTCTGTTCAGTGAAAAAATCTCACAAAGCGGCGCAAATTTATTATTTTTCACGGAAATACACAAGAAAATATTGCGTATCTCCTGTGATGGATTTCAAGTTGCAGAAATGGAAATGAATTAGTATTTTTGTAAGTTATTACGGTTATGGAAAAGTCACAGGCAAATATCAGGGCAGCAGAGCTCAGGAGCATCCTCATAGAGGCCAACAGAAAATACTATGTTGAGAATGCCCCTACGCTCAGCGACTACGAATTCGATATGCTTCTTAAAGAGTTGGAAGCTATCGAGTTGGCGTATCCGGATCTTATAACTCCGGACTCCCCTACGCAGAAAGTCGGAAGTGACAGAAGGAAGGAATTCGAGCAGTACCCTCACCGTTATCCTATGCTCTCGCTCGGAAACACCTACGACATCAGTGAGGTTCAGGCATTCGCCGACCGTGCCGCTAAAGGTATCGGAAACACATTCAGTTTCAGTTGCGAGCTCAAATTCGACGGAACCGCAATTTGCCTTACATACAGAAACGGCAAACTTTTCAGGGCATTGACAAGAGGTGACGGATCTGTCGGAGATGATGTGACTGCAAATGCAAGACACATCAGGAATCTCCCTCAGCAGCTTGCAGGAAGCGATTGGCCTGATGAATTCGAGATCCGCGGAGAGGTTTATATGCCTTGGGAGGCATTTGACCGTCTCAATGAGGAGAGAGAGAAGGATGAAGAGCAGCCGTTTGCAAACCCTAGAAACGCTGCGTCAGGCTCGCTTAAACTGATCGACAGCACACAGGTGGCAAACAGAGGCCTGGAGTGTACTCTTTACCATATTCTTGGTGAAAATCTGCCTTTCCATACCCACGATGAGGCTCTTAATGCCGCATCCAAGTGGGGCCTTCCGGTGTCTGACAAGCGTAAGATATGCAACAGCATAGAAGAAATAGAAAACTTCATAAACTATTGGTATACAGAGCGTAAAACACTTCCGTTCGCTACTGACGGAATAGTAATCAAAGTCAATGAACTGCAGTATCAGCAGGAACTTGGCTATACTGCGAAGTTCCCGAGATGGGCCGTGGCATACAAGTTCAAGGCCGAGCAGGCTTTGACCAGACTTATGAGCATTGACTACCAGGTGGGCCGCACCGGCGCAGTGACTCCGGTGGCCAACCTTGAGCCGGTGCTTCTCAGTGGAACAATCGTAAAGAGAGCCTCGCTCCACAATGCCGACCAGATGGAGATTCTTGACATCCATATAGGAGATTATGTGTACGTGGAAAAAGGCGGCGAAATCATTCCTAAGATCACAGGCGTGGAGCTCAGTTCAAGAGATGAGAACGTCGTCCTCCCCCACTTCCCGGAATTATGCCCGGATTGCAGCACTCCTCTTGTCAGAGACGACAAGGAGGCAAGGTCGTTCTGCCCTAACCAGTCAGGATGTCCTACACAGATCAAGGGCAAGCTCGTGCACTTCCTCAGCAGAAAGGCAATGAACGTAATTGCTGGAGACGCCACAATCGAGCATTTCTATAACAAGGGATTCGTTTGGAACATCGCAGACTTCTATGAGCTGACAAAAGAGCATCTGCTGACACTTGACGGATGGAAGGACCGCTCAGCTGAAAGGTTCCTCAAGAGTCTTGAAGAGTCAAAGAAGACAGGTTTTGAAAGGGTGCTTTATGCGCTTGGAATCAGACATATCGGCGAGACCACCGCAAAATCCGTGGCAGCGCATTTCGGAAGCATTGACAAGATAGCAAAGGCCACAAGAGAGGAACTTCTTGCCGTAGATGACATCGGAGAAGTGATTGCAGACAGCATCATCGAGTATTTCTCAGACGAGATGAACATCGAGACTATTGAAAGACTCAAGGCAGCAGGACTCTGTTTCGAGATGACTGCAGGACCTGAAAAACTCTCGGACACGCTGGCCGGCAAGACAGTGGTCGTTTCAGGAAATTTCACCATCTCCCGAGATGAAATGAAGGCTCTTATCGTAGCGCACGGAGGCAAATGCAGCGGAAGCATCAGCGGAAAGACCGCATATCTGCTTGCTGGAGAAAAGTCAGGTCCGGAAAAGCTGAAGAAAGCAGAATCGCTAGGTGTAGCGGTCATAAGCGAGGCCGAGCTAAGGAATATGTTGGGAGAAGAAACTAAAGAAGAATTTACAGATACATTGTTTTAATTATGCAGACAGGAGAAAAATACACTTTGAAGAGAACTGTTTCAGCAGATGAGACAGCTGAAGTACTTGGTTCAGGCGGACTGCCGGTTTATGCGACACCTGCAATGATCTGCCATATGGAACTCACTGCATATAAGTTGGCAGAGCAGTACGGCCATCAGACAGTAGGCACCAAGGTGAACATCAGTCATCTTAGAGCGTGCCTCGTTGGAACTGAAGTATCTATTACTGCAGAACTCACTGAAGTAGAAGGCAGAAGACTTGAGTATACAATCAAGGTGGAAGATGAAAAGGGGCTTCTCGGAGAAGGCACTCATCAGAGATTCATCATCGATCCTGAAAGATTTATGTCCAAACTCAAATAAATATGAAAAGACTCTGGCATAAGACTCACAGACTTAAGCGCTTTATAAGTGACGACATCTGGTTCTTGGAGATGGAAGAACTCTCCAAGGCAAAGGCTCGTTTCATAAAGTATGTCAAAGTCTTGATCATTACAGTCAAGACCTTCACACAGCAGAAGATAGGACCGCGTGCAGCGGCTCTCAGCTTCCTTAGTGTGATGGCTGTTGTGCCTATCCTTGCCATTGTGTTCGGCGTAACAGGCGGTCTCGGTTTGAGTGACAAACTCAAAGAGTTTATGTATGCCAATTTCAGTGGCAGCGAGCAGGCTATCGATATGGTTATGAGCTTTGCTTGGAACATCATCGATACGGCTCAGACCGGATGGATGGGTTTTTTCAGTGCCCTTCTCTTCCTTTGGATCGTCATCAGACTGATGATGAATGTAGAGTCCGCATTCAACAATGTCTGGAAAGTAGATGAGTCGAGAAGCTTCATCCGCAGATTGACTTTCTATACTGCGATACTTGTGCTTTCACCGATGGTGATATTTGTCTTGTTCGCGGGATCGTTCGTATACTCCAATGCGCTCAATTACATAGGCCTTGACCTTGAAGAGTTTTCATTCATCAAAAAGTTCATCTCCTGGGCTCTGTTCATCGTATTGACGGGGTTTACATTCTCCGCTATGTACAAGTTCATCCCGAATTTCAAGGTACGTTATGGAGCGGCGTTGAGAGCTGCATTCTTTGCATCATTGGTATTCGGACTTGTTCAGTTCCTTTATCTCGAGACCCAGGTATTGGTGAGCAGACTCAACGGTGTTTACGGAACATTCGCGGCTGTGCCGCTCTTTATGATATGGCTGAACATCAGCTGGAACATCATCCTTATCGGAGCAGAGGTCTCCTACGCATTCCAGCACGTTGACAGCTACAATATTGAAGATTAACCTATGTCAGATTATGGGAAAGATATCTGAATTTACACAGCAGGACTACGAAGTCATTGCGAGAGATTATGCTGACCTTAAGGAGGCAGCAAGAAAAAGATGTGCAGACCAGTCGGAACTCGATATGGTCCAGAAGGCGTTCGACTTCGCAAATGAAGCACATAAAGGAGTGAGACGCCGTTCAGGCGAACCATATATTCTTCACCCGATAGCAGTGGCGAAGATCGTAGTGAGCAACATTGGCTTGGGATGCAAGTCAATAGTAGCAGCGCTCCTCCACGATGTCGTAGAGGACACCGACTACACTGTGGATGACCTCAGAAATCTTTTCGACGACAAAGTAGCTACGCTTGTAGAGGGACTGACAAAGATCAAGACCGTACTCGACAACGAGGACAAGGCCGTGCAGAAGAGTATGCAGGCCGAGAACTTCAAGCGTATTCTCCTCACTCTCAATGATGACGTTCGTGTAGTACTCATCAAGCTTGCAGACCGTCTCCACAACTGCAGGACCATTGAATTTATGCCTGATCACAAGAGGGACAAGATTCTTAGTGAGACAATGTTTGTCTTCATTCCTCTTGCACACCGTCTCGGTCTTTACAGCGTGAAGTCTGAGATGGAAGACATATGGCTGAGATACAAGGAGCCGGAGGCATTCAACAAGATCACTGAGTTGATCAACAGAAACGTAATCGACAAGGACAAGCAGATTGATGATTTCATTGCACCGATTAATGCTGCACTGAAGAATTCCGGATTCAAGTTCGAGGTCAAGAAAAGAGTAAAGACTCCGTATTCAATCTGGAAGAAGATGATCACAAAAGGTATTACGTTCGATGAGATCTATGACCTTTATGCAGTAAGGATCATCTTTGACTCTACGACAAATGAGACAGAGCGTGATCAGTGCTACCATATCTTCTCTGTCATCACAAGCATCTACAGATATAAGGCAGACCGTATCCGCGATTGGGTAAACTACCCTAAGAACAACGGATATGAGGCCCTCCATTGTACACTTATGAGCCACTCCGGCATCTGGGTAGAGGTGCAGATCCGTTCACGAAGAATGAACGAGATTGCGGAGAAAGGTATTGCTGCGCATTGGGCTTACAAGAAGGACGGATTCGCTGAAGGAAGCGAGAGCGAGATGGACAAGTGGATCGTCAAGGTGAAGGAGATTCTCGTAAATCCTGATCTCAACGCCCTTGACCTTCTTGATATGATCCACAATGACCTTATCAAGACAGATATCCTCGTGTTCACACCGAAAGGTGAGCAGAAGAGCATTGAAAAGGGTGCGACTGCGCTTGACTTCGCATATTCTATCCATTCTGAAATCGGAAACAAGGCTATTGCAGCAAAGGTCAATCTTAAGCTCGTGCCTCTCTCATATGTGCTCAAGACCGGTGACCAGGTGGAAATCATCACTGCAGAGAATGAGAATCCTAAGCGCGAATGGCTGAACTTCTCGAAGACATCCAAGGCGAGAAAGTTCATCCTCGACTATATGAAGAGTCAGCGTCAGACCACTGTGAATCTCGGAAGACGAATGCTTGAGGAGCAGCTTGAGTCTATGGGCAGACGTATGACAGACAAGGTGCTCAATTCTCTTATGGATGAGTACGAGATCTTTGACAGCAAGCCAGAGGAACTCTATTTCAAGATAGGTAGCGGCATCATCAACCTTGAAAGACTCTCAGAGAACCTCAAAAAGTATCAGGGCATCAACAAGGAATCATATTTCGTCATTTCCAACTCAGACGAGAAGCACAAATACGTACTCGCATCGTGCTGTACACCGATTCTGGGAGAAAGCGTAGTAGGATTCAAGGCCTCTGACGGCACAATCACTGTCCATAGGCGTACCTGCAGCAATGCAAACAAACTCGCTGCCAAGTTCGGCGACAAGATCGTTTCTGTGAAGTGGGCAGCAGAGGAAAATTCAGAGAACTCATACCTTGCACGCATCATCCTCAAGGGAACTGACCGTATCGGTATGATCAACGATATTACAAGGCTTACTTCAAAAGACTTGAGCGTCAACATCAGAAGATTCAACATCGGAACCGAGGACGGTGTCTTTGACGGATTCATCGATCTTTATGTACACGACATTGACGACCTCGAGAACCTCATTTTAAAACTCAGAAAGATTCAGGGAATCGATACTGTCGTGAAGACAGACCTATAACACTTAGATTTATATATGAAGATTTTTCTCAAGAAATACCTTCCGCTCTTATCGGTGATCACCATCATTGCTGTGTTGGTGTTCTCCCCTTCTTGTGCAAATACGACTACTCCTCCGACTGGTGGTCCTAAAGACACCATCCCTCCTGTAATTACTGAAATCTATCCGACACTCGGTCAGGTAAACGTGCCTACTCATAAGACACAGTTGAAGATAGAGTTCAACGAGTATGTCGTAGTGAAAGACCCTAAGAGTCTCTACCTTTCTCCTCCATTGGAAAAGGCTGCGAAGTTCAAGATCAAAGGTAAGAGCGTCGTTGTATATTTTGAAAGCGACCTCGACTCAAACAAGACATACACACTCGACCTTACAAACGCGATCGGTGACAACAACGAGGGAAATATGTTCCCTGGTTTCACGCTTGTATTCTCGACAGGTGATGTGATTGACAGTATGATGGTTACAGGCATCGTTCAAGACTGTAACTCATTGAAGCCTTTGAAGGGTGCTACTGTTATGCTTTATAAGGATCACGCTGATTCAGCAGTTTTCCTCAAAAGGCCAGATGCCGCAGTCAAGACTGACGAGTGGGGCTTCTTCGCGCTCCGAAACATCAAGGACACCGTATACAGGATGTATGCTCTTATTGACGAGAACAATAACAACAAGTATGATCCTGAAACCGAGAAGATTGCGTTTATCGACAGTCTTGTGGTTCCGGTTGTTGTCGTAAACGACACCCTTCCTGAACTTCAGAAATACGATATGAAGGACACCGTTCACTGCCTTGCGAGAAACACAGAATACGAACTCAATATCTTCAAGGAAAAGCCGTCAAAGCAGATGATCGTAAACAAGGAGCGTGTAGGAGAAAGAACAGCCTACATCACATTTATGGCTCCTTATGCGCAGGTGGATTCAATCTGGATCAAGGGTGTGCCTACGGATAGACTTATAACCCAGTTCAACATCGTCCAAGACAGCCTTGAAATCTGGGTTAATGATCCTAAGCCACAGCCTGACACGCTGTTCCTCAATGTGAAATACCTCAAGACAGATACTTTGGGAATGCTGAACAGCTTTACTGAGGAAATTCCACTTCTCAAACCGAAGAAGGCAACTGGAAAGAGTTCGACAAGAGACATCAAGAAGGAGGATACCACAGCCGTATTCAAACTGGAGGCTAAGCCGGAGACTGTTGAGCAGTATGGATTCACAATTGAATTCACCTACCCTCTCGTGGAATCGGCATTTGATTCATTGACATTCAGATATCTCAATCCTCGTCAGCAGGAGAGCATCGGCACATATAAGGTGGTTCAGGACTCACTTAACCTCCGTAAATATGTGGTGACTCCAAACGAAAAGCTGCAGCCAGGCTATGAATATTTCCTCAAGGTACCTCATAGAAAGTTCAGGGATATCAATGGCTTCTACAACGACAGTTCTGAAGTGAAGGTTGTCCTTCCTAATGACGACAAGCTCAGTACAATGATATTGACGCTCACCAATGTAGACAACAAATACATCATCGATCTGCTTAACGAGAAGCGTGATAAGGTGCTCAGAAGCTATATAATCGACGATGATCAGTCACTTCCGTTCCCTTACCTTAAGGCCGGCAAATATTCTATCAGAATCACTGAAGACCTTAACAGAAACGGAATTGTAGATACCGGTATCCTTCTCGAACACCGTCAGCCTGAAAAGGTGAGATTTTACAAACTCCAGGACGGTACTTTCTTGATTGATATACCAGAAATGATGGAAATTGAACAGACCATCGATGTGGCGGAGATGTTCAAATAATTGAATATGAGAAAATTACTGATAATAATTACGCTATTTGCCGTATCGGTATATGCATCTGCACAGAGGAGCGATATGCTCGTTATGGATGTGGATGCCATAACTGATGCGCAGCTTGATACGATAAACACACGCAAGAAGCTTGTAATCAATGATTACACGATGATGGGTGTTCAGTACGGAGTCGGTTTGAGCCGAGTTATGTGGAATCCTAGCCAGAAGCAGGATCTCCTCTTTGTACCTATAAATGTCGGAGTCACAGTCACTACATATGCAAAGATGTTCGGTTTTATGCCATATTTCGGATTCCAGGCCGGACTTTTCTATGCACAGGAAGGCTATCAGTTCAAATATAACGAGGACAAGCATTACACATACACTATCGCCGGAGCTGAAAAGGCCATTATAGATGTCGTGGAAGCACCTATGCTGTTTCAGTTCCACTATGATATGTGGAATTTCAAGATCATTGCCCAGGTTGGATGCTATGCAGGCTATCGTCTTTCAATCGAGAGATTCCCAGGCAAGACCGGAAGCGTCAGTGAAGACGTGAGAACTTCCTTCCTCGACACTGACAGAAGATGGGATTACGGCATCAAGGGAGGTGCCGGATTCGCTCTCGTATTCGAGCCGCTTGAGATACATTTCCAGGCTTCGTACAAACATTCTCTTTCTTCACTTTACGAGCCTGACCACGCAAGTCAATACTACTACAGATACGCATATCCTTCTAACATTGTTGTTTCAGCCGGTGTGCACTACCACCTTACAAAACGTACAGGTAAGACAAAGGCAGAGATAAAGAAACTGGCAAAGGATATGGTCTATAAAAAGCTCTAACAATGGAAACACTAACAGTCAAAGCAGGTAATGTGACCATAGGCGGTGACTCACCTATTGTAGTCCAGACAATGTGTAACACTCATACATCTGATGTTGCCGCATCTGTTGCACAGTGCGTAAGGCTTCATCAGGCAGGTGCAGAACTTATACGACTTACTGTACCGTCATTGGCTCAGGTCGAGTCTTTGAGACAGATTAAAGAGCAACTGAGGGCGCAGGGCATCGATACTCCCCTTGTAGCGGACGTACATTTCTCTTCAGAGATTGCAATCGCTGTTGCAGAAGTCGTAGAGAAAGTAAGAATCAACCCCGGCAATTTCCATAAGGATCACGAGAAGGCGCGTGAGCAGTTCGCCAGACTCGTAGAGGTATGCAAGGCGAACGGCACCGCGATCAGAATAGGACTTAATCACGGTTCACTTGGAGAAAGAATCACAGGGCTTTACGGAAACACGCCTCTTGCTATGAAGGAAGCCGTTATGGAATGGCTAAATATGTGCGTGGAGAATGATTTCTACAATGTTGTAGTGTCCCTCAAGGCAAGTAACACTTTTGTTATGGTGGAGGCTTATCGCCTGTTAGCCAATGAAATGCAGAACACGGGCGTAGTATTCCCCCTTCACCTCGGCGTAACTGAAGCCGGAAATGGAGATGGTGGAAGAATCAAGTCTGCTGTCGGTATTTCTGCCCTTCTTTCAGAAGGAATCGGCAACACCATCCGAGTTTCTCTCACAGAAGATCCGGCAAATGAACTTCCGGTAGCGCAGTATCTCTCTGACAAATATGGTAGAAGACTACATTCGACAATGTCATCGCTTACTCTTGAAGGAAAGAAGGCTATAGCAACATATTGCGCACCTTCAAAAGAGCGTCTTCTTCTTGACTTCTCCTGCGATTTCGGTAAGAGACTTCTTGACAAGGAACTTGATGAGGTGGTGCTTAAAGGAACATATCTTGATGAAAACGGTGTAGAAACAGTGCTTGATGACAGTCAGTACGCTGAATATCTTACAGACGAGTTGATGCAGGCTGCCAGAAGACGTTTCTATCGTCCTGAATATATCGCTTGCCCTGGATGTGGACGTACAATGTACAATCTTGAAGGCACATTTGAAGAGGTAAAGCGCAGAACATCACATCTCAAGGGTATGGTCATCGGAGTAATGGGATGCATCGTAAATGGTCCTGGTGAGATGGCAGATGCAGACTGGGGCTATGTCGGTGAAGGAAACGGCAAGGTTTCGATCTATAAAGGCAAAGAACCGGTATTGAGGCACGTTCCTGAAACAGAAGCAATAGACAGACTTCTCGAACTGATCGAGAATCAATAAAAGAAAAAGCTGAGTAATTTTACTCAGCTTTTAATATATCCTTCTGGGCCTTTTCCCATTGTTCTTTAGCATATTCCTGCATATCCACCACTTCGTCGGTCTCATCGACAATCTCCTGTCCGAGCATTGTCTCGATGACGTCTTCAAGCGTAACTATACCGCGGAATGTTCCGTACTCGTCGATGATCACTGAGATGTGCTCCTTCTTTGCAAGGAACTTCTCCCAGATATTCGCTACCGGCTCTTCTTCAGGAAACGAAAGAATAGGACGGGTGATATCACGCACTGTTGCAGTAAACTTGTCCTCTGCCATCTTCTCGAGAATTTCCTGTCTGAGAACATATCCGATCACATAATCACTTGCATCCTCATCGTACACGAGAATACGTGAATGTGTAAGATCTGAATCATAGAACTCCTTGATGGTCATCTGGCCCTCAGCCATTTCCACTACTGTACTTGGAGTCATAATCTCGTGTGCTGTAATCTCATCAAGCTTAAGGAGATTCTGGATCATCTTCTTCTCCTCTGTCTCGATTACCTCTTCCTCAGTCGCAACGCTTACCATTGCAGAGATATCCTCCTTGCTCACGCTTACCTGATTTGACTTTGAGGAGATGAGTCTCTGAAGATGCTCAAGAATCCACACAAGCGGGAATGTGATGAAAATCATTGAATTGATTATCACGGATGCCGGCAATGCAAGACTTCTCCAGTAGCTTGTGCCGATAGTCTTAGGGATTATCTCAGAGAAAAGAAGGATTGCGAATGTGAAGATTGTAGAGAAGACTCCAACAAGAGCATCTCCATATACTTCATAAACGAGCGATCCGACAATTGAAGCACCGACTGTATTCGCGATAGTGTTCAAGCATAGAATTGCAGAAATCGGTCTGTCCGGATTCTGCTTAAGTTTCTTGAGTCTGCGCGATCCCTTGACGCCCTGATCCTCGAGTCCTGTAATATATGAAAGCGGCGTAGACAAAAGTGTTGCCTCAAGCATTGAGCACAATGCCGACAACACAATTGAAATGATCATTATGATATATATCAGCTGCTTTTCCATTATTTACGTAATTCTGCAATTATAGATTCCGAACCTCTTACAAGATCACCGATCTTAACCTTTATGTCAGCATCAAGCGGAAGGTACATATCGATGCGGGATCCGAATTTGATGATTCCGCACTCCTCTGACTTCACTACAGTGTTTCCCGGCTTGGCGTGGCATACGATTCTTCTTGCGAATGTACCTGCAAGCTGTTTGAAGAAGACATCACCGAACTGGCTCTTCACGGCAACAGAAGTATGTTCATTGAGTTCCGATGCCTTTGGAAGATATGCCAGCATATACTTGCCTGGGTGATACTTATAGTATGACACTTCTCCGTCAATCGGCCAATAGTTCACGTGCACATTGAAGAAGTCCATATAAACTGATACCTGGATGCACTCTCCGTTGATGTACTCAGGCTCGAATACCTTGTCAATGATGACAACCTCACCGTCAGCGACAGATGTCACGACGTTCTCAGCGCCTACACGCACTCTTGACGGTACTCTAAAGAAAAAGAGCACGAATCCCATAAAAAACATAGGGATGATTGTCAATGTGTACGAGATTAGGGCCCAAGGAATGAATCTCAGGAAAAGGAATGACAACGGCAGGCAGATAAGCCATACCAGCAGAATTGTACCGTAACAGTTTCTATGTACTATCATATAAAAAATGCAGTTCTAATGCGTATTGACATCAAAACTGCAAATATACTAATAATAAGAGAATTAGGCAAATCCTTATAGGCACATAGCATCGCACGCAACAAGGTAGATGATACCGATCGGAATCGCTATAAGTGCACTGTCGAATCTGTCGAGGAGTCCTCCGTGTCCCGGGATTATCGAACCAGAGTCTTTCACTCCATAATGACGCTTCCACTGAGACTCGATCAGGTCTCCGTAAACACCAGCAATGTCAAGGAGAATTGCTATTGCAATACAATGGATGAGATCAAAAGTCTGAGTCTTTGCAGCCACCGGGAAGAAGCCGAGATAATATAATGCTACAGAGACGATTATTGAAGTGAGCATTCCACCCCAGAATCCGATCCAAGACTTCTTCGGAGAAATCGAAGGGAAAAGTTTCTTGCCGTACTTCTGTCCGAGTGTGATTCCGAACAGATATGCTCCTACATCAGATCCCCAGATGATACAGAAGAAGCAGAGCAGAAGCTTGCCGCTGAAAACCCCCTCAGGAGAGAACGCTGCAAAGCTGAGAACCGACCAAGGCACTGCAATATAGAGCAGTGCTGTATAGAGGTTTGCGAACTTGTCGAATCGTGACTTGTCCTTGAGATACAGTGAGTTGATCATCAGGATGAACACCGGAATGAAAGCGAGTACGGTGAGTCTTCCCGGAAAATCAAAGGCCTTATAAAGGAACACAAGGGTAAACAGAGTCGCACCTGCCAGAATGGAGAGGATCTGAGAATACTTGTAGTTTGTACCACAGGTCATCTTGAGAAACTCCCACATCATCACAACAAGGGCGAACAGCATCACACCCCCGAAAACAAACTTATTGGTGAGAAGCGCGGCAAGCATAACTGCCGCGAATCCCACCGCTGATATGGTTCTCTTGATAAAATTATTCATTTGTTTGCTCTTCAGTGGCGACCTCTTCCGGATCCTTCGGAATCTCCTCGCCTGGCTTTGCGCCTGCTCGTGGTCCGAATATCCTTTCCAGATCATCTGCAAAGATAACTTCTTTCTCCAATAATAGAGCTGCCAACTGGCTGAATCCCTCAAAATTTTCTCTAAGAAGCGTTTCAGTCTTGTCGTGAATCATCTCAACAAGTTCCTTCACCTCCTTATCGATAAGCTCAGCAGTCTTTTCGCTGTATGGTCTCTGAAGCTCAAATCCTCTCGCTCCTGTAGAATCGTAGAATGAAAGATTACCTACCTTTTCGCTCATACCGTAGTATGTGACCATTCCGTAGGCCATCTTTGTCAGACGCTCAAGGTCGTTGAGAGCACCTGTAGATGGTTGTCCGTTTACGATCTCCTCTGCTACCCTACCTCCGATAAGAGAACACATCTCGTCGACAAGCTGCTCTTTGGTGACAAGCTGTCTTTCCTCTGGAAGATACCAGGCTGCGCCAAGTGCCTGTCCGCGAGGTACGATAGTCACCTTGAAGAGAGGGTTTGCATTAGGAAGAAGCCAGCTTACTGTAGCGTGTCCTGCCTCGTGATGTGCAATCGACTTCTTCTCCTCCGGAGTGATGATCTTTGACTTTCTCTCAAGACCGCCGATGATTCTGTCCACTGCGTCAAGGAAATCCTGCTTGTCGATAGCCTTCTTGTCCTTTCTTGCAGCAGTGAGAGCGGCCTCATTACATACGTTTGCGATATCGGCACCAGAGAAGCCAGGAGTATGCTTTGCAAGGAACTCAAGATCGAAATCGTCTGCAAGCTTGAGATTTCTGAGGTGCACCTGGAAAATCTCCATTCTCTCCTTAAGGTCAGGGAGCTCTACGTGAATCTGACGGTCGAAACGTCCTGCACGCATAAGAGCTTTGTCAAGGATATCTGCACGATTAGTCGCTGCAAGAATGATGACTCCGGAGTTTGTTCCGAAACCGTCCATCTCTGTAAGGAGCTGGTTCAGAGTGTTTTCTCTCTCATCATTTGAAGAGAATCCGCCGTTCTTGCTACGTGCTCTACCGACTGCATCAATCTCGTCGATGAAAACGATGCAAGGTGATTTTTCCTTTGCCTGACGGAAAAGGTCACGCACTCGTGAAGCACCTACTCCGACAAACATCTCAACGAAGTCAGAACCTGAAATAGAGAAGAACGGAACGTTCGCCTCACCTGCTACTGCTTTAGCAAGAAGAGTCTTACCTGTGCCCGGAGGGCCTACGAGAAGTGCTCCCTTAGGGATCTTACCACCCAGTGCAGTATATTTATCAGGATTCTTGAGGAAATCCACAATCTCCATCACCTCGTCCTTCGCTCCATAGAGTCCGGCTACATCCCTGAATGTCACCTGAGTCTCGCCCTTCTCTGCAAGTTTACCTGTTGACTTGCCCACATTGAAGATGCCTCCCGGGCCACCTGGACCGCCACCGCCCATATTGCGGTTGATACCTCTGAACATAAACACCCACATAAAGATGAGAAGGAGCGGGAACACAAGCCACTCAAGCATCTTCCACCAGCTTTCGTGATTCTCGATGATCACCTTGACCTGCTGGTCTTCTGGGAGCTGTTCGTTGAGTTCGCCGAACATTTCTTCTGCATTGAAGCTGCCTGACACAAGGAAAATGAAATGCGGAGACTTTGCCGGAACATTTCCGCCGAACTTGTCTGCATAATCACCTATTCTGTCAGGGCGCATTGTGACACGTCCTTCGTACTCGTTTCTGATGAATACGACCTCCTTGATGTCACCTGCCAGCCACTGCTTCTGCACATCGGCCCATTCTTCCTTCTGAGGGTTTGCACCGCCCTGATTGAAGAACATCCAGCCAATTGCAACAAGCAGCAGAATGTATATCCAACTGATATTAAAAGTCAATCTCACAGGTTTTTTCCTGCGAGGTGCATTGTTTTTTTCTGCCATATTTTCTTTTAGGAGTTGTTAGTCTTCGTCTGTATACGCTGTTCTCTCAGCATCAGCCCAAAGATCCTCAAGTCTATAGAATGACCTGTAAGGAGTCTGGAAAACGTGTACGACGATATCACCGTAGTCCATAATCACCCAGAATGCGTTCTCCTTACCCTGAGTGCGTACTACCTTTCTCTTGCACTTCTCGATCATCCTGTCCTCTACGTTGTCAGCAATAGCTACAACTGCAGGAGTCGAGTCTGCGTTACATACTATGAAATGATCTGAAATAGCTGTTCCGATTGATCTGAGGTCAAGTGATACAACGTCCTGTGCTTTCTTTTCAAGCATAGCGTCTGCTATGACCTTAAGTTCTTTCTTATTCATTTTTATAAATTATTGTTAATTTTGTGAAAATCTTGGCAAAGATAATCAAATTCTGCACCAATGAAAAACAAGCATCATATTATATGGCTGGATGAGGTCGATTCGACCAATGAGGAGGCTAAAAGGCACATTTCTGACATTGACAATTTGTCAGTACTGACAGCTTTGTCACAGACATCAGGCCGTGGTCAACGTGGAAATACCTGGACAAGCGCTCCGAGCGAAAACCTCACTTTCAGCATTGTCCTTAAGCACGCTCCAAAGGTGAAGGCATATGATCAGTTTGTGATCAACGAGATAGTGTCTCTTTCGGTCGTGGATTTCCTTTCTAACTACGGCATATCAGCCAAAATCAAGTGGCCGAACGATATCTATGTAGGCGACAGAAAGATATGCGGCATTCTGATCGAACACTCGGTGATTGGAGACTCACTTTCAAGTAGCATTATTGGTATTGGGCTGAATATCAATCAAAGAAACTTTGATGTTAACCTACCTAATCCGACCTCTATGGTTCTTTGTGGAGCAGAGTCCAATGATATAAAACAATGCCTTGAAGAGTTTATGGACATCTTCAAGGCATATGTTGAACGTTACCTTCATATAAAGGGCGGATATGGAAAAATCCGCAAAATGTATCTTTCTCAAATATGGAGGATTGATGTTGCAGCCGACTATGTCGACTATAAATCAGATCCTGAAGGAAGGAGATTCACCGGTTCCATCAAAGGGATCTCAGATGTCGGTCAATTGCTTGTCAAAGACAGCGCTTCAGGAGAGATCCTGGAATTCGGCTTCAAGGAAATAGGCTATATTCTCTAGTTCCCTACTCCCCTCTCATAGCGGCGATTACAGCTGCAGGATCTTCAGCTTTGAAGACTGCGCTGCCTGCCACAAGGATTTCAGCACCGGCTTTGACGAGTGCTGCAGCATTCGATGCAGAGACTCCTCCATCTACCTCTATCGGCAGTTCAAGACCCTGTCTTTCGATCTCCTCACGAAGAGCCTGAACTCTTGCGTAAGTCTCTTCGATGAACTTCTGGCCACCGAAACCTGCAAAAACTGACATCAGCATCACGAAGTCTGCGTCCTTGAGATAAGGGAAAAGACTTTCAACCGGAAGGTCTGGATTGATTACAAGACCAGCCTTGGCTCCGTTGTCGCGAATCTGCTTAAGCACAGCAGCAGGGTCTTCAGTAGCGTTGAGATGGAATGAGATCATCTCTGCTCCAGCCTTTGCAAATCTTTCGACATAATTCTCTGGCTTAACGATCATAAGATGTACATCCAAAGGCTTCTCAGCCTTGCGTCCGATCGCCTCCACCACTGGGAAACCATAGGAAATATTAGGAACGAACACACCGTCCATCACATCAAGGTGAAAAAGGTCGGCATATCTGTTCACGAGTTCAACGTCTTTCTCAAGATTCAGAAAATCTGCTGCAAGCATTGAGGGTGCTATCTGTACCATATCTTTATCTGTAATTTGTTACAACATCAACGAGAAGATCTACAAACTTGTCAAGTGAAGCGAGATCAAGACGCTCACCTGGAGCGTGTACACCGCGGAGAGTAGGTCCGAACGACACCATATCAAGGCCTGGGAACTTCTCTGTGAAGAGACCGCACTCAAGACCTGCGTGGATTGCCTTCACCTTTGGCTCGACACCGAAGAGTTTCTTGTATGAAGCTACACAAGCATCTCTGATTGGTGATTCAGCAGCAGGTGCCCATCCCGGATACTCTCCTTCGTGCTTGACGATTGCACCAGCCAAAACGAAGCAAGCTTCCATCTTTGCAGCCGCTGCGCGTCTTGCCGCTGTAACGCAGCTTCTCTGGCTTGAACCGATACGGATAACACCTGGTTCAGTCATCTTCACTGATGCGAGGTTTGTAGAAGTCTCGACGAAATTCTCGATCTCCTGGCTCATTGCAAGCACTCCGTGCGGAGAAGCACACAATGCTGTTACCAGGTTCCAGGCTGTCATTTCATCGATAGCCTCTGCTGCAGGTTCAGCTTCGGCATATCCTGCCTTAAGTTCAGTCTCGATTGCACCATATTCCTCAGCAACTTCAGCCGCATATGCTTCCATACGCTCGTTGATGATGTCGAGTGTGTCAGACTCGGCTGCGATCACGGCCTTTGCCTCACGTGCAATGGCATTGCGCTTGTTTCCTCCGTCGATTGCAACGAGCTGCCAGTCGAGGTCAAGGCAACTGTAGAGGAAGCGGCCAAGGAGCTGAACAGCATTTGCGCGACCCTTGTTGATGTCGTCACCACTGTGTCCGCCCATTGCGTCCTTGATGTATACTGTCTCAAACTCAAAATCCTCCTGTACAGGCTCGTTCTTATAGTGGAATTCAGCAGTTGTATCAAGTCCTCCTGCGCAACCCACGAAGATCTCGCCCTCATCCTCTGAATCGAGGTTAAGAAGCACCTTACCGGTGATGAAACCTGGCTGAAGAGCCATAGCTCCATCAAGACCTGTCTCCTCTGCTGTAGTGAAAAGGCACTCGATCTTTCCGCAAGGTATATCGCTCACGAGCATTGCCATCTGTGCAGCGACTCCGATACCGCAGTCTGCACCAAGAGTTGTGTCTGGAGCGATCATCCAACCGTCTTTGATGATATACTTGATAGGATCCTTTGCGAAGTCGTGTTCTACTCCTTCATTCTTCTCGCATACCATATCGGAGTGGCTCTGAAGAACGATTGTAGGTACGTTCTCATATCCTGGAGCTGCCTCCTTTACGATAAGGACATTTCCTGCCTCATCAGTCTTGCACTCGAGATTATTCTTTGCAGCGAAGTCCTGCAGATATGCGATGATGTGCTCTTCGTGACCTGACTCCCTTGGAATCGCGGTAATTTCCTTGAAGAATGAAAGTACTGTCTCTGAATTCATATTGATCAATTATATATTCTACAAATATAGCACATTAAAAGAAAAATCCATTCCCTGAATCAGGAAATGGATCATTTATCTACGAACCGGAACGAGAAGCTTCTCGATGTCGGTAACATACTGCTTGAATGTCTTGTCGGTCGACATAAGGTCGGTGACTGTTGTGCAGGCGTGAAGCACTGTTGCGTGGTCCTTGCCTCCGATTTCAGCACCGATAGTCGAAAGTGAGCAATTGCTGATGAGATTTCTTGACATATACATCGCAATCTGTCTCGCCTGTACGATCTGACGCTTTCTTGTCTTTGACAGAAGGTCATCCTTCGAGATGTTGAAGTAGTCACATACGACTCTCTGAACCTTATCAATAGTCACATCGTTCTGCTCTTCTCCTACGATCTTCTCAGTGATCTTCTCAGCGAGTTCGATCGTGATCTCCTTATGCGCAAGCGTTGCATTAGCGATAAGTGAGATGAGTGCTCCCTCAAGTTCACGGAAGTTTGACTTGATTCTTGTAGCAAGGAAGTTCATCACCTCTTCGCTGAGCTTTACACCCTCACGGAAGGCTCTTGCTCTGAGCATCTCAAGTCTTGTATTGAAATCAGGCTTCTGAAGTTCAACCGAAAGTCCCCACTTGAGTCTTGAAAGAAGTCTCGCCTCGAAGTTTTCAAGGTCTGCAGGAGCACGGTCTGATGTAAATATCAGCTGCTTACCTGACTGGTGAAGATGGTTGAAGATGTTGAAGAACGCGTTCTGTGTGCTCTGACCCATAAGATCCTGGATATCGTCCACAATCAGGACATCCATCTTCTGGTAGAATGCGAGGAAGTCAGTAAGCTTGTTTCTTACGTTCACTGCATCCATATACTGAGTCTTGAACCTGTTTGCAGGTACATAAAGCACTACGAGTTCAGGATATCTCTTCTTGATCGAAATACCGATCGCCTGCGCGAGGTGGGTCTTTCCGAGACCTGGACCTCCGAAGAGGAAGAGAGGGTTGAAGGCAGTCTTACCTGGTGCTGCTGAAATGCTTTCTCCTGCTGTGAAACCCATCTTGTTACACTCACCTACAACGAGGTTTTCGAAACAATAGACAGGATTAAGCTGTGGGTTCACGTGTAATCTCTGGATTCCAGGGAATACGAAAGGTCCTGGGTTACCGCCTTTACTGTATGTCTCAACTGAAATTGCCTTGTTTACAGGAGCGTTACCGTGAGCGGCAGGATAAACAAGTGCATCCTGCTTCTGAACTGGGGTAACCACGTATACAAGCCTTGCTGCAACTCCAAGCTCTTTCTTGAGTGATGCCTTAAGAATGTCGAGATATGCATCTTCAAGATATTCACGGAAAAACTCAGAAGGAACAGCGACTGTCAAAGTAGAATCAACGAGTGTCATCGGCTTGATCGGCCTGAACCACACGTTGAACTGCTTTGGATCGATGTTCTGCTGAATGAAGTTCAGACAGTTGTTCCAAACTGATATGTGTCTTTCCTGTGTCATTTACTAAAGTGAAGTTTCGGTTGAGAAACCGTCATTACTAACGGGACTGCAAAGATGAGGAAAAAAAAGTAATAAAAAATAAAAAAATCTCTTGTTTTTTAATTTTATTTGACACCCCACCACCACTTCACTTGGTAATTTTACAAAATCTTATAGCATTGAAAATCAAGTGTTTACAACAAGCAAAACCACCTAACTCGCTATTATACACAAGGTTTGCCAATTTGAATAATTCAAATGTAACAATTTTGTTGTTAATCGCTGATATACAGCGTTAGAAGACCGAAATCTTTATGTATTTCTTCGGATTTTCTTCGATTTTCTTTACCAATGAATCAACATCATTCAACAGCTCGTCTACAGAATTGTAAACAGAGTTATCAACAAGAAGCTTTCCGATGGTGCCATCTGGATCGTTGATCTTTTCGAGAAGCGATCTGAACGAGCTGACAACTGCAGCAACGTCAGCCTCATCAAAACTGTTCACCACAGATGACACTCCCGACATAGTAGTATCCACCTTTTCTGCTATCGAATCGAACTTCTCGGACAAAGCTGCAAGATTGTCGATAAAGGCATTCAGTTCAGAAGACTTTCCGTTTACAAGTGAGGCAATCCCACTTACGTCTGCCATTGTCTTCTCAAGGTGAGCGATCGTTCTTGTGAGGTTTCTCTTGTTTGACTCAGAAAGAAGTTCATTTACGCCTGCCACTGTTACCGTAAGGCTGTCCAATGTGTTGCCGACCTTTTCCATAAGCGGAGTGATGCTTGCAGCAAGACCGTCAACAAGTCCAGCCTCATAACCGGAAGCAAGAACGGCACCATCTCCAACCAACACATCAGAGCTGCCAAGCTCGATCTTCACTCCCTTTGTGCCCATAATATCCACGCCGTATATTGTCATTCTGGAATCCTCAGGAATTCTGAATTCCTTTCGTACCGAACAGACGACCTTGAAATCGTCGGTCTCTGGCTGGTAACTGACTTCAGACACCTTGCCGGCCTTGAAGCCTTTGATAAACACCGGCGCAGAAGAAACCAGTCCTTCCGCATTGGCATATGTGGCGGTCAACTCCATCTCCTTGTTGAAGATGTCTTCTCCACGCAAATAGTTTATGACAAAAAACGAAACTGTCGCTACAGTCACGAAAAACACACCGATCTTGAGTTCTTTTGAATATTTCATATCTCTCCTATATATAATATACTAAGGGATGACAACTGAAGTGCCGTTTACTTTCACCAGGAATGCTTCTGGGAATGCTTTTCTCACCTCTGAGAGGTGTTTCAAAGCTTCTGCCTTTTCCGCAAATTTACCGGACACATATTTATACACCTTCGAGCCTTCAGGCTTAATCGGATGTATTGCAACACCCTTTAGCGCCGGATCACCGTTGCTTAGCAGTTTTCCAAGGCTCATAATCTGGACAGAATAATATTCTTTCAGATCCGTGGCTTCGGGCTTGACCTCTGGTTTGACAGAAGGATTCTCTACTGCTGGCGCAGCTGGTTTTTCGACCTGCACTGGAGCAGAACTGACATTGAGAGAGCTGTCATACTGAGTCTTATATGCCTTGAAAGCTTCGAAAAGACGATCCGCAATCTCTTTCTGGCCTTCAGCTGAAGCAAGATATTTGTATTCAGTCGGATTGCTGATGAATGCCAGCTCAAGCAGAACCGCAGGCATATTCGCCTCGACAAGTACCTGGAAGATGTCCTGATCAATTACAATCTTACGTGGGGTGAGCGGTTTCACCATAAGTTTATCCACCACTTCCGCTGCAAACAGCAGGCTGCTCTCATAATGCGCCTGCCACTGGAGAGCATATCCGATGTATGCCTCCGGAGTGTTCGGATCAAAGTGTGTATACTTGGTCTCGTAGCCTTCCTCGAGCACAATTACCTCATTTTCGCGCTGTGCAACTGACATATTCCTCTCAAAATAGTCGGTCGTATTGCTCTTCCTGTCAGATTTTTGACCCAGAATATGTACAGAACTTCCGAAAGCAGATTTGCTTGAAACACTGTTGCAGTGTATTGAAACGAAAAGGTCTGCATTGTTCTTTCGTGCTACCATTGCTCTGTCGTGAAGACCTAGAAACGTGTCATTGCTACGTGTGTATACCACCTTTACATCAGGATAAGCCTCTTTGATCTTTTCACCAAACAGCTTCGACACTGCCAGCACAATGTGTTTTTCGCTTGTCGCCGCCGTCTGTCCAGGCGCTCCCGGGTCCTTTCCTCCGTGTCCCGGATCAATTACTATCGTTCTCAATCCGAGATTATGGTTTTTTGACTGAGCACTCACCGTGAACACTGATGAAGCAGCAGCACAAACCATTATAATGAAGTATATAATTCTGATTTTATGAGTCATAAGCCTATCTCAATTTTGTAATAATTGAAATTAGTTGTAAATTTGCGAGTTGCAAAAATAGCAAAAACTTAGGAAAACAGGAAAAGGATAGGATTTATTTTAATGTCCATCATAGATACAGGAATATTGGCAAAGTGGCTGAGGAAATGGGGATTGGCAGCATTTATGTTGCTGGTGCTCAGTTCTTTTACGTCATTTTCACAGGACGACCGCCGACTCAGACGAGCTAAATCAGAGCTTGATCTGAATCAGGTGGCCCTTGATTCCGTATCCCGTCCTGTGCTTTCGGATTCTTTGAGAGCAGTCAGGGATTCAATCCACAGAGCAGACTCAATCGCTTCCATCGACTCTCTCCATATGCTCAAGAAGAGTTCGCTTGAGGCACCGGCGTTCACGACTGCTCGCGACTCAATCATAGAGGATTTCAGCGGTGGCAAGAAGATGATATATTACTATGGTGACGTCTCCGTTTCATATGCGAATATGAAGCTTACCGCAGATTATATGGAGTATGACCTCCAGACTTCCACACTCTATGCACGAGGAACAAAAGACACTACCGGAGTCATTACAGGAAAGCCCGTAATGGAGCAGGGTGGCAAGTCTTATACTATGGAGGAGGTCCGCTATAACTTCAACACTATGAAGGCGAGAATCACCAATATGGTGACTCAGGAGCAGGATGGTATCCTCCACGGTACAAATATCAAGATGATGCCGGACCGTTCGATCAATATGACAAACGGAAAGTACACTGTCTGCGACTGTGAGGAGCCACACTATTATCTTCACCTCACTGCAGCAAAAGTGATGACCAAGCCTTCTCAGAAGACTGTCTTCGGTCCAGCATATCCGGTGATCGCTGACGTACCGCTTCCTATCGGTCTTCCTTTCGGATTCATCCCTAAACGTCCGGACAGAGCCACAGGTATCCTCTTCCCTACTTTCGGTGAGGAGGCAAAGCGAGGTTTCTATATGCGTGACGCCGGTTTCTATTTTGTGATCGGCGAGTATTTCGACATCGCTCTTACCGGCGACATCTACACCCTTGGATCGTGGGCTGTTGACCTTAACTCACGATATAAGGTAAACTACAAATTCAACGGTAGTTTCTCACTCACCTACTCTAATGACCAGGTGGGTGAAAGAGGAAGTTCCGACTTCCAGCAGATGCGTAACTTCGGAGTTAAATGGAGTCATTCTCAAGACCCTAAGGCACGTCCGGGAACAAGTTTCACCGCTTCGGTAAACTTCTCCAGCCCTTCTAACAACCGATACAACTCAACATCGGTGACGGAGGCTCTCCAGAACCAGATTTCATCTTCCATATCATATTCAAAGAACTGGAACGGAAAGATCAACCTTTCCATCAATGCGCTTCACAGCCAGAATTCACGAGACAGTTCATATAGCTTCACGCTCCCTAACGTGTCGCTCTCTGTCAGCCGATTCTATCCTTTCAAGAGAAAGAACAGAGTCGGCAAGGAGAAGTTCTATGAGAAGTTCTCGCTCGGATACAACACATCATTCCAGAACAAGATCGGATTCAAGGCAAGTGAATTCAAACAGCCTGGTCTGCTTGACAAGTTCCAGAATGGTATGACGCATAACTTCCAGATCGGCCTCCCTAACTTCACGCTTATGAAGTACATCAATGTAACTCCAAGCGTGAGCTACGGTATGAACTGGTTCTTCAGAAAGACGGAGAAGGAATATAATCCTGACACAGGAAAGGTCGAAGATATGAAGGGAAAGATATTTGGTACATTCGGAGCCACCCACAACTACTCCGGAAGTATCTCTATGAGTACCCGACTCTATGGTATGTTTAACTTCGGAAAACACAGGAAAGTGCAGGCGATCAGACACGTCGTAACCCCTTCGTTGTCAGCATCGTTCAGTCCGGAGAAAGGTACCTATTTCAACGGATGGAGAACACTCACATATACAGACAGGAACGGCGAGGTCAAGACACAGGACTACAACATCTACGCCGGTAATATAGGTTCATATCCTGGCAAGGGTAAGACAGCCAGCCTTAACTTTTCACTCGGAAACAACTTTGAGGCTAAAGTACGAGATCTCAGAGATACAACAGGTACAGGTTCTAAGAAGGTGAAGCTCATCGACAACCTTAACTTTACGACAGGCTACAACTTCCTTGCGGAGCAGTTCAATATGAGCAACGTCGGAGTGACTATGAACACTTCTATCTTCGGAAAGCTCGGCATCAGCGCAAACGCCAACTTCGATCCATATGCGATGGAAGTGCAGAACAGGAGCGTTGTGCGTGTGAACAAGTTCGCAATCACTCAGGGACAGGGTCTCCTTCGTCTCAACACTGCAAGTGTGTCCCTCTCCTACTCGCTTTCCGGAAAGGGCCAGATCAACGGTAACGACGGCTCAAAGCAGGCCGGCGGCAACCCTGCAGACCATTACACCAGAATATATTACCACCCTATTACAGGTGAATATATTCCTGGCGGTTATCTGTATTATATGAATCCTAATGTTCCTTGGTCGGTAAACTTCAACTACTCGTTCAGCTACAGACCTACTTACCAGTTTGCAAACGAGCAGATGGCCAAGGTACACAACTATACTCAGACACTCGGAATGAGCGGTAACGTTAAGCTCACTCCACGACTTTCTATGCAGTTGAGCACAAACTTCGACCTTATGGCATTGAAGATGAGTGCTACACAGCTCAGCGCAACCTACGATCTCCACTGCTTCAACATCAACGTTTCCTGGGTGCCTAACGGTAAATGGGAGTCTTGGAGCTTCAGAATCCAGGCTAATGCAGCAGCATTGGCAGACATTTTGCGATTCAAGAAGAGCAGCAGTTACTGGGACAATGGATTCTAAATAAAATAATCCGTCAGGGTTGCATTTTAGCTTATTTTATTTAACTTTGCATAGTCCCCGTCTGCTTTTGGGGATATGCACATTCCTTTTACAGATGACATTCCCCGTGATTTAGTGGGAAGTTCCATTTGAATAACAATCTTTACAAATATTTTATGTACAACATTTTCGATCTGAAAGAAATGGACTTGGAGCGTCTTCGTTCGCTTGCAGCTGAACTTGAGGTGAAAGGGTTCAAGAAGATGGAGAAAGACACCCTCGTCTATGCAATAATTGACGAGGCAGCCAAACTGAAAGCCAAGAACGCACCGGAGAAGCCAGAGAGAAAGAAAAGAGGCCGTCCTAAAAAGGATCAGCCTGTAGCAGATTCTCAGGAAAAGCCTAAGGAGGAGCAGAAACCTGCAGAGCAGGAGGCGGCAAAGCCTGAGGAGAAAGAAAAAGAGAAGCAGGGTCAGGCGAAAGCGAAGCGCAGCAAAAAGCCGAAGGCTGGTGCTGCTGCGAAAGCGGAGCCTGTGCAGGAAACCGCACTGGAAAAGGTACAGGAGAATGTGCCGGAAACTCCTCAGAAAGAGGAGGCACCAGCACCTCAGCAGCCTGAAAACAAGAATAACGAAAAGCATCCTAAGCAGAAACGCGCAAGGATCCAGAAGGGAAACCAGCAGAACAACCAGAACAATCAGCAGAATAATGTTCAGCCTGTAAAGGAGGAAGTTGCTGCAGAAATGCCACAGCAGACGGAAGAGCAGCCTGCAAAACAGGCTCCACAGCCACAGAAGCCGCCTCAGGTGGAATTTGAAGGCGTAGTGGAAGCTACTGGAGTTCTTGAGATTATGCCTGACGGCTATGGTTTCCTTCGTTCATCAGACTACAACTATCTGAACTCGCCAGACGACATCTATGTGTCACAGTATCAGATCAAGCAGCACGCGCTCAAGACCGGTGACACTGTAACAGGAGAGATCAAGCCACCTAAACCAGGCGACAAGTACTTCCCTCTCGTACGTATCAATTACATCAACGGACGTACACCGGAGTTCATCAGAGACCGAATTCCATTCGACTTCCTGACTCCGCTCTTCCCTGAAGAGAAATTCAATCTTCTCGGAAACGGACACAACGATATGTCTTGCCGCATTGTGGATATGTTCACTCCTATCGGAAAGGGTCAGCGAGGACTCATCGTCGCTCAGCCTAAGACAGGTAAGACAATGCTTCTCAAGTCGATTGCAAACGCAATAGCAGACAACCACCCTGAGGTATATATGATCGTTCTGCTTATCGACGAACGCCCTGAGGAGGTTACTGATATGGCACGCAGCGTAAAGGCAGAAGTTGTCGCTTCAACTTTCGATGAGCCAGCTGAACGCCACGTGAAGGTAGCCAATATGGTACTCGAGAAGGCAAAGAGAATGGTAGAATGTGGACACGATGTGGTTATCCTTCTTGATTCGATCACACGTCTCGCAAGAGCATACAATACAGTTCAGCCTGCATCTGGAAAGGTTCTTTCCGGTGGTGTGGACGCAAATGCTCTTCACAAGCCTAAGAGATTCTTCGGTGCAGCACGTAATATCGAGAACGGCGGATCCCTTACAATTCTCGCTACAGCACTCACCGAGACAGGATCAAAGATGGACGAGGTGATCTTCGAGGAGTTCAAGGGAACAGGTAATATGGAGCTCCAGCTCGACAGAAGACTTGCAAACAAGCGTATCTTCCCGGCTGTGGACGTTACACTTTCAAGTACTCGTCGCGACGATCTCCTCTACTCCCCTGCCATTGCAAACAGAATCTGGGTTATGCGTAAGTTCCTCGCAGATATGAACTGCATTGAGGCTATGGAACTTCTCCAGGACAGAATGCACCGTTGGGGCACAAATGATGCCCTTCTCCAGAATATGGACAAGGACGAGATGTAAAAGAAAAGGACTTTGGTTTTGAGCCAAAGTCCTTTTTCAATTATTTCTTAACATTGTCTTTTTTGCAACAGTCTTTAGACTTGTCATCGCAGCATTTCATATCTGCTTTGGCATCAGCGATCTGCTTGTCGAATTTGGCCTTCAGCTGTTCTTTGGTCAATCCCTTTGTCTCAAGTTTGTGCTGAGCCTCTTTGAGGTTATACTTGACCTGATTGTTGAAGAGTTCGATATTGTCATATAGTTCTGCTCTTTCGATCGCATTACGATAGTGACGGAGTGCGCTCATCTGAGTTGGGAATGTGTATACCCTTTCAGCTTCAACACAGATATCACCATCATAAGTGTAGGTCTTCACATCTACTATTCCATCAAAGATATGCGTATAGACAACTGTATTGCCTATCAGATCGACTCTCTGAACATCCGGGCTGTGCTGCCTGATCGCTTCATCCATAAATCTGCGCTCCTGCTTCATAGGCTCGTCCATCGCCTTCTTGACCTCGTTGTAATTACTGTTGCAACCTGTCATTGCAGCCATTAGGACTGCTACCGACATTACTGTCATAATTTTTCCCATAACACTAACAATTTAAAATGATTCAAATTTGCCTATGGGCGAGTCAATATCTGTGCCTTGACAATAAAAAATCCGGAAAACCTTTCGATTCCCCGGATTATCAAATTGATGTATCATCTATTAATACTGATCCCAGCTCTTGATCTGGATGTCATCGATAGACATTGCGCAGAATGCACGGATGAATGCTGTTGCAAGACGTGCATTTGTGATAAGCGGAATGTTGTAGTCGATAGCTGCACGACGAACGTGATAGCCGTTTGTAAGCTCGCCAGTCGAGAAGTTCTTAGGAATGTTGACAACGAGGTCAACCTCCTTGTTTGCAAGCATATCCATAGCTGACTTATACTTTCCTGCAAGTTCTGGATTCTGAGTCTCGTTCGGCCAGATCACACGCTCAGCCGGTACACTGTTCTCGTTGAGATACTTGGCAGATCCCTCAGTACCGAAGAGTTTGTAGCCTCTCTCGTGGAGGAGTTTGCACGCATTGAGAAGGTCAGCCTTCTGGAGTGCGTTACCCGAAGAGATGAGGATATTCTTCTTAGGAATCTCATATCCTACAGAAAGCATTGAGTTAAGGAGTGCCTCGTTGAAGTCATCACCGATACATCCCACCTCACCTGTAGAGTGCATATCCACACCGAGTACAGGGTCAGCCTGCTGGAGACGTGAGAATGAGAACTGCGAAGACTTGATACCTACATAGTCAAGGTCGAAAGCAGACTTGCGTGGAGCAGCTGGCTTGAGGCCGAGCATTGCCTTGGTTGCAAGCTCGATCATATTGATCTTAAGTACCTTCGAAACGAATGGGAAGCTTCGTGAAGCACGGAGGTTACACTCGATTACCTTGATATAGTTGTCTTTAGCGAGGAACTGGATATTGAATGGGCCTGTAATCTCGAGAGCTGAAGCGATCTTCTTTGCGATCTTCTTGATTCGGCGTACAGTCTCGACATAAAGTTTCTGTGGAGGGAACTGAATAGTCGCGTCACCTGAGTGTACACCAGCGAACTCGATATGCTCAGAGATTGCGTAAGCGATAACCTCACCGTTATCAGCAACAGCATCAAACTCGATCTCCTTGCAGCGCTGCATAAACTCAGACATTACAACTGGGTGTTTCTCAGACACTTCCGCAGCGAGACCAAGGAAGTTGCGGAGCTCCTCGTGATTGTAGCATACGTTCATCGCAGCACCTGAGAGCACGTATGAAGGACGAACGAGCACTGGGAAGCCTACCTGATCGATGAACTTGTCTACCTCGTCAAAGTTTGTAAGCTCCTTCCACTTAGGCTGGTCAATTCCGAGTGAATCCACGATTGAAGAGAACTTGTGACGGTCCTCTGCCTTGTCAATTGAAGTTGCCTTTGTTCCGAGGATGCTGACCTTGTTCTGGTCGAGTCTGAGTGCGAGGTTGTTAGGAATCTGACCACCCACCGACACAACTGTTCCGTGTGGATTCTCAAGGTCGTGGATATCCATTACACGCTCGAATGTGAGCTCGTCGAAGTAGAGACGGTCGCACATATCGTAGTCAGTAGACACTGTCTCAGGGTTGTAGTTGATCATAACGCCCTGGTATCCCTGGTTGCGGATAGTCTGGAGAGCGTTAACTGAACACCAGTCGAACTCTACAGAACTACCAATGCGGTATGCACCTGATCCGAGTACGATAACTGAGTTCTTATCGTTCTGATACTCAATATCATTGAAGTTACCACCGTAAGTAAGATAAAGGTAGTTTGTTGCAGCTGGATAATCAGCGGCAAGAGTATCGATCTGCTTCACACAAGGAACGATGCCGTTAGCCTTACGGAATGCGCGTACGATATCCTCAGCCTCTTCTGTATCCATTCCCTTGTAGAGAGCGTTAGCAACCTGGACGTCAGAGAAGCCCTGTACCTTAGCCTTCTTGAGGAGGTCAAGAGGCATCTCCTCGCAGTTGTTGTACTGGTTCATTTCCTTATGAGTGTTCACAATGCCCATAAGCTTGTTAAGGAACCACTTGTCGATCTTTGTGAGGTCGTGGATCTGGTCAACAGTGTAACCGGCCTGCATTGCCTTGCTGATCACGAAGATACGGTTATCTGTAGGCTCGTGGAGAGCAACGTCGATGTCGTCAACCTTGATATCCTTGTTTCCTACGAAGCCGTTTGCACCCTGGCCGATCATACGGAGACCCTTCTGGATGATTTCCTCGAAATTACGTCCGAGAGACATAACCTCACCGACAGACTTCATTGAAGAACCGATCTTGCGAGAAACGCCTGTGAACTTAGAGAGGTCCCAGCGTGGGATCTTGGCTACCACATAGTCAAGAGCTGGCTCAAAGAATGCAGGAGTCTGTTTTGTCACAGAGTTCTTGATATCGAAGAGACCGTATCCGAGACCGATCTTAGCTGCAACGAAGGCGATCGGGAAACCTGTAGCCTTTGATGCGAGAGCCGAAGAACGGCTGAGACGTGCGTTCATCTCGATCACGTAATATTCCATTGAATCGGTGTCGTAAGCGTACTGAACATTACACTCACCCACGATACCGATGTGGCGTACCATCTTGATTGCGAGGTCGTGGAGATACTGAACCTCCTTAGCGCTGAGGGTCTGAGTAGGAGCAACTACGATTGACTCACCTGTATGGATTCCGAGTGGGTCGAAGTTCTCCATATTACAGATAGCGATGCAGTTGTCATAGCGGTCACGCATCACCTCATACTCGATCTCCTTCCATCCCTTGAGTGACTTCTCTACGAGCACCTGAGGAGAGAATGAGAATGAGCTTTCACAGAGAGTAACGAGCTCTTCCTCGTTGTTGCAGAATCCCGAACCGAGTCCACCGAGTGCATACGCAGCACGTACAATCACAGGGTAGCCGAGCTCCTTTGCAGCCTCCTTTGCGGCCTCCACTGTCTCTACAGCGTGTGACTTGATGGTCTTCACGTTGATCTCAGCGAGCTTTGCATTGAAGAACTCACGGTCTTCGGTGTCCATAATTGCCTGAACTGGAGTACCGAGTACCTTTACATTGTATTTGTCGAGGATGCCTGCCTCATAGAGATCCACACCGCAGTTAAGGGCAGTCTGACCACCGAATGCGAGGAGGATACCCTGAGGAGCCTCTTTCTGGATTACCTTTTCAACGAAGTATGCAGTTACAGGAAGGAAGTAAACCTTGTCTGCAACCTGCTCAGATGTCTGTACGGTAGCGATGTTAGGGTTGATGAGGATAGTCTCGATTCCCTCTTCCTTGAGAGCCTTGAGGGCCTGAGAACCAGAGTAGTCGAACTCACCTGCCTGACCGATCTTGAGTGCTCCTGAACCGAGCACTACCACTTTCTTTATAGTATTGTCTATCATAATCTTGCGTTGTCTTAAAGTTTACCTACGAACTCATCGAGTGGAGTAACATTCTCTGTAAGTCCTACACATACCTCTGGAGCGAAGTTGATGCCGATGAAAGGCTTGCTCTTGTGACGGATGCCGTCTACAGCGCCGTCATTGAGGTTAGTGAAATATACTTCCCAGTCAGAAGGGATCGATGTTGCCTTTACTGCACGGTATACATTCTGTGAAGAGATGTATGTGCGGTTGCTGCCCTCTCTGCGAACCGGCTGGTTAGCGCTTCTGTGCGGATGCGCAAGTCTCTCAAGCTCGCATCCTGCTGCCTTTGCAAGGAGGTGGTATCCCATTCCGAATCCGAATACCGGCTTGTTGCCTGCGATCACCTTCTTGAGGATCTCTACAGTCTCAGCGCAGTTGCAAGTGCATCCCGGACCGTTTGAAACATATACACCGTCATATTCCATTTCAGTGAAGTCGTAGTTGTAAGGCACCCTGATGACCTCAGCACCGCGAGCGAGGAGTCCTCTGATGATGCTGTGCTTTACTCCGAGGTCAACTACTACTACCTTCTTGCCTGCAGTTACTGCAGCCTTGCTTCCGTTGATGTTCTCAACCTCTTCTGCAGGTTGTGCAGGGTAAACGATTGGCTCGCTGCAACATACATCTGCAGGTGAAGGAACAGCAGCCTCTGCTGGAAGCTCTGCGCCCTCAGGAATGATGCAACCCTTCATCGATCCATTGTCACGGAGAACCTTTGTGAGCTCGCGTGTATCGATGCCGTAGATACCTGTAAGGTTCTGCTCCACCATCCACTGCTGAAGGCTCTTCTCCGCTTCCCAGTTGCTATAGTCCTCGCACACATCGAACGCAATGAGTCCCTTAGGATGAATCCTGTCAGACTCAAGTTTCAAAGAGAGCTTTTCCGCCATCAAGGCCTCTGAAGGGACACCGTAGTTTCCGATAAGAGGATATGTCAGACAAAGAATCTGTCCGCTATAGGTCGCGTCTGTCAACTGCTCAGGGTATCCAACCATTGATGTGTTGAATACGACCTCACCGCTGACAGCCTGTGCGCTTCCGAATGACCAGCCCTGGAATTCAAGGCCATTCTCCAGACGAAGTGTTGCTTTAAGTTTCATTTTATATCTCCTGTTTTAAATTTATTTGCTCGCTTTTACCCGCTAGGGTATATAAAAAAACGACCATTCCTCATTGAATTAGAGAAAATGGCCGACAGTAATAGTAACAAGGGAAAAAGATGACTGAGCATTATCTTGTAATGCGCTCATTGTCAAGTATGTACCAACGTTGGTTCGTTTACACATAGCGTTTCCCTTAAAAATATTTAAATTATTGAGTGAAATTTCACTCGCAAAACTTGGCGAAGATACTCATTTTTTGCCGAATTCTGCAAATTAAATTTCGCTTTCTTTGCCTTTTGTGGTAATTTTGTTGCGCGTTTAAAATGGTATATATGTATATAAGAAACGAGGATACAATCTGCGCGCCGGCAACAGTGCCTGGAACGGGTGCGATTTCAGTCATCAGAGTAAGCGGACCGGACGCATTGACAATTGCAGACAAGGTCGTGACTTGCCGCAAAGGCAAGATCAGCGATGCCGCAGGCTACACAATAAAGTTCGGTACTGTGCTGGATGAATCCGGCGCTGTCCTGGACGAAGTGCTTGTAAGTGTATTCCGTTCTCCTCACTCATATACAGGTGAGAATTCTGTTGAAATTTCCTGCCACGCATCTTCATATATTGCCTCTGGCCTTATGAACCTTCTTTATGCAGCAGGCGCACGTGCAGCAGAACCTGGCGAATTCACCCAGAGAGCCTTCTTGAACGGAAAGATGGACCTTGCGCAGGCAGAGGCAGTCGCTGACGTGATCGCTTCCCAGAATGCCGCAGCACATCGCATCGCCTTCAAGCAGATGAAGGGCGGCTTCTCTTCCGAGCTCCGCACTATGCGTTCAGAACTTCTCGAGCTTGTCTCACTTATGGAACTTGAGCTGGACTTCAGCGAAGAAGAGGTAGAATTCGCTGACCGCAGCAGACTTGACGGTCTGCTTTCCGCTCTCGTGGATCACATCACACGCCTCATCGACTCATTCAAGCTTGGAAATGCGATCAAGAACGGTGTTCCCGTTGCCATTGCCGGTGCTACAAACACAGGCAAGAGTACATTGCTCAATGCCCTGCTTGGAGAGGACCGTGCGATCGTTTCAGACGTTCACGGAACCACACGCGACACCATTGAAGAGATTCTCAACATCGACGGGGTCCTCTTCCGTTTCATCGACACAGCCGGCCTCAGAGAGACTGAGGAGATTGTCGAAAAGATCGGTATCGAAAGGACATTCAAGAAGATTTCAGAGGCTTCAATAGTACTCGGAATGGTGGATCTCACACGCGACTTCGAGAGCACATCAGAGACAGTCCAAGAGATAATCGAAAAGGTAGACTTCACAAGCCAGAAACTGGTCTTTTTGCTCAACAAAACCGACATTTGCGAGCTGAACAAAAATGTTAACACATTAAACTTTATTGTTTCCTCGCTTGAAAACAAGGGCATTACTGCAGGACTCGTGGAGAATGAATCAGACTCGGCATTAGAAGTGCCTGTCCTGCCGATTTCTGCTAAAAACAGTCTTGGAATTGCCTCTTTACGCAGTATCCTGGCCGCCTCACAGCAGGATCTCCTTGGTGATAGTGATACCACATTGGTCACAAACCAACGTCACGTCCAGGCACTCTCCGACTCACGCACTTCCCTCCTCCGCGTCCGCGACGGTCTCGCCTCCGGCCTTCCGACCGACCTCGCCGCTCAGGACATCCGCGAAGCCATCTACCACCTCGGCTCCATTGTCGGTGAAATCTCAACCGACGAAGTTTTGGGGAATATTTTTAGGAATTTCTGCATCGGAAAATAGCCCGATATCAATATAGATAGTAAAGTATTAGAATATCATTAGATACCAATGCTTTAAGCTTCGGAATGAAGTTTAACCATTTATGATATTTTAATGCATTTCTACACTTATTTGCCATAATTTGTACCGCATTTGTAACATCTGTGGTACAAATTTTTGCATATACTGAACATCTTGCCAAGGTCCTGAACACT
>JAFYWC010000149.1 GCA_017546585.1 Bacteroidales bacterium
CTATATTTCCTCTATAAATCCAGATCATATACTATCTGTGCACTGCCAGTTGCGTCATGACTTCTCCTGAGTGCGCGAGAGAGTTCCACTATCAGTGATAGCGGTGATATGATAATATAACAATTTCCTCTGCGAACTAAGAGTTCAAACGGGCGTCCTAAGCCGCATAGAGCATTAGTCAGTTTGAAGACGGGTTGCGAACACCACAAATATAGTGACCTTACAATATGCGGTATATATTGACAACGGATTACTCCGCTACAATATCGGGCGTATAGTCCCTGTATGGGACGTTGTCGTGCAGTATGAACCATATTGCCACCAGCATTTTCCTTGCGATGGCCACCTGCACCTTCATCTTGTTCTTGCGTCTGACTACAGTCTGATGATAGCTGAACGTGTTGTAGAAGCATCCTCGTGTCTTGGCTGCTGCCCATGAGCATTCAATGAGTGTTTTCCTCAGGAACTTGTTTCCATGTGTTATCTTCCGGGACTTTATCTTTCCTGCACTCTCGTCGTTCCTCGGCTTCAGTCCTGACCATGACACCAGATGGGCTGCATCTTCAAACGATGACATATCTGTGCCCAATTCTGCAATTATCGATGTTGCTGATCTGAGGCTGATTCCGGGAACCGTCTGCAGGTTCTTCATCTGGTCAGGGAACCACTTGCTGCATAGCTCTTCCATTCTCGCCTGGCATTCGTCACGATGCTTTTGAGCGAGCTTTATCTCCTCCCTCATCTGCCTGATGACATCAATGTCAGTCTGCGTAATAACGCCAGTCAAAGAAGCAGTAATAACCTCTTTCCCGATGCGATTCATAATGCGGCCGTGGATGAGACCAGTCAACACCTTAGGATCTGTAGTCCCCTCGGCAATCTTCTCGACCACCTTCTGATAGCTCTTGCCATCAGTCGTCGACACATAGTTGCTGATGCGTATATTGCAACGCTGAAGTGCAGCATCAAGTTTGGTCAGCTTATAGACGATATCCTTGTTTAGGTCGAAGATGCGGCGGTCATACTGACGCAGTTGTTGAATGCGGTCCTCTGGCACATAACTGCCGCGGATGAGGTCTTTCAAAAGACATGTCGCTATCCACTCTGCATCCTTCACGTCGCTCTTCTTTCCAGGCAGCTGCTTGATGAAGTATGGGTTGACTAGGTTCAGAGAGAAGTACTGTTCAAGGATGCGCCAGACAGGCATCCAGTAGATGCTTGTACTTTCCATACACACCTCAGTTGCATCGTGCTCGTGCAATACATCAACCAATCGTTCCAAGTCAGGAGTAAGCACTCCGATCTTATCCTGAAACAGAATACCCTTTTCGTTGAGAATGCACACAAAAATACTATCTTTGTGCACATCAAGTCCACATACTGTTCGCATAGGCATTAATTTTTGAGGCATAGACCTCGTTACACTTAGGATGTGCGGCTGGCTGAGAAGTCATGACCGCTTTAGCTCTTTAAAGATAGTATGTGGTCTTGATTTTTATTCTAACGGGCGTAAAAACGAAAGTTTTTATGTAAGTTTGA
>JAFYWC010000150.1 GCA_017546585.1 Bacteroidales bacterium
CTTGAAGTGGCGGCGGAGCTTGGCCGCGTATGAGAGGCCAAGAGCCGCCACGCCTGATACGTGAGGGCAGGCCATCGATGTGCCTTCCATATAACCGTATCCGCTCTCGCTCACATTGAAAGGAAGAGTCGAAAGGATACAGCCGAGCTCTCCGACCCAGCGGCTCTCATCTGCATACTCATAATAGTAGTCCTGATCTCCGCCCGGAGCCGAAATTGTAGTTCCCGGACCGTAGTTGCTATATACTGCAGGAGTGAAGTCGGCAGCAGTTGCAGCAACCGCCACGTAGTCCGGATATGCACCTGGATAACTTGCGGCAGGAGCCGCCTCGTTACCGCCGGCAAAGATGGCAAGACCGCCGTCGATCACTCCGTCAGGAGAACCTGCATTGTGGATGAAGTAGTCGAGAGCCTTCTTCTCAAGCACGTTGTAGTACAGCCACTCCTCGTCTGTCGAGTACTGAGGTGTCCACTCGTATGGGTTCGCTGCTCCTGAGATATAACCCCAGCTGCACTGGAGAATGACAGCACCGTTGTCCGCAGCATATTTGATCGCACGTACCTCCTCGAGGACTGTACCTGCATATGCACCTGCGAAAATCTGGCAGGACATAATCTTGACGCCTGGCTGCGAGTCATTGCCTCCGGCAACAGAACTGATGCCGATGCCGTTGTTGTTGGTTGCAGCGATCACACCGGCAACGTGGCTGCCGTGTCCTGTGTCATAGACGCTGTCTGTGGTGATCACACCGGTCTTCTGCACGAAGTTGTATCCGTGAATGTCACCTGCATAGCCGTTTCCGTCGTTATCCTCGTGAGAGCCCCAGATCTCACCCTCATTCACCCACATAGAGGCCTGGAGATCGGGATGTGTGACTGCAACACCCTCATCGAGCACCGCCACGATGATCGAAGGGTCGCCAGTGCAGTTCAATTCCTTCCAAGCCTTCTCCACCTGCACGTCCGCATCCTTGATGAACTTCGTTTCACCGAGATCGCCATTGTTGACAAGGTGCCACTGGTATCCGAGAAGAGGGTCATTGAATGCAGGAGTTGCTGCTCTTGCGGCAAGCTGCTGCACCTTCTCCATTGTAAGAGGGGTAGCCTTTCTCTCGGTAGCCCTCTTGAGTGTACGGTTGTACTCGACTCTGCTCACCTCACCGAGGGTAGAGAGGTCAGCTGCAACCTTCTCCACAGGACACTCCTCAGGGAATGTCACTACGTACCAGAGATGAAGACCTTCCTGACGTGCCTTCTCCTCCGAACGTGCATCCATCGGGAAGACTCTTTCGATCTCATAGCCACCGACAATGTCAAGAATGGCCTGAGTGCTCTTTGTGATTCCTGCCTTGTCAAGAACATCTGCGACTTCAGGATCGAAACGCACGAGAAGCTGACCGGGAACGACATCTGTCGCCACGCAGTTGTTCTCCGCCTTCGGTGTCTCAACAGGCTCCTCAACCGCGCAGGAAGCCAATCCTGCCGCAAATGCAGCGGCAATAAAATATATCTTGGTTCTGACAGTCATTACTCTGAATCTGTTTTATTAGGGTTATACTTCTTGTTCGGATAGAGCTGGTAATACTCATCGAGACTTGTAGGCTCGTTTGAGAATCCGGCATTCCTTCCGTCCCTTGTCTTTCCTTCCTGTGAGAAGATAAGCGAATACGGAGCCCATACATCAAGCTTCGGATGCTTCAGAATCCACTCAGGGAGACGGCCTGTAAAGCGGTTGAAGTTGATTGCAAAGAACTTGGTATTCGGAAGGACCTTCGGAACATTCCTGAGTTCTACCGGGAGTTCGGTCAAACCGACAGCAAGAGAATCCTTGAGCTCCTCGAATGTCCATACAGGAAGACCGTCCTCTGTCATATCAGGAAGTTCTCCCTGAAGATAGTTCACGGAAAGTCTCAAAGTATCGAGGTTGTCCCAGGTAAGGATCTTCTTGAATGCGCGCATACCGCTTTCAGTGTTGAGATCGTCATCGATGAAGCCACCGATGTTGTCTCTTGTATCATTGCTGAGGTCGTAAACGGTATTTCTCTGGTTTGCATTCATCACCAAAGCGTGGAGATTAGGGAAGTTCTCCTTGCAGAGGATGTCAGGAAGCGACTGGAAACAGTTCGAACTGAGGTCCAGATATTCAAGATTCTTGAGGTTCACGAAATCAGGATGCAATGATGTGAGTCCATATGCACCGATTGTAAGTCTCTTGAGGTTTGTCAGTTTTGTGATGTGTTCACCTGTATCGAGGCTGCGGAGGAAGTGGTTTGCGTTCGAATAGATGACAATCTCCTCAGCTGCTGTAAGATACTGGATCTCAAAAGGAATGACCTCCTGAGTCTTGAACATAAAGAACTGGACATACTTTACACGTCCCTTGTTCGGACCTGACTTCCAAAGTTTCACGTTTGTCCAGTACTCCATCTTCTCTGAAGTATCGAACTCGGTGAACGAGCCGAGTGCACGGCTGACCGCGAGAATTGCAAGCGAGTCTCCAGCAGGTGTGTTTTCCGGAATCGGAAGCGCAGCCTTCTGAACGATCTTGAGACCATCCTGCTTAGACATCTGCACGTCTTCCTTAGGCTGGAAGACTACATCGGCGACACGCTCCACATCACGTGAATTGACTCTCCACTCGAAAGTCACCACAGACTCGCGAGGCCTTGATCCTCTGTCGAGATTCAAAGTCGACTTTGTATATGAAAGCCAGTTTGCACTTCCTTCAGGAAGCACAACATCAAAGTCCACATTGGCCTTGACCTTCACCTTGAACTTACGGTCGTTAAAACCTGCATAATCAGCGACGTCCTTTCTTGATTCCTTAAGGACGATCTGGTATTCGAATCCTTCCTGGATCACCTCGAAGTCCATCTTGTCATCAGAATCGTCAAGGCTCTGGATACGCACCACTCCGGTACGCTGATCATACACAAGTGTAGAGTCTACAATGATGCTGCACTGCTGCGAACCGCGTCCGTTGGCAGGCGAAACTGAAATCCAAGGTGACTCAGTCATCGCCACCCAGCTTCCTGATGAAGACACATTGAATGTCCTCTCGCCTCCGGCAGCACCTACAAGAATGGTCTTCTCATCAACACCGAAGTCCACGTCAGGCTCCTGGATGCAGGATACTGCAGCAACAGCGAGCATAGCTATGATAAATATCTTTTTCATATTCATTTCCTCCAGCATTAATATAGAAGTATATCACAATTCAGGATATTCTGAGTCTTGTCATAGATGAGGATATATGCGCCCTGCTGGATAGCATAGCAGATATCCGACGCATCGAAGACAATGTTCGGGTTATCACTGATGTCAAGGTAATAGCAGATGGTCGAGATCGTATCCTGGATCTTTCCGAAATTGTTGGAACCGAGATACAGTCCGCGAAGTCCTCTATGCTGATAGATTCCCTCAGGCCAGTCAGAAAGGCATCTGTTACCGTCCGCATCTCTCTGAGAGCGTATAGCGAAGACTGTAAGATACTGGCTGTCAAGCGGCTCCCAAGGGAACTCCTTGAATCTGTTGAAAGACAGCTCCACACCGTAAAGATATGGAAGGTTACCGGCGTGCATCTCCCAAGGAAGATCGCTGAGGTCGTTGTATGAAAGGTCAAGAGAAGTCAGGAACTTCGAGTTTTCATACACGAGAGCCTCGCCAGGGATTTCCTCGAGGTTGCATCCGCGAAGATTCATATAGAATACGAGTGAATTCGACTTTGCGAACTCTACCGGATACTTTGTGATTGTAGGGTTGTTGGCAAGAGAGAGAGTCTCCACATTCACACCCTTGAAATTGTCACCGTTCTGCACAGATGAAATCTGGTTGTATGAGAAGTCGATTGTGACAATTGTATAGATCGACTTGGCAGAGAAGATGTCCGGGAACTCTGTGAGTCTGTTGTTTCTTGCAGAGAATGTCTCGGCGTCCTCCATAAAGCAGAAGATTCCGTTCTCATCCACAGGAAAACCTGTAAGCTTGTTGTTATCGAGATACAGCTGAACAGGCTTGATATCCGTTCCCCAAGCCTCCTCGATGTACTGGATGTTGTTTGATGAGAAATCGAGAAGACCGATCTTCTTCATATTCTTGATTTCCTTAGGGATGAACTCAAGCTTGTTTCCAAGGAAATAAAGGATCTGAAGCTTCTCCTTCGACGGACCCGTAGCAAGACCTTTGAGACCCTTCAAAGCCTCCTCAGCATTCCACTGAGGGTTGCAGGCAAGGTTCGCAGACACAAGCGAAGGCATCTTTGTCAGTGCCATAGGGAACTCCACCATATCAGGACAGTTGTACACCTCGATATCAGTGAGGGATGTAAGATTCGCCATCTCCATAGGAAGAGTGGTGATCTTGCTGTTTGCGATGAAAAGCTGCTCAAGCTTGGTCAGCTTTCCGAACTCCGCAGGAAGACTGAGAAGACCGTTTGTGATCTTGCCGGCAGACATATCCTTAGGCTGGATGAGCGAGCGTCCTGTACCTGTCTCGATCACCTCCGACTCTTTCATTGTCCTGTAGTACTCGGTCTCAGGAATGAAGATGTCGTTCTCGGCAAGAGCCCTTGCGACAGGCTCCGACATTGGTGTAGCAGGATGGAGTGAACTCATATACTTCTTGTGTCTCTCCATACGGTTCTTCGTGCCTGCACCTGGCTCTACAGTAGGATCATACTGAGAAAGAGTGCTGTCATTGTGAGAGCCGAGATAGAGTTCCACAAGCTCTGTAAGCTGACCGATCGCAGCAGGCATATGGCCATAGAAGCCGTAGCCGCTGAAATTGATCATAGCGATACGTCCGTTCGAGTGGAGGGATACGCCTGGCTGGTCACCCCAAAGATCAGGATCCTTGTTGAAGTCCCAGTTGGTTCCTACAGGATAGTCCTCGCCGTTGTAATACCACTCCTCTCCGTGAAGCGCCTTCCAGATCTCATACAAGGCATAGTAGTCCTTGATGTACTCGTCACTCTCATAGAGCTTCACAGGCACATCAGCCTCTGTGGTCCTGTTGTCAGCGACCTCAAAGCTGGCGTTTACACGTGAGTTCACCTCAAGAAGGCTGTTGCCGTCATCATATGCGGCATACTCCTCGATTGTATATTTGCCGGCTCTGAGAGAAAGCAGAGTGTCGCAAAGCATTGTTGACACCTGATAGCCGTCCTCCACATCATCAGTCTCATCGAAATGGATGGAGAAGGTTGTCGGCAGTTCCTCAAAGACAGTCTTGACACCATCCTCAGACCTGACAGTGACTGAGATCGTCTCGATCTCGTCGAAAGTATAGGCGCGAACTGCAGCCTTTGTCACAGGATTGGACTGGAAGTCCGACATATCCTTGACAAGCGTGAACCTTACCTTGCCTCTCTCCACAACATTTGCGAGAAGGTCGTGAGTGATAAGGCCACCGGCTACGATATCAAAAGATGTGAAACCTTCACCCGGTGTTCCTTCATATACGACCTCATCCATCTTGTTGTACAAAGAGAATGTCAGCACTTTGTATGAGCCTGCAAGAAGTTTGAGCTTGTCGCTCCTCAATCCGAACTCCGCAGCATCGTCGTCGGCAGCCCTGGCCACGAGAGTCTGGGAGATCTGGTTGCCTTCAAAGCTGAGCACAACCTGAATCTTGGCCACATCCTTGAGGTACTCCAGCTGATTTTCAGCCTTCGTAGCCTCATATGAAGCCTCCTTGTACAGTTTGAACTGTACATATCCGTAGGTATGCTCGCGATAGTCCGGCTCCTGCTCTTTCACGCAGGAAGCGAAGGCCATCGCGGCAAGCACCCAAAGGATAATATTACGTAAATATCTCATAGTCAATCTTATTATTCAGATGATTAGCGAAGATCCATTGTACATACGAGCACAAGGACAGTCTCATCCGAAGAATTGGTGAAGATGATGTTTCCGCGGAGATAATCCTTTCCGTCAGGAAGCATATAGATTGTGACACCACCGTCAACGAGTGCTACTCCTCCGAGTACACCGTTTACGAATGTCTCGTCATACTTCGTCTCATTGACACTGAAATTGTGACGGAGAGCATAAGGGTTCACGGTATGCTTCTTTACGGATGCAGGGATGGAGATCGTCATCGGCATATTCTCCATTGTGTACTTCAGATGGTAAAGAAGAGCATTGCCCTCTTTATATCTGCTGAATTCAGGATTGTCATACACATTCTCAAGTGTTGCGCCTACCATCGGAGCATACATCTCGCTTTCACCGATGAATGCAACGTCAGCCACCTCACCGATGATTTCCTCAGGGTTGAATGTACATCTGATCACAGCAAGCACGTTCTCTGTCGCACCATAGAATACTACATATCCCTCAGCAGCAGCCTCAGATACCATATCGATCACTCCACCGAGCATATCCTCATTCAAAGTCACGGAAAGGAAGAAATCCTCAGACGCAGTCATATCCTGCTGATCGGCGTTGAACACCTTATATGAGGTAACAGGTGAAGTGAACATCATTCTGGCCTCGTCGCGGGCATATTCATTTGTGTATACGAGATCGTATGCAAATCTTGTCTGGCCGAACATAGCCTTGAGCTCCTCGTCGTCAGCAACAGAGAATGTCGCACCGGCAGCCGCCATATCAGACGGATTAGAGAGCATTGCAACGAATTCCTGATCGCTTGAAAGCTGAGTTACAGGAATCATATATTTCTTATAGTCATCCTTCACTCCATCAGCATCAAAGAGTTCTGAAGCATCTGCAGTGATTGTAGGAGGGAGGAAGAAAAGAGCAGCATAACGGTTGTCACCCTCATTGAGAGATGCCGACACGCTGAAAGATCTTTCCTGAAGTACATCAGCACCCTCTGTCTCATCATAATCAGCCACGTTCAAAGTAAGCCAAGATGGAGCATCTGCGAGATATGCGTCGCCATCCTTTGCAAGAGCGAGCACCCTTACATCGGAAGCGCCTGACACATAACCTGTTGCAGGCCCCTCAATAAAACCTGTAGTCACCTTGAACTGGCCTACATAGTTGAACTCAAGCTCCGAGATGCTCATATCCATCTTGTATGAGAAGATGTCTTTGCAGCCAGGAATAGAGATGGCATACTCCTTCACGACAGTCTCTCCTGCCATAAACTGGATCTTACCGTCAGCAGGATCGAGAGGATACTCTGAAGGTACGCCGAAGATGTTGAATGATGTAAGTCCGGCACCGTTCTCAGGCACATCGATCTGCGCCCATACCGGTGTCTTTACTGTCCAGTTGTAGTTTGCATCGACCTGAACCGGAAGTCTGAAGTCTGAACCGGTCCATACAAGGTCAAGCTTCTGAGCCTCTGACTCGGAATAAAGATAGCCGCTGCCATCCTCCTTGAACTGGATCTCACCGTCAGCAACTACTGCTGCATAGAGAGTCAGAGTCTTTTCCTTGGCGCTTCGCACAATCTTCGCAATCACCTTAGACTCGCCGCCCATTGTGAATGTCACATCACAGGTACGGTCTACATCGAACTCCTCTGTTGCAGACACTCCGATAGTGACTACCTGATCACCCGCCTCTCCTTTTGCACGGAGGAGCTTGAATGTGCCGTCCTTCACCCAGAACCACTGAGCGGTATTGTCCGGAAGAGTGATCTCCCAGTCCATATTTGCAGTGAAAGCGATATCCAATGATGAACCTGCAGTCACATTATATTCCTTGTATTCAGGGAAAACAGGCTTTGGAGTCTCCACAGGCTGTTCCTGATTGCAGGATACAAACATCATTGCAACTGTTGCAACGAAAATGCTGAATGATTTAAGTATATATTTCATAATCTTCTCTTTTGCTGTATTACATTCCTTCTCTCATAAGTCTCTCGGCTTCTTCATCAGAAATCCACTCCATAATATTGTAGAAGTGGCCTACGGTTCCGATGGCCGTACCCAGGTTCTCCACGTAGAATTCTACCCATACGTACAGGTAGCTTCCGCAGGAATAGAACGCCGACTCGCTGAGAGTACTGCTTCTGACAAGTATCCTGTCATCGCCGTGGGCGGTTCCGAAGAACGAGCCTTCATCGCTGGCAACCTGATCGTCCTCCATAGTCACGAGAGGTCTCATAGGATCCTCCGGATGGAATGTCATAGTCACGTCATAACCGTCATTGAGCCAGTTGCGGCAGATGATCATATTCTCTTCTGTAGGATGCTTCTCTGTATAGACCAGCTTCTGGTATGCTCCTGTAGGGCTGTAGTTGTACAGGAACATCGAAGTGAAGACACAGTATCCTGTGAAATTGTTGATGTCGAAAGGACAGACTTTCATAAGCACAGCCTTGGTCTGCTTGCCGTACAGCGGCATCACAAGGTTGTCATCCATCACAAGACTGAGCTGGAATCCGAGAGAATCCGCAGCTTCGATGTTGTCATAGATGCCGTGCACAAGCACATCTGCGCGAAGTTCTCCCGCCTTGATTGTGACTGTGTTCGACTGGAGTCTGTAGTGTACGTTTTCAATGGCATTGTTTCCCTTGTCAATGATCTCCACACCGAATGTACGGTCATAGTCGCGGGTCACAGTCGACACAACCGGTATGCTGAAATACTCGACGTCCTGCTGAACCGGATATGTCGCCAAAGTATCTGCGAACATAATGTACTCGGCATCGTCGTATGTCACATACCTCTCGTGGCAGGCGGTCATCCCGGCCACCGCCACTGCGAGCATTGTCATATATCTGATGATCTGCTTCATATTATCTGTTGCTTTCATTAGGTTGAATCTGAGAGCCAGGAGAAGCTATCTCGTGGTTCGGTATCGGCCATACGAAGAGCGGATCTCCGGCCTCGATCTTGAGAGAACTGCCTTCAGACTGGCAATGCATCTGCGGAGTGCGCTCGAAGCCCTTGCCCCATCTCTTGAGGTCGTGAAGACGGAAGCCTTCCATATAGAGCTCGCGCACACGCTCATCCGAGATGATCTCAAGCCAGTTGGATGCGTTTACGGAAATGGTGCCTCCTGCAGTGAACCTTGTCTGGCGCAGAGCCGAGAGGTCGTTCGACGCTGCAGAATAAGATCCCTTTCTGCAATATGCCTCCGCACGGATGAGGTACTGCTCTGCAAGGCGGAGAGGCTTAGGCATATTCACGTGATAGATGAGGTTTGCCATAAGAGTCTCGTTGCCGTAGTACTTTACAAGAAGCGGCCAGGCAAGCTGATGTGAATATCCTGTCTGATATGTCGTGAAATATGCAGTGTATCTTGCATCGACTGACTCATAGAGGTCAAGAGCCCACTGAGCCGGCACAAAGTCAGGATAGTAGTAGTAATAATCGCTGGTAAAATTGAGGAAGACAGATCCCTGGGCTCCACCATATGAAGTCTGTGTGTAGCCAATTCTCCAGATGTTCTCGTAAGATGTGTCGTTTGTCCAGAGATAGTCAAGATAAGTCTGGCTTGAAGTCACATAGCTTCTGCAGGTAGCAAGCTGGAAAGCATTCGAAGCGATGAGGATCGAAGCCTCTTCGATTGCCTTGTCCCAATCCTGCATATAGAGCGCGACACGTGCGTGGATAGCGTGAGCGGATGCGTGAGTGAAATACGCCGCATCGAAGTAGTCATACTCTTCCTCGAGAAGTTCCTCCGCCTTTGCAAGATCGGCGAGAACGAACTGATATGAGTCATAAAGGCTGGCACGCTTCTTTGGCGCTTCGCCGAAATATGAATCAGCGAGTACTACTCCGAGATCAGTATCTGCTGTCGCAGGATCGTATGCCTTGCAGTAGCATTTGATGAGTTCCGAGTATGCCAACGCTCTCGCGCAATACACCTCACCGGTGTAATAGTCGAGAGTCTGGATCTCTCCGTCATCGGTCATTGAATCACGAAGCTCCTTCACCTGGTCAAGGAAGAAGTTGCATCGTCCGATGACCCTGTAAAGAGATGCATACACAGCCTCGACCTCGGAATTTGTCGAGCGGATGTCCCACTGCCAGATGTTTCCGAAAGTGTTTGAGTTTCCCTGCACCGCATACACAAGATCTGACTGGATATCAGGACACAATGTGAGATATCCGCTGTAAAGTCCACTGCTCATATATGCTGTGTATATGCCTGTCAGAATCTGCTCGGCGTCGTTGAGGTTCTGCATACTCTCTGACTCCGGAATGTAATCTCCCGGAACCTTCTCCAAGCACGAAGACAGGCCGAAAACAACTGCAGTCACTGCAGCCATTCTCATTATTGTCATATATATATTCTTCATCATAGTCACACTTTAGAACATTATGTCAAGACCGAAAGTAAACTGACGCGACATCGGGTACTGGGCAGCATACACATTTGCGACTCCTTCAGGATCAAGACCTGAGAAGTTGGTGAATGTGAGCAGGTTCTGTCCCTGAGCATATACTCTGAGGCCTCTGATGAAGCCGGTCTTCTTGAGGAGGTCCGCAGGAAGAGCGTATGCAAGCATAAGGTTCTTCAGACGGAGGAACGAAGCATCCTCGAGAAGTCTGCTGTCGAACTCAGTATATTCACCGTGACGTGGGATATCTGTGATATCGCCCGGCTGCTTCCATCTGTTCAAAAGCCTGCTTGACTGGTTGTAGGTCATAAAACGTCCGTTCGACTCGTCGAAATAACGGTCGTTGTTGATCATCCAACGGTCGCCCACCCAGCTGAACTGAGCGCTGAGGCTGATTCCCTTCCAGGACACATTGGTACCGAAACCGCCCTGCCAAGGAGCGTGGTATGTCTTTCCGATCATCACTTTGTCCTCATCACGGAGTTCGTTTGTGATGTTGCCGTTCTTGTCATACCAGAGAGCATCTCCGTTTGCAGGGTTCACACCTGCGTAGCGGTTGATGTAGAACTCTCCTACAGGATGTCCCACAACGAGCTTTGTGCTGGTATTGGAAGTCTCGTACTCGTCAACTCCGTTGTAGAGTTCGGTAAGTCTGTTATGGTTGTATCCGACATTTGCATTTACAGTCCAGAGGAGCTCTTTTGTCTGAAGAAGAGTAGCGTTCACGTTGAACTCCACACCTCTGTTGACCATAGCACCTACGTTAGACCACTGGTAGCCGTATCCGTTCGACTGAGAGTATGCCAACGGAACCGACATAAGCATATCGGTAGTCTTCTTGTTGTACAGTTCAAGATCTACATTGAGTCTGTTCCAGAATCCGAAATGGAACGCAAGGTTTGTGGTCCAGGTATTCTCCCAAGTGAGGTTCTCATTACCTGGCTGGATCGGAGCCACTCCGGCATCTCCGACGTAGTCTGAGCCGCCACCGATAAGAGCAAGGTGCTCATAGTTAGGAATTTCCGAGTTGCCGGAAGTACCTGAGCTGAATGCGACCTGACCCATAGTCAACCAGCTGCGGGTGTCAGTCATAAAGTCCTCGTTCCTGAGGTTCCACATAAATCCTACTGCGCCGAACACACCCCAGCGGTTGTTCTTTCCGAAGCGAGAAGAACCGTCGGTTCTGAGGGAAACCTCTCCGTAATAGCGGTCAGCGAAGTTGTACTCTCCACGTCCGAAGAATGAAACGCGTGAGTAATCCGAATCCGCAGTACTTGTCCACGAAGTGACTCTGGTACCAGTCGAGAGGTCTGTAAGAAGCTTATTGTTCTGTCCGGCTGTGCTTACGCTGAATGCCTCAACGTGATAATCCTGCCACTCGTGTCCGAGGAGGAAGTTGAAGTCGTGGATATTGTCGATATCGAAACGATATGTCAAAGTGTTTGCAAGCTGCAGGTTCATACCGTCGCTTGAACTTCTTGCAGCACTACCCTCTCCCTGGTTAGGAGCGTAATCAGGGAATGACTGGCTGAAGCCTGTTGTATGAGAGAAGTCCACGCCGAACTGAGACTTGAACACAAGGTTCTTATACAGAGTAAGTTCCGCAAACATTGTCGAGAACACCTTGTACTTCTTGTAGATCAGCGGATTGTTCTCAAGCCACTCCAGAGGATTCTGGCCGGAACCGCTCCAGGTGCCGTCATTGATGGAAGCGAGCGAACCGTCTGCCTTGTATGGATTCCAGTACGGAAGCATAAAGCGTGCAGCCGAGATCGGAGTCACAAGAGTATACGCTCCCTCGTCAGCCTGCTGGATGCCCTGATAGTTGAACATAGTGTTGGTACCCATCTTCAGCCACTTTGCCATCTGCTGCTCGAAGTTGAAACGCATCGAGTATCGTGTGAACTGCGAACCAGGGGCAATACCCTGCTGGTCGTAATATCCGCCTGAGAAATAGTAGTTGGTAGTCTCGGTAGCACCCGATACTGAAAGTTCGTGACTCTGAAGCATAGCCGAGTCATTGAAGACCGCCTCCATCCAGTTCACATCAGTCTTTGACAGGTAGTCATAGTTCTGACCTGCTGTAAGACCGAGTTCCTTTTCGTACTGGATACGCTCTGCGGTATTCATAAGATCCCAATTGCCGTGTGCGATCGCAGACCATCCCATCTGCATACGGTAGTTCACGTTCGGCTGGGACATATTGCGTCCCCTCTTGGTCGTGATCACGATCACACCGTTTGCCGCACGCGCTCCGTAGATGGATGTCGACGACGCATCCTTGAGCACCGACATACTTTCGATATCTGCCGGATTGATCGTATTGAAATCCGAAGCGGAGATAGCCACACCATCAAGGATGTACAAAGGTGCTGTACCTGAGTTGATGGAGTTTGTTCCACGTATTGTCATAGTGGCAGACGCACTCGGCTCACCTGTGCTTGAAAGCACTGTAAGACCGGCCACCTGTCCCTGAAGAGCCTGGTCGAATGCCGCGGTCGGAGTATTCTCCAGCTTTTCCGACTTCACAGTCGAAACTGAACCGGCCACTGTGCCCTTCTTGCGGACACCGTATGCGATCACGACCACATCATCAAGTTTCAGGCTTTCCGGCTGCATCACCACATTGTGCACAAACTCAGCCACAGACGGTACTGTCACCTTCTGATCCAGAAAACCGATACTTGAGAATACAAGCTCAGTACCCGGCGCAACCTCGATGGCATAATCTCCGTCCAGAGATGTTATGACACCGTTGCCGGATCCTGCCATCACTCCGACTCCTATCATAGGAAGACCGTCCTCTGCCGAAGTAACAACACCAGTCACCTTTACTGATGACTGAGCAGACAGAGAAACGGTTGCTGACAGAAGAAGGATGACAGTTGCTGTAATAAACTGTTTGATCCTTTTCATCTACATATAATTTAAACGCGCGCAAAGATACGCATAATTATATGTAAACCAACAACTGTCCGTCCCTATTTTCTGTCAACAAAGGCGATATCGTATGCCACATTTTCCACTTTCAACTTACAGTCATAAGTCACGTCTTCCTGGGCGTGGTGATATTTCAGGACATCATAGACCCAAACCACCTCCACCGGATGCAGTTCCTTTCCGTCAGTTCCTTCAACATACGCCTCAAAACGGCATTCCATCGTCACCGGATGTGCGTGGTGCTCATAGCGGTTGGAATCGGTACCGATCCAATTATACGAATCCGGGAAAGTGTATGAATAGATCTCATCCATCGCCTCCTTCAGGACTCCCCCATCAGGATTCACCGGCAATATGAGTTTATCCAGCGGTATTCCGGTCACTGTCCTGTCAAACGTGGCTTCACAATAGTTGTCCTGAGCCTTTCCCATCGTGCCGTTCGGATGCGTCTCCACATAACCCCGAACCGTACCGGAAAAACGGCAGGTCAGAGTCAGATGAGAGTCCTTTCCGATAGTGTCGTAAGTATAGATTATAAGTTCTCCGCCATCATACTCCAGCCAGATTTTCACCGGCCCATCCGCCTCGTAACTGCCTTGAAGCCTCCGCAAAGTTCCAGGAGATATATTCGGGAATGCACTCAATTGATTTCCAGGAGAATGAAGCAGCACATCATCACTGAATGCCCATATACCCCTATCATTGAACTCACCATAGATTATGTCATATTTCTTCGTGCCGTTGCTGAGACTGTCTACCACGATGAGATCAGAGGCAGACAACCGATATCCTCCGACAGTAACATCCACAAGATGATGCAACGCATCCTGCGTATGCTTGTCATAAAGCAGGGCTGAACATATGTCATCTATATCCAGATCCTCAAGAGGATACACCATCTGTCTGCCATCCTCAAGATACAGATCTCCGTTGTCATTCCTTTCCGACACCAGTTGCATCCCGGACACAAAGACAGGATTGACGTCAGTCACAAATGCCCCTGTCATATACTTCATCCTTTTTACATCCAGGCTGGACTCGACATAGTCCACCACTTCATTTCTGGATACTGCATTCCACTTGTCCACAGAAGTATTGATCTGCCAGACATCCAAATCAAGAGAAAGGTTAGACGGATTGTCTACGACAGCCGACAGACCAGCAGTAAAATACCCTGCCCAACCATTGTCAACAAGCTTGAACACAATAGGCTGAACTGCAGGACAGAACATATATCTACAACCGATATTATGCTCTGATTCAGAAAGAACGGCATATACCTCTTCTGCTCCAAATGCAAGATCTGCCAATGAGGCATTGGCAACTTCATCACTGCCATCATTCGAGCAGCCGAAAATCACATTGAAAGCGCAACCGTCATCTTCTCTATTGCCGTCCGTCACCTCCAATGAAAAATTTGGAGCCACCCCATCCGCATCTGTCTCGACGCGGCCCTCAACGTCAAACAGACTGAAATCAAAGCCGTATGCATCCGCCGAATTCAAGGCGTTTCCGTTCTTGTCTGTAAGGTACACATACAGTGTTTCCGACTGTCCGTTTATATCACATTCCGGGATATAGGACAGAGGCTCGATATAGCCGTCATCAGCATACTGAAATTCGCTGACAAGCATTTGGGGAAGACCGACGGAGACATCATCACACAGCTTGGCAATCCTCTCACCATCAGCAGAATAGAGAACAAGTTCACCCTTACAGGATCTGATGCATCTTCCTTCCGTAATCAAGCTGTCATCCGTGTGTCCGGCATAGGTAAATTCAATCCCTTCGGATGCACTTCCCTCGATTTGAAGACGACATCCTTCAATATTACCTTCAAGATAGTCCAACAGGTCATCAGCGAATCTCACATTATAGAGAAACACTTCTCCGACATAGAGATCAGACATCGGGTGAAGACCTTCCTGCACAGTTCCGAAGGCATAGCCGTCTCGCAGCTCCACATCCGCATCAACCCTCCAGGACACCTCATCCAGCCCGTTTCCGGTCAATATAAGCTGAACATACAGCGACGAGTTGCCAGGAACATCAAAACTCCTGCAAGCATCCAGACCCAGATAAAACCTGTACTTCACCGTTCCGTCCAGAATGCCTCCGTCAAGAAAGACAGCCTCCATTTCTATGTATGTGCAAAGAATGGCCTTCTGCGCGATGCTCAAGGGCACTTTTGCTGACGGGTCAGTATTGTCAGGCAAAAGAATTCCCTGACAATTCTCAAGAGTATAGAAACTTATCTGATCACCGTCATTGAGATCGGAGAGTTCAGTCTCCGTTGCATAGTCTCCGTTGATCACCTCCATAAAAGATTCAGCCCGGCTTCCGCCTCGGCCCTCATATTTGAACGGACGCACTGCAGAAGCACTCTGACAAAGTCGGACCGACAGTATCTGAAGACGGTCAAGAGTAGTCTTGTCGACCGACAGTACCACCCGTCCTGCCAGCCTGCGCAACTTCAGCGAGACCTTGCCGCTCACCGAATCCACATTCAGTCCGGTCAAAGATCCGCACATCGGGATCGTCTCATCAAGGTCACTGAGAGACTGTATCCTATATACGTATCCGTTCCTGAATTCTTCTTCAGAAACAGGAGCCTCAACCTCGCCTACATTGGCCAAGGCATAGACCTCATATGTCTGACCCACAGGAAGTTTCAGAGGGATTTCCGAAACATTGGAAGCATAGATAGAATTCACCAGAATACCATTTCTGTAGACAATGACATTGACATCGGAAACCAGGCAATCATCAGGATTTACAAATCCTTTCACAGCGGCATCCGTATGCATACAGAACTGCACCTCCTTATAAGTCTCCTCCGAAAAATCTGAATATTCCTGCTCGATCTCCGCCACTGTACATCCCGCAATCATAAGCGGAATCAGAAATTTCAACGATCTCATTGCAGTTCGAATTCAGTGACATTCTTCAGACCGGGAATTCCGTAGTAAGCATCGACGATGTCACCTCTCAATGACACCTTCCTTCCTAAAAGCGAAGGATTGTCGACCAGATTGAGAGCATCTCTGAGGCTGCCGGAAGGAAGCTGTACAGACAAACAGGCTTTCTTGTCAGATGTGGAAGAACGCGGTCCAAGAACCAGGTTCGTACGTGATTTGAAAGGAGCCTCAAAAGAAGCTGAAGACGATGTCAAGTCACCTCCTACAATATATCCGTTCACCCACACATCCTCTTCACCGATTGAATCCAAAGCCTGCGAAACTGTCAGGGCCTCGCTGGAACCGGAGCCCTTTCCATTACTTCCTCCTATCACATATCCATCTGAAATCCAACATCTTGAAGTATCAATGGAAACACTTATATCTCCTACTGCAGTATTACTTCCCGAAGTACTCTTGTTGTCAGCCACTGACACACCCAACGACCAGATCTCCTGGGCAAGCAGATTACGCGAAACAAGGACTTCATCCTTGCTTCCTCGGCTGAGGATCAGCGATATGCAGTCCGGCTGGAAATAGGCTATTCTCTTCTCTGAATAACTGTACATAAGTTTGCCCTGAGATGATTTAAGATACAGGACTCCATCCGGGCAGGCTGTAAGAAAGCCCTTGTCTATATTCAGTTTCACCCCTGAATTCATCTGCCTGCACTGAAGTTTCACATCAGCCACCTTGCCGGCAGGTACGACAACACACTGCTCATCTCCATATTGAGGTGATGCAAAAGCAGGTTTCGTAAATTCACCAGAGACGACGGACACGACATAATTTCCGGCAGCCACCTCCAACGCTTCCGGACAAGCCCCGTATAGGCCGTCATAAATGACTTTGCCGTCGGTTCCGCTCACCTTCAGCTTGAATCCACTGGTATCAGGCAGACTTTCCCCGGACCTGCTCACGACATCGCCTTTGCCTGCAAAAGAAATCCGAAGTTCGCCGACTCCATTACTGTCAAGGTTCGGCAGGCTGCAACCTGCTGCCAGACACATTGCGCAGAACGCGCAGAAGATCATTTTTCTCATATCATTCTCCTCATTTCTTTACTGCCGCACCATTGCGGTCGAGGGCAAATGTATACGAGTACGACGAATCTCTGTTAAAGAAAAAAAAAAAGATTTTATTTCTGTTTTTTAACGCATCTTTTTCTCTTTTTTAAACAGTTTCACAAAAATTCTTTTAAGGAGGTTACAGATCAAGATTATATAAAAAAAATTCACGGGACAATCGCATTCACTGCGATCGTCCCGCTACTTAACCTAAACTTAAACTATGAAAAACTTCATCACAAAGATAATAAATTCTACCTATTGAACAATATCTATTGCGCGAATTTTTGCGTATTTAAGTATCAAAATCTTTTCTCCGTGCTGGTCAAAGGCGATTTTTGCCTTCAGATCAGTCACATTTCCGGAAATTTCAATAATCTTTCCGAAACCGAAGCGGTTGTGCTCGATCCTCTGACCGGCACGCAGCTGCATAATCGGAGTAGGTTCAAAGTCTTTGTCCGCCACTCTGACAGGTACAGGCTGAGGTCTTCTGACAGGAGTCGGCTCTACCCTTCTTTGGACAGTCGGTTGCTGTGGCCTCTGCACAGGCTGCTGCGGCCTCCTTACAACCTCAGGTCTAGAAGACTGACCATACTGATAACCCGGTTTAGCAGGAGCATTATCCTTTTTCCACAATCCGAACGACTGTCTCTTGACCTCGCCTTCTTCTCTTTCCTTTGAAAGAGGATTTGCCACGTAAGTCGAATCTATTTCATAGAGGAAGCGACTCGGCGAGTTTGACTCGTGTTTTCCGTTCCTCATTCTTGTCTGGGCAAACGAGAATGCAACCGTCTTCTTTGCACGCGTCATAGCCACGTAGAAGAGACGCCTTTCCTCCTCGATTTCACTTTCAGATGCCATCCATCCGCCAGACGGGAAGATGTTCTCCTCCATTCCCACCACAAAAACATATGGGAACTCGAGTCCTTTTGAAGAGTGGACTGTCATCAAGGTGATCTTGTTGTTGCCCTCCTCGTCATCTTCCATATCGACTGCGCTCAAGAGAGATATATTTTCAAGGAAATCACCCAATGTCACAACCGGAAGATCTGAAGCCGACAGTTCGACTCCCTCACCCACTGTTCCGTCAGCCTGCATCTCTTCGAACATCTCATTCTGACGTTCCTCGATGAAGGTCTTGACATAGTTCAGAAGTTCCTCGATATTCGCCGTACGTGACTGACCTTCAATACTGTTGTCACTCTTGTAGAATGCCAGGATACCGGACTCCACAGCCAAAGCAGCTGCGACATCATCCGCATTTTCCCTAGGCACACGTACTGCGATTCTGTTTATCATTTCGCAGAACTCGCCTATCTTCTTTATGGCTCCGAATTTCAGTCCATATGATTCCAGATCATCCGCAAAAGCAGCCTTGAACAACGAAGTCTGGTGTCCGTTTGCCGCGGCTGCCAAAGCCGCCAGCGATGTATCTCCGATACCTCTTGCCGGCTTGTTCACCACCCTCTTGAACGACTCGTCGTCATTCGGGTTCACAGCAAGTTTGAAGTATGACATCATATCCTTGACCTCGGCTCTCTCATAGAATGAATGGCCGGAATATATAGCATACGGAAGGTTGCGTTTACGAAGCGCCTCCTCGAGCGCACGGGACTGGTTGTTTGTTCTATAGAGAATCGCAAAATCTTGATACTGTGCGGATTCCGATTGTATCCTTGAAACGATTGACGATGCAACGAGGAGCGCCTCTTCCTGCTCTGTATAAGCCTGAATCATACGGATCTTCTCTCCCTCTGCACCCATTGAATAGCACTCCTTGGGGATACGTGCAGAGTTCTTGGCGATGAGTGAATTCGCAGCCTCAACGATGACTTTTGTCGAGCGGTAGTTCTGCTCCAGACGGAAGATATTATGGTTCGGATAATCCCTCTTGAAGTTCAGGATGTTCTCGATCTTCGCTCCACGGAAAGCATAGATGGACTGAGAATCGTCACCCACTACGCAGATGTTCCTATGCTTCTCGCTGAGTTTCCTGAGGATAAGATACTGGGCAAAATTTGTATCCTGATACTCATCGACCATTATGTAGTCGAAACGTCCTGCAACAGACTCCAGCGCAGCCGGATTATCCTTAAGCAAGATGTTCATATTCAACAGAATATCATCAAAATCCATCACACCGGCCTGCTTGCATTTATGTGCATAAAGGTCGTAGATGTCCACGATGCGCGGCTTCTTTGCGGAAGCGTCATTCTGGAGAGCTACAGCATTGCGTCTGTACGCTCCCGGAGTTACGAGGTTGTTCTTCGCCATCGATATGCGCGAGAGCACATCCTTAGGCTTGTATACCTTCTCATCCAGCTGCAGTTCCTTGAGACAGGTCTTGATCGCACTTACCGAATCGCTGGTATCGTAGATCGTGAAAGACGACGGATAACCGAGAGACTCCGCAAACTCCCTGAGGAATCTGATGAATACAGAGTGGAAGGTACCCATATAAAGCCTTCTCGCCTTATTCTCTCCCACCATCAAAGCGATTCTCTCCTTCATCTCGGAGGCAGCCTTCTTGGTAAAGGTCAACGCAAGGATTCTTGCAGGGTCAATCTTCTTAGTATCAAGAATATACGCAATCCTGCTCGTCAAGACCCTCGTCTTGCCCGAGCCCGCCCCGGCTACTATCAGCACAGGTCCGTCCACACAACTGACAGCCGCCTTCTGCTCGCTGTTCAGCCCTTCTAAAATAGCACTTCCGTTAGTTTCCATAATCCTAAAATTGCAAGAGCGCAAAATTATATAAAACATTGCAATCAAAAAAGGTCTTTTTACTTCGTAAATAGGGAAAAAATGCATAACTTCGCGAGCGCATTTTGAATATTTATACTCAAAACGGTTTATATAATGTCAAACAACATCTATTTGAAAAAGGGCCTCGACCTTCCGATAAGCGGTGAGGCGGCCCAGAGCACCAAGAAGGTGATCGTTCCTGACGTTGTGGCCGTGAAGCCAACCGATTTCAGAGGCCTCGTACCGAAGCTTCTGGTTAAGGAAGGCGACAAGGTCCTCGCAGGTTCACCTGTTTTGGCAGACAAGATGTCTCAGAACATCCTCTTCACTTCTCCGGTAAGCGGAACAGTAGCAGAGGTTGTAAGAGGCGAAAAGAGAAAGTTGCTTGAGGTTCGCATCAAAGCTGATGCAGAGCAGGAGTATGTAGATTTCGGAGTGAAGAACGTAGCCGAGATGACTGCAGAGCAGATCAAGGAAGCTATCCTCAAGGCAGGTCTTTGGCCAGCCCTCACTCAGAGACCTTACGGCATCATCGCCAACCCTGAAGCAAAGCCAAAGGCAATCTTCGTTTCAGCATTCACGACTGCACCGCTTGCAGCTAATCCTGAGTTCGCGCTCGGAGCTGATGTCGAGTACATCCAGACAGCTGTAAACGCTCTGTCAAAGCTCACTGACGGTGGTGTTCACTTCTCACTTAACTCTGAGAACTATTCAGGTACTCCGTTCCACAAGGTGGAGAACGTAATCCAGCACACTTTCACAGGAAAGCACCCTGCAGGAAACGTTGGAGTTCAGATCCACCACATCTCACCTATCCGCAAGGGTGAAACCGTATGGACAGTGTCACTCGTGATGCTCGCTGCCATCGGTAAGCTCTTCAGCACAGGTAAGTATGATGTAAGAAGAAAGATCGCCGTAACAGGTCCTAAGGCTATCAGCCCAGCGTACGTAGAGGGTTACCCTGGTATCGCTATCAAGGACGTTGCAGAGTTCTACAACGCTGCTGAGAACCTCCGTTTCGTAAGCGGTGACGTACTCACAGGTACAAACGTAGGAGCAAACGGCTACCTCGGATTCTTCGACAATCAGATCACTATCCTCGAAGAGGGTGACAAGTACGAGCTCCTCGGATGGGCTAAGCCTGTAAGATGCAGCCAGTACAGCTCGTCACGCACTTACTTCTCTTGGCTCACTCCTAAGAAGAAGTACGCTATGGATACTAACCTCCACGGTGGTCCACGTGCATTCGTTGTGAACGATGTATACGGCAAGGTTCTCCCAATGGACCTCTTCCCTGTACACCTTCTCAAGGCTTGCCTCGCGAACAACATCGACGATATGGAGAAGTTCGGTATCTATGAGGTGCTCGAGGAAGACCTCGCACTCTGCGAATTCGTGTGTCCTTCAAAGATCTACATTCAGCAGATCATCACTGACGGTATCGCACTTATGCTTAAGGAAATGTGCTAAAGCTTAGAATTATGAACGGATTAAGAAATTTAGTAGACAAAATAAAGCCAACCTTTGAGAAAGGTGGCAAGCTCGGATTCCTTCATTCGACATTCGACGCTTTCGAGACATTCCTCTTTGTCCCTAACACAGTGACACGCCGTGGCGCTCACGTAAGGGATTGCGTCGATTTGAAGAGAGTTATGATTATGGTTGTGCTTGCACTCGTTCCTGCAATGCTCTTCGGTATCTGGAACACAGGTTACCAGCACAATCTCGCTTTCGGCCTCGACTGGGGCTTTTGGAACATCGTACTTTACGGTCTCGTAAAGGTTCTTCCACTTTATGTAGTTGCTTATCTTGTAGGTCTTGCGATCGAGTTCGTTTCAGCTCAGATCCAGGGTCACGAAGTGAACGAGGGATATCTCGTTTCAGGTATGCTCATTCCGCTTATCGTTCCTGTTGACGTTCCACTTTGGATGCTCGCTATCGCAGTGGCATTCGCTGTAATCATCGGCAAGGAGGTATTCGGCGGTACAGGTATGAACATCTGGAACCCTGCACTCCTCACACGTGCATTCCTCTTCTTCTCATACCCAAGCAAGATGTCCGGAGACACTGTATGGACTGGCGGTGTGACACGTTTCCTCAACGAGGGTGTGGCATATCAGGCAGGCAACGGTCTCGTTGACGGTTTCTCAGGAGCAACTCCTCTCGCTAACCCTACACTCGAGAACCTTCAGCCACAGCTTACAGATATGATTCTCGGTACCATCCCAGGATCAGTAGGTGAGACTTCAGTAATCGCTATCCTCCTTGGTGCTGCCCTCCTCATCTGGACAGGCGTAGCAAGCTGGAAGATTATGGTTTCATCTGTTCTCGGCGGTCTCGCAATCGGATATCTCGGATATGCAGTAGGAGCAACTGACCTCCCAGGCTACTATCAGCTCGTTATGGGTGGTTTCCTCTTCGGTACAGTATTTATGGCGACAGACCCTGTGACTTCAGCTCAGACTGAGTGCGGCAAGTGGATCTACGGATTCCTCGTGGGTGCTCTTGCAGTGACTGTACGTCTCTGGAACCCTGGTTACCCAGAGGGAATGATGCTCGCTATCCTCCTTATGAACACATTTGCACCACTCATCGACCACTACGTGATCGAGAGCTCTATCAAGAGAAAGGCAAAGAAGGTAAAAATCGCTTAATATATATAAGGTATGAATACAAACAGTAATACATATACAGTTGTATATTCGATTATCCTTGTTGTGATAGTCGCTGCGGTTCTTGCCTTTGCGGCAATGTTCCTCAAGCCTACTCAGGATGCCAATGTAAAGAAGGACACAATCGGCCAGATCCTTACAGCAGCTACTTTCGCTGGTGTTCAGGACGCTGACATCCTCGACACATACAAGGCGGAAATCGAATCAGCAATCCTCGTTGACTTCAATGGCGAGGAGGTAGGCACACTCAATATCGACGAGTGTGAAGTTTACGGAAACTCAGACCTCAAGAGACAGATTGCAGCAGAGCAGAAGGCTCTTCCTGTATACATCTTCAAGAACGGTGTGACTGTAGTTCCTTGCTACGGTGCCGGCCTCTGGGGACCTATCTGGGGTTATGTAGGTCTCGAGGGCGACCTCAAGACCATCAAGGCAGTACGTTTCGGTCACAAGGGTGAGACTCCAGGTCTCGGTGCAAAGATCGCTGACGAGCCTTGGTTCGCAGAGTCTTTCGTAGGCAAGGTAATCGGAGCAGGCGAAGTCCTCTTCGAGGTTGCAAAGCCAGCTAACCGCCAGCTTCCTGAAAGCGGAGTTGACGCTATCTCTGGTGCTACAATCACATCACAGGCTCTCGGAGTAACTCTCAACCAGTGGTTCGGTTTCTACCAGAACTATTTCGCAAAGAACGGCATCGCTGCTGAGGAAGTTGTTGACGCAGTCATCAACGAAACCGGCGAGCTTGAGCCTGTTACAGAAGTTGAACCAGCTAACACAGTGGAGGAATAAGCAATGGGAAATATTAAAGAAGCATTTTTGACTCCGATCTTCAAGGGCAACCCTATCTCTGTCCTTGTCCTCGGTATCTGTTCTTCACTTGCGGTTACAGTTCAGCTGAAGGGCGCATTCGTAATGGGACTTTCAGTTATCATCGTAACTGGTCTTTCAAGCCTTGTATGCTCACTCCTTAGAAACACCATTCCTAACCGTATCCGTATCATCGTTCAGCTCGTTGTCGTTGCGATGATGGTAATCCTCGTGGACCAGGTGCTCAAGGCATATGCATACAGTGTCAGCAAGACCCTTTCAGTTTACATCGGCCTTATCATCACCAACTGTATCGTGATGGGACGTATCGAGGCCTACGCTCTCGGCAACAAGCCTTTCGCTTCGTTGATGGACGGTCTCGGAAACGGTCTCGGATATGCAATGATCCTCGTGATCGTAGCATTCTTCCGTGAGCTTCTCGGCAGCGGTACACTCTTCGGATTCCAGGTGATCCCACAGGCAGTATACGATTTCGGCTATGCAAACAACGGTCTTATGATCCTCCCTCCAATGGCGCTCATCCTCCTCGGATGCATCATCTGGGTACAGAGATCAATTCAGAAGGACCTTCAGGAGAAATAACACATAACTAAAGAAAACTATGGCAGATTATATTAGCTTATTTGTAAAGTCGATCTTCATCGACAATATGATATTCGCCTACTTCCTTGGTATGTGTTCATACCTGGCGGTATC
>JAFYWC010000151.1 GCA_017546585.1 Bacteroidales bacterium
AGAAGGACCTTCAGGAGAAATAACACATAACTAAAGAAAACTATGGCAGATTATATTAGCTTATTTGTAAAGTCGATCTTCATCGACAATATGATATTCGCCTACTTCCTTGGTATGTGTTCATACCTGGCGGTATCTAAGAACGTTAAGACAGCAAACGGCCTCGGTATCGCGGTCATCGCTGTGCTTCTGATCACTCTTCCGGTGAACTACCTTCTCAATGAGTACATCCTCAAGCCAGGTGCACTCGCTTGGATGGGTGAGAAATATGCAAACCTCGACCTCAGCTTCTTGAGCTTCATCATCTTCATCGCTGTCATCGCAGCTATCGTGCAGATCGTGGAGATGGTTGTAGAGAAGTTCCTTCCGAACCTCTACTCACAGCTCGGTATCTTCCTTCCTCTTATCGCTGTGAACTGTGCGATCCTCGGTGGTTCACTCTTTATGCAGGAGAGAGATTTCGTAAGCTTCGGTGAGCCTGTAGTATACGCTCTCGGTTCAGGTATCGGCTGGTGGCTCGCTATCGTAGCCCTCGCCGCTATCCGCGAGAAGCTCGCTTACTCACACGTTCCTGCAGCTCTCAAGGGTCTCGGTATCACATTCATTACCGTAGGTCTTATGGGTATTGCATTTATGACATTTATGGGTATTCAGCTTTAATATAGGAGGTAAAGACTATGCAGATGACAATACTTTTAGCTGTGATCGTCTTCGTGATCGTCACACTCATTCTGGTTGCGCTTCTCCTCTTCATCAAGACGAAGCTGACACCATCAGGAACAGTTAAGATCAACATCAACGAGGGAAGCAAGATCGTCGAGGTTACTCCTGGCGGAAACCTTCTCTCTACACTCGCAGAGCAGAAGATCTTCCTTCCATCAGCTTGTGGTGGTAAGGGTGCCTGCGGACAGTGCAAGTGCCGCGTAACAGAAGGTGGCGGAGAGATCCTCCCTACTGAGGTCGGCTTCTTCAACCGCAAGCAGATCGCTGCAAAATGGCGTCTCGGATGCCAGGTAAAGATCAAGGAGGATATGGCTATCGAAGTACCTGCTTCAGCACTCAGCGTGAAGAAGTGGGAGTGCGAGGTGGTTTCTAACCACAACGTAGCTACATTCATCAAGGAGTTCGTGGTTAAGCTCCCAGAGGGCGAGCACCTCAACTTCCAGTCAGGTGGATATATCCAGATCGACGTACCTGCAGTAACTGTAGACTATAAGGATATCGATGTAGACGAGCAGTACCAGGAGGATTGGGAGAAGATGGGTCTCAGAACTCTCAAGATGGTGAACCCTACTCCTACAGTACGTGCTTACTCTATGGCCTGCTACCCAGCAGAGGGTGATATCATCAAGCTCAACGTGCGTATCGCAACTCCTCCATTCGACAGAGCTGCAGGCAAGTGGGTTGATGTAAACCCTGGTATCTGTTCTTCATACATCTACTCTCTCAAGCCAGGTGACAAGATCACAATGTCTGGTCCTTACGGTGAGTTCTTCCTTCCAAAGGATCTCCCAGCAGACCAGGAGCTCATCTTCGTCGGTGGTGGTGCAGGTATGGCACCTATGCGTAGCCACATTATGCATCTCTTCCATACTGAGAAGACTAACCGCAAGGTTAACTTCTTCTATGGAGCACGTGCACTCAAGGAGGCATTCTACCTTGATGACTACCACGCAATCGAGAAGGAGTTCCCTAACTTCAAGTTCAACCTTGCACTTGACAGACCGGATCCAGAGGCAGATGCAGCTGGCGTACCTTATGTAGCTGGTTTCGTACACAACGTTATGTTCGAGACTTACCTCAAGCAGCACGAGGCACCAGAGGATGCACTCTACCTTATGTGTGGACCTCCTATGATGGTCGGCGCTGTTGTAAAGCTCCTCGACTCACTCGGAGTACCACCAGAGAACATTCTCTACGACAACTTCGGTGCATAAGCATCGATACCATACAGAAAAGCCTGACTGCAAAGTCAGGCTTTTCTTATTTTATCATATTTGAATGTCGAGGAGCTTTGATATCCACTGATGGAACATCTGCTGTTCCTCGATGGTTGTCTCTCCCAATGAATTGACGCAACCGAAGATCATTTCCTTGTTGGAATCCGCTTCTGAGAGTTTGCGTGCCATATAACCGCCTGCCTTGTCTACAGAAGGCTTCAGGAAAAGCGTCGTATTCTTCGGAGAACGTACAACGAGATTGCCTGAGCGGTGGGCACTTACATAGAACAATGTAGGAGCACTGTATTGAGACGGATCCCTGAATCGATGTCTGATGTTATGGTCAAGAATATCAGGATGATCCGCATAGAACTTCTCATACCAGTCACGGCGCATAGGCACAGGCGCGTGAGGGAAAAGATAGAAGTGTCCAGACTTCAATATTCCTGCGGAATTGAGCATCGGATCCTTATGACCGAACTTCTTGTGCTTGCGTCCCAGATGTTTGCACCAACGAAGGAACTGCGCCCATCCTGCAGGGAAACGGTCAGCATATATTATCGTGTCTTCCCCTTCAAACCAGGTATCCGCAGTGGCGGGAGCCGTAAGGAACACATCATCATTGAAGTATAGGAAACGGTCACTCAAACCAGGTATCCTCCATAGCATTGTGCAGATAGCCAGCGAGTTGAATGTCGGCAGATATTGCTCATACCCCCTGAATATCACCTTATGGTCGACTATCTCTATCGGGATCCTGTTATCCGGGAAATTACGCTGAAGGAATTCTTCTACGTGTGGATTCTGAGCATCTGTGACAATGTAGATCTTGTTCACCCAAGGAGCAAACCTGAGTATGGAGGCTATGCAATAGAATATCTCACCAGTCGAACGATATCTTGCAGCACCCGCCACATCATCCTTCTTCAACTCCCCTGCCTTGCTGTAGCTACGGCGCTTCGCCTTATGCACTGGATCCTCTCCATCAACCCAGGAGATCACCACATCTATAGGCATCTTTACTTCACTCATATCATCATATCGTTTTACTGAAACAGTCAGGGATTCTCACGATCACCTTGAGATTGAACATTGCAGGCTTGTTCCAAGCATATGGAGGGCGCACGGTATTTTGAATCATACGCGCCAGTTTCACCCATCTTTCCCACTTGCGTACCTTTCCTTCGGTGACGTTGAAGATGGTCTTAGCCCTCTTCCTGAGGTGACGGGACCATCCTGTGGCAACCTTGTCAGGATCCGAGAACTTGGCTTCCAGCCTTTTCATATCTATACATCCGAAATGGAAGAGATACAGATCCTTCTGAATATGGAAATTCGTGTTTCTCACTCTATGGAAGCCTGATCCCCACTGAACCGGCTTAGTGATAACTGTAGACTTGCTGTATCTTGTCGACAGCTGTGCATATTTCCTCTGCTCAAGGAAAGGTGCATCATCTCTGATTTCACCTTCTCTATCCAGATGTTGGCCGACATCAACTCCAAGGCCTGAGTATGAGGTGCGCGGAGGCAGGGATGAAAGATACTCTACAAGAGAGACTCCCAAAGTCGGATCAACCACAAGAAACTCATCCACATCTGTTCCAATCACCATATCATATCTTTTCAGCAGATCCGCAGCCTGGCCCGAGAGGAAATCTATCCTTCCTCTGTCAGCTGCCGCCACCAGTCCTGGAGTTCGCGGCCTGACGCAGACATTGATGCCATCGCAGAAGTCAGGGACAATCTGGTCCTCGCCATCAAAATATACATACAGATTGGCAGCACCAAGCTGAGCAGAATAGTAATCGACCCAACGCTTCAGGAAGAAGTCATCGTTCCTCACCATCGTCAACGCACAGATATTCTTCATTTCAAGATACAATTAGCATTTGCGAATTTATGAAAATTCCCATTAAAAGCGTAGAGCCCCATCCTTTATTTTGTTAAAAATAAATTTTTAAGTGTTAAAGATTTATCACACGATTTAAAGAAAAAGAAAAATCTGATGAATCTTTTTTTAAATCGTGCAATTCATCGCAGAAGCCAGCATAGTTTTGCGGAAAAAAGATGAAACGGCTGCTGTTGGTTCTGATATGTATCGTATCGCTGATTTCCTGGTGCAACGCCCAGGAAAAAGGATTAGGAATCGGTATCGACGTCATATCCGCCTTCAGGGAAAGCATCTGTGTCGATGTGGAATATGCATTTTCACAGAAGTTAAGCGCATACGCGGAAGCGGCGCTCTGCATAGAGCCGCGGAAGCGTATGAGTGAAACAGAAGAGGAGCACAACAATGAGTTTGCAGACGACACAGTTGAAGTTCCGGCCATCAAGGACTGGCACAAGGAAAGGATAGGACTGAATTGTTGGCTCAAAGAATCATTCGATGGAGTGTTCGTCACAGCCGGAATATCACACGGCAGTTACAGCGGATTGGACTGCTATGCAGGAATAGGCTATATGACAGAACTATGGAAGGGGCTTGGCCTCAGCATAAAATACAGTATGGATATATTCAGAGGGTTGCCGGAGACATATCCGCCGGCGGAATGCATCGAAGTCGGGCTGAAATACGTTTTCTGATATGAGGAAAATTATGGAAATATACCGGGATGTCTATAAGCTTGCTAAAGTTACTAAACTTAATTCTGGTTCTACACATTCACTTTTCTATTTTCCCGTGTGGGAAGTTCTTGTTACTATCACACTTGTCCCGGTATTGCACGGGTGTATACCCGCGCTTCCTGCGGACCGCGTCTTCGCGGCGACGGGAGTCGCCGTGAAGACAGCAGTCCTCTCGGAAGCGCAGACCGGAATCGAAACCTTGGACATTCTTGTATTCAATGACGATATGATGCAGAAACTGGACTGCTGGCAGCGATTCGAGAAGGTATCATCAGATATATTTGACACCGGCTCAATGAGCGGGAATAAGGTGTTCTTCGGATGTGCCAACCCCACATTCGGGCCTGAGAGGTGGAGATCAGTCGGTTCACTTTCTGGGCTTTATGACATAAAGGCAGATCTGGAACACGAGGAAAAAGATACGCCGCTTATGACAGGGTATATGAGGTGCAATGCAGGCAGCAAAGGTCAGAAGCTCACGATGAAACGCCTTTCTGGGGAAGTTGTCCTCAATTCCATAAGCTGCGACTTCAGAGGGAAGCCATATGACGGCGAAAAGATTACTGACATCAAGGTATACCTCACAAATGTCAATGCCAGTTGCAGCATATGCGCAGACGGAAGCGTGATGCCGGAAAGAGTGATCAACAGCGGAAGATTGTCGGAACACGATCTTGAACAGTTCTACGAACCGGACATCTTATGTCAAGATATAGGATATGACATCGACAAAGAAGTTAAATATCCCCATATCCATCTGTGGGCTTACCCGAATAACAGCGAAGTTGAAAGTCCTGGAACTCCATTCACAAGACTAGTCATCGAAGGACGGATTCAGGGAGATGTCTGGTACTGGCCGATTGACATAAACAGAGACAGCCCCAATCCCGGAATATCAAGAAACTGCTCATACATATATGACGTAACTATTACGGCAAAAGGTTCGAAAGATCCGGACATACCGGTTTCATTCAAGGAAGCTGTCATAAAATACGAGATTGAGGAATGGAGAGAAAAGGAAGAGTATACTGTATCATTCTGATGCTTGGGCTATGCACAGGATGTCAGAAGAACGAGGTGATGAACGAATACTGCATAAGGTTCGAGGAACGCCATTATGATGTAAAGGCACTTGATCCTGACGAGGGACGGATAACAGACATAAGTCTTATGGTCTTTGACGAAGACGGAAAGGCAGAGGAATGCATATGGCAGCCTTCTGTCGACACCGGCATCAGACTGAAGCTCGTAAAAGGACGCACCTACAGTTTCAGGGCCTGCCTGAATTTCGGTTACCGCGTATATGCAGACGAGATCGGTGAACTTGATGAAGTAAGATATCATATGGCCTATCCGGATGAATATCGGGAAGGTATTCCTATGTTTGCCTCTGCAGACGGCATCAAAGTCGGAGAAGAAGGCACAATCGTTCTGAAACCGGTACGTCTTATGTCAAAGATAAGCATAAGGATGGACAGAAGCGCCTTATCGGATGATGTAGATATGACTGTAAGGACAGTACGTATAGGTAATTGTCCGAAGTCCGTGCAGGTCTTCGGGCAGAGCAAGGCAAGGAGCGAAGACGACTGCTTTGCGTCCGGCTTCTGCCGCACCGAAAACGAGACAATAGCCCTCAACACGACATTGCCAGACGGAAGAAGCGGAGAAATCCACCTTTATATGCTGGAGAATATGCAAGGGCCCCTCTCTGAAAGCATCGGCAGTGACAAAGACAAAGTCTTTGACGAGGACGACTATAGATGCAAGGTATGCTCATATATAGAGTTGGAACTGGATTATATGTCCGACGACAAATATTCATTCGGAAAAGGACTCATATACAGGTTCTACCTCGGAGAGAGTCTGAACGACCTTAATGTAGAGCGAAACTGCCACTATAGGATTACTGTCAGACCGGAAGACGACGGTCTCTCGGACGACGGATGGAGAGTGGACAAGAGCAACCTTGCAGACCAGGGCCCCGTATGGTTCAAGGCATATCCCCAGAACTACATCCGTGGAGATATAGGAGACAAAGTGCACATCTGGTGTGAATTCTCACCCGGGAACGCACCTTTCGACGTAGGGGAAGACTATATGGAATTCGACAAGGAGACCGGCATCTATGACTATGAAATAGATGAAGACGGCCACGGGGCCGTCCTCACTCTAACTGGACCTGGAAGAGGTCTTATCACTATGCTTGCAGGCGAGCCGATAAATGACGGTGTCCTGTTCATCATAGAAGTCAACCTTCCATCATAGGTATTTTGCTGTATGAGACTCCGGACATTCCTTGATGTGTTCAGGAGTGCCGGCATATACAAGCCCGCCACCGCCGTCACCGGCTTCAGGTCCGAGGTCTATCACCCAGTCTGCAGCCTTTATGACATCAAGATTATGTTCCACGACAACGATCGAATGTCCTTTTGCCAACAAGGCGTCAAAAGACTTGAGAAGTTTCTCGACATCATAGAAATGCAGACCGGTTGTCGGCTCATCGAAGATAAAGAGAATTCTCTGAGGCTTCGACTTAGTGCCGGTGTCGGTCATAGACAGGAAGTACGCCAGCTTTATACGCTGGCTCTCACCTCCTGAGAGGGTGCTGCTGCTCTGTCCAAGCTTGATATATGAAAGTCCGACATCCACAAGAGGCTGGAGTCTTTCCGCAATACGGATAGCCACAGGATCTTCCTGTGCCGCAAAAAATGCGATTGCCTCCTCGACACTCATATTCAGGATATCGTCTATGTTCAGACCCTTATATCTAACTTCCAGGATATCCGGTTTGAATCGCTTTCCTCCGCAGGATTCGCAGACCATCGAAACGTCAGCCATAAACTGCATTCCGATCTTCACGAATCCTTCTCCCTGACATTCAGGGCATCTTCCTCCGTCTATATTGAACGAGAAGTGAGAAGGCGTAAATCCGTTGAGTTTGGCGTACTGCTGATCGGAAAGGAGCTTTCTGATGTCGTCATACACCTTGAGATATGTCACTGCATTTGAACGTGAACTCTTTCCTATAGGATTCTGGTCCACATACTCGACCTGAGTGATCCTGTCGAGATTTCCGGACAGGCCTCTGAATGTTCCCGGAGCCGCACCTGTCTGGTTGATATGACGGTAAAGGGCCGGATAAAGGATATCACCGACCAGGGATGACTTTCCGCTTCCGCTGACTCCTGTCACAACTGTGAGTACTCCAAGCGGGAATTTCACATTGATATCCTTCAGATTATGCTCCATTGCGCCTTCCACCTTTATATGGTAGTCGGAAGTGCGCTTGCTTCTGACATATCTTCCCCTTCTGCCATAGAGATACTGAAGTGTCAGAGACTTCTCTACCACTTCCTCAGGCACGTCATCCTGCACCTGACCGGAGAATACGATCTCACCGCCGTTCACGCCAGCCTTCGGTCCTATGTCGATAAGCACGTCGGCCGCACGCATAATCTCCTCATCGTGCTCAACCACCACTACTGTGTTTCCGATATCCCTCAGTCTTTTAAGAACGGATATAAGTCTCTCTGTATCACGAGGATGAAGTCCGATGCTCGGCTCATCAAGAATATATAGCGAGCCTACAAGCGAGCTTCCCAATGCCGTAACCAGGTTGATACGCTGGCTCTCTCCACCAGAAAGGGTATTGGATGTACGGTTCAGAGTAAGATAACCCAGACCTACATCCTCGATATATTTGAGGCGGGAAACAATTTCCTCGATCGCCTTGTCTGCAATCTGATGTTCCTGCTCGGTAAGGTCGATATTCTCAAGGAAGTTCAACAGTTCGGACACGTTCATACAGAGCATCTCGTGTATGGTCTTGCCTGCCACCTTCACATAGAGAGCCTCCTTGCGGAGTCGGCTTCCGCCGCAATCCTGACAAACAGTCTTACCGGAATATCTTCCGAGCATATATTTATATTGTATCTTATAGCGGTTGGATTCAACCCACTTGAAGAATTCATTCAAGCCTATGATGGACTCCTCTTCGGTCTCAGCTGCATAGCCTTTCCATATAAGGTCCTTGACCTCCTGGCTCAGGTTGCAGTACGGCTCAAAGATAGGAATACCGTATTTCACAGAGTTCTGGACGAGTCTGTCCTTGAACCATCCCATCTTGTCGCCTCTCCAGCAGGCTATCGCTCCATCATATATGCTCTTGCTCTTGTCAGGCACAACCAGGTCTTCGCTGATGCCGATTATCTGACCGAGTCCTCCGCACACCGGGCAAGCGCCAAGCGGGCTGTTGAAACTGAACATATATTCATCAGGACGGACGAACTCCATTCCGTCAGCTTCGAATCTATTGATGAACTGGTGCATCTCCACTGTTCCGTCAGGATACTCCCTGCGGATAAAGAGCGAACCGTTTCCCTTATCGAATGCGCCGTCAATAGAGGCGTGAAGTCGTGTCTTGAGGTCCTCGTCTGTGCTCGGCAGCTTGAGACGGTCCACAAGCAGATAGAGTTCCTCCGGATAATCACCTGCCTCAGCCTTCTGCATCACCTCCTCGATGCGCACCACCCTGTCGGCATAGAACCTCGAGTATCCCTCCTCTTTGAGCTGAAGCATAAGCTCCACCTTGTCTTTTCTGTCCTTCCATCCGAGGTCAGCAAGCAGATACACCGCACACGGCTCTATCTCGAGGATATGCTCCATAACGTCATTTACAGTATGGCATCTGACCTCTTTGCCGCTGATAGGAGAATAAGTCCTTCCTATGCGGGCATAGATCATCCTGAGATAATCGAATATCTCTGTGCTGGTGGCTATCGTAGAGCGGGGATTTCTCGTATTTACCTTCTGCTCTATTGCGATTGCAGGAGGAATGCCTTCAATTAGTTCCACATCCGGCTTGGACATACGTCCCAGGAACTGCCTTGCATACGAAGACAGACTCTCCGCAAAACGGCGCTGTCCTTCGGCAAAAAGCGTATCAAAGGCAAGCGATGACTTGCCGGAACCGGATATGCCGGTCACAACCACAAACTTTCCTCTCGGGATCTCCACTGTGACATCCTTGAGGTTGTTGACCTTGGCCTTTCTGATTATGATGTTACCTTCTTCTTTCATTAAAGCTGTAACCCTTTATAAGGGCAGATTACAAATATAAGGAATTTACACGATTTATCCTCGTTTGTTGGTCTGGATATTGATATTTCAGAGACGGCCTGCCCAGGCAGGACTATACATATAAATAAATTTAAAGATAGGAGACGAAACATATGTTACCAGCAAGAAGATTCAACGGCCAGTACGGCCTCACGGATTTCTTCAATGACTTCTTCGAAAACAAGTCACTTGAGAAGATCGGAATAAACACCCCAGCCATCAATGTGGCGGAAGACGACAAGGAATACAGACTTGAGGTGGCAGCCCCCGGCGCCTGCAAAGATGACTTCAAGATCCACATCAACAAAGACGGCAACCTCGTAATCGAGATGGAAAAGCAAGAATGTGGATGCAAGGGCAAAGAAAACGAGAAAAAAGAGTGCAAATATCTCAGAAAAGAGTTTTCTTACTCAAAATTCAGTCAAACTTTGCTCCTTCCTGAGAATATCGACAAGGAAAACATTGAGGCCCAAGTAAATAACGGTATTCTTAAGGTCATTATACCTAAATTGGAGAAACCTCCGGTAGAGGACGAAAACCGAGTAATTGAGGTCAAATAGCAAAAAAACGTAAAATTTTTATAAAAAAGTGCGCAAAAAATTTGGAGGTTCCGATTTTTTGCGTACCTTTGCATCCGCGTTCGAGAAAAACGCATAAGTCTGAACAAATGGTGCGGTAGTTCAGCTGGTTAGAATACCGGCCTGTCACGCCGGGGGTCGCGGGTTCGAGTCCCGTCCGCACCGCAAACGGGAGCATAGCTCAGTTGGTTTAGAGCATCTGCCTTACAAGCAGAGGGTCGGGGGTTCGACTCCCTCTGCTCCCACTAAAAAGCCTTGGATTTTCCAAGGCTTTTTTTGTTATCCGATCCTTGTTAAAGTATTTCAGCCACAGCTTCGGAAACGACATACGTGCTACCTCCGATATAGATAAGCGGACGAGCAGACTGATCCGACGCGACGATATCAGCAGCGGCTTCATAAGCCATACGCTTCGCTTCGGCAACTGTCGCCGCGCAGCGCACTTCCCCAGCCTCACGTCCCTCCTCCCTACAGAATTCAAGGTATTTCTCCATTGCAACTGCAGCAGGAAGCGCCCTCTTGCCTTGGGCCTGAGTGAATATATAAGAAGCATCCGAAGGCATAAGATGCATTACAGCATCCACATCCTTATCCGCCACAGAACCATAAACAATGATCAGGTGAGAGAACTCGCCAGACTGCTTCAATGTAGACAGCTGCGCGAAATTATACTTCAGCCCGTGCTCATTGTGACCGATATCACAGATCACATACGGATTCTCCGACACCTTGTCCCAACGGCCTCTGAAACCCGCACGTGCGGCTGCATTTACAATAGAATCAAGAGCCTTTTCCGCAGGAACCTTAAGCACGTCCAAAGCCGCGAGCACCGTCCTCAGATTCTTTCTCTGATAATCCCCTCTGAGATCCATCTTCGCAAGGATGGCATCCTTCTCGGCCCACAATGAAGGCTCAACCTTATCAGCAAATGTCAACAAAGACATAATGCCCTTTCTATCGCCCATAAATTCAGGCTCTGAAAGATTGGTATAGAGAACTTTACGTTCAAACACCGAATCAATCTCCGGATGGCTTTCACCCACGACTACAGGCACCTTAGGTTTGATGATTCCCGCCTTCTCGAAAGCAATCTCCGGAAGCGTCTCGCCAAGCATATCACAATGATCAAGTCCGATGTTGGTAATCACGCTGAGTACAGGGGAAACGATATTCGTACTGTCGAGACGTCCACCCAATCCGGTCTCAAGCACCACATAGTCCACATTCTGCTTCGAGAACCAGTCCAAGGCCATAAGCGTCGTGATCTCGAAGAACGACAGGTCCAGATGATCAAAGGTATCCTTCCACTGCTGAACGAACGCCCACACATCCTCCTTCGGAATCAAAGTGTAGCCATCCTCCACGACACGGATCCTCTCCCTGAAATCAAGGATATGAGGTGACGTATAAAGGCCGACCTTGAGGCCTGTCGAAGCAAGTGAAGAAGCAAGCATATTTGAAACCGAACCCTTTCCGTTGGTTCCCGCAACGTGTATGATCTTATAGTTGCGATGCGGATGCCCCATCAGCTGATCGGCGAATTCCATATTGGCAATTCCCGGCTTGTAAGCCCCCGCTCCCACTTTCTGAAACGACGGAAACCTCACGAACAGCTTATCAAGCATCTCCGCGTATCCCTCTTCTGAAAATTTTATATCCATAAATCAAAAAATCGCTTGTTGTCAGCACAAAAATACTTAATTTTACAAACTTTCTACCTAAAGAAGGACATTTATGAAGGAAAAAGAATCAGCCCTATATTCCAGCTACATCATCGACGGATACAGATGCGAAGGAACCCCTGCAGACCTTCTGGATGAATGTATGGAATCCTGCATCATACCGGACGATCTTCCGGACTTCGATGATATAGTGGACGAGTCTACAGAACCGCCTCTGTCATCCTTCACATACGACAGCGCACATCGCGACGAGTACACAGCCAAGACTACCGCAGCCTCATCATCGGAAAGAGGCTTCAGAATGCTGTACCCGGATCATTTCACCAGACTACACATTGCCAAGACTCTTCTCGGCAGACTCTGGAGCGAAGGTCATTTCCGTCTGGGAGACCTGAGCGTCTGGGCCCAGTGGGAATGGAACACCAGACCTATCGGCAATATGTCGGCATTCTACACAAGCGCAAAGAGCGCAAGTGAGTACCTGTACGGACTCGGCGTCACATTGTCCGACTACCTCTTCCTCGAAAGCGACGAAAGCAGCAGCGCGAAGTTCTTCGCGTGGCTTCCCGAGGACATCATAGAGACAGACGATGACAGCCAGGAAGACATCCTCTTCAAGGCTTCACCATACGAAAGCAGCCACCCTTGGATCAGCGACAGCAGGAAATGCCCTGCGGAGATGGCCGCCGACAAGGACAGCTGGCTGATATACATCCCGTTCGACACCTGTGCATTCAAGATCGGGGGCTCGCTCCTCGCCGAGGCCTACGGCCACAACGGAGGCATCGCCCCAGCCATCTCCGACCCGGACTATTTCATTGACTGTTATGAAGTTGTGCGAGAGCTCACTGAAGACGGCATCATAATGGCCGGCGTGACCGTGGCAGACGGAGGCCTTGCCACCGCCGCCGAAAAGATGCGTGCCGGAACCGGAATGGACATCGACATCAGCGGAATAATGTCGTCTTATCAGGAGCAGGACGAGATCAAGGTCCTCTTCGGAGAAGTACCGGGCGTACTGATCCAGATCAGCGACGAAAACTACGATTATGTAGACTCCCAGTTCCTGCTTCAGGACATTGCGTACTACCCTATCGGACACCCTTCAGAGGAGCACGAAGGCATACATTTTACCGACAGAAACAGAAGCGGAGTCGCAGATATCCTGGCATCTCTTATGAGCCAGGCAACTGAGGGCGAAGACTAGGAAGATTTTTTTCCGTACAAAAGCTAATTTATTTATAAATTATTGGAGAAAATTCACTAAATTCGCGCCGGAAATTTTCAAACTGAAATATATTCACTATTAATCAAATACTTACTAAGTTTTATGGAAACTAACAAGAAAAGAGTCTATTGCTTCGGTGGCAAAACTGCCGAGGGTAATGGTACTATGCGTGAGCTTCTCGGTGGTAAGGGTGCTAACCTCGCTGAGATGTGTACACTCGAAATCCCTGTTCCTGCAGGTTTCACAATCACAACTGAGTGCTGTACTGAGTACTACGAGCTCGCTGGCGGTTACAGCGAGAACCTCAAGGTAGAGGTTGCCGAGGCACTCAAGAAGACTGAAGAGACTATGGGTATGAAGTTCGGTGACAAGGAGAATCCACTCCTCGTTTCTTGCCGTTCAGGTGCTCGTAGCTCTATGCCTGGTATGATGGATACTATCCTCAACATCGGTCTCTGCTCTGAGACTATCCCAGGCCTCATCGCTAAGACAAACAACCCACGTTTCGTATATGACGCATACCGTCGTCTCATTATGATGTACTCTGACGTTGTAATGGAGAAGGCAGAGGGTATCGAGCCAGCTGATGGCCAGGGTATCCGCCAGCAGCTCGACAGAATGATGGAGGAACTCAAGCACGCTAAGGGCTACGCTTCTGACACAGACATCACTGCTGAGGAGCTCCAGGACCTTTGCGAGAAGTTCAAGGTTCGCGTAAAGGAGGTTCTCGGAACTGAGTTCCCTGACAACGCTGAGGCTCAGCTTTGGGGATCAATCGGTGGTGTGTTCAAGTCTTGGAACGGAAAGCGTGCTATCGCATACCGTCGTATCGAGAACATTCCTGATGAGTGGGGTACAGCTGTAAACGTACAGTCAATGGTATTCGGTAATATGGGTGACAACTCAGCAACAGGTGTTGCTTTCTCACGTAACCCAGCTAACGGTGACAACAAGTTCTACGGTGAGTGGCTTATCAACGCTCAG
>JAFYWC010000017.1 GCA_017546585.1 Bacteroidales bacterium
AGGACCAATAGGGTGGTCAGCAGTCTTATACATCGTCTCATAGCATCTTCTCCTTTAGCTGCCTGATTTCATCCTTGAGCTGTTCGTTTTCTGTGCAGAGGCGGTCCACTGAGGCTTTGAGTTCCTCGTTCTCTTTGCGGACTGCCACAATTTCAGTGTTCACGGCTGTGATGTCTTCAAGGAGTTTCTTATTCTCTGATGATAGCAGAGCAATAGAGGCTTGTAGATCCTGAAGGAAGTCGTTTCTTCGCTTCCTGGAACCCGCAAACCAGCCTACCGCAGCTGTGACTGTCGGAATGATATAAGTTCCGATGAAGTCGAGTGTGTTGGTGTTTTCCATAATGCTAGTCTTTTGAGAAGTACAGCTGCATCTCAGCCAGTCTTCTTCGTTGGAGTCCAGGAAGGACACGTCCTTTGGAATATACCCAGCGGAGGAACTCGTCCATTATGGAGTTGTCCCACGGATTGACCTTGATCTTGCACAGGAGCGTTGAACGCTTGAAGTTGCCCACTCCTACGTTGAATGTGAACGATACCAGGGCATCGAACATATTCTGAGTAAGAGCCAGTTTCTGGTCATTGATAGCTTTCTCAAAGACTGCAATGTCTGACAGTAGGAACTCTTCTGCTTGAGCCTCTGTGATTACCATGCCGGATTTTACACCGGCAGTGTGGCCGTATCCAATGGTCCATACTCCACCAGGGCAGAGGTATGCCTTTAGGCGGAGTCCTTCAAACTGCTTTATCAGTTCCAGTGCTTTAGATGATGCTTTCATAAGTGTTGCTGTACATTAGTTTCACAAAACCCCGCCAGCCTTGTGGCGGACGGGGTGATGAGGAAGGAGGATTTTCAGGATTACTCTGTGTAAGTTGCCTGAACGAGCATCTCACCAGACTTCTCTCCAGTGGTTGCGTTTACGAAGAAATACTTCATGAACACCTTAGGAGCAGCTGCGTTTGGAACACCGTGAGCAGCCTCATAGTCTGCCTTGATGTCGATTGCAGCGTCTACAATCTCACGAGGAGCGCCAATCTGGACAGCCTTGCTGTATGCCTTGGTCACACCATTGCTCTGCGGAGCGGATGCCATGATGACAAGCTTGAGATTCTCAGCCCCATCTGGCATCTCGGTGAGCTGGAATGTGAATGCATCAGCTGAGTAATCAACTTCTGCTTCACCCGGTGCATCCACACCCATAAGGGTAGGAGGAGTTGCAAGGGCAGCACCGCCACACTTGACGATCCAGAAGTTCAGGCGAGAGTAAAGGTTCGCACCTGATATCTTCGATGAGGTACCGAGAACGCTCTTACCTTTCTGCGTGTTAGCAAGCTGGTTCCACGCAAGGATCTGAGCATTGGTGAGAGACTTCCAGCTCTGTGAGAGCTGCTTGAAGATTGACTTGACTGCAGACTGTGCAGATGTCTTGAATCCACCGCCGTAACCGCGGTTTCTGATGTACTTGCGACCACGCACCTTGGCTGCGGTCACTCCTTTTGCGGAGCCTGACATCTCCTCAAA
>JAFYWC010000152.1 GCA_017546585.1 Bacteroidales bacterium
AGCTCCTGTGAGACCTATCGCATTGCAGCCCTCAGCCTGCAGCAGGGCAGTGATGTTCTTGTTGCACCATCCCGCATACACCATTGTCACGACCTTCAGCGTCTCCTCGTCGGTCACTCTTCGGCCTTCCACCATCAGCGGCGTCATTCCCATAGCCTTCTGCATCTGGCTGGCCATCACGCCACCGCCGTGTATCAGAATCTTCATCCCAGGCATTGCCGCGAAATCCCTGACAAACTCCCTCAGAAGTTCAGGATTATCCACAACGTTGCCGCCTATCTTTACTACCTTGATCATCTGACTAGAGTTTACGCAAAATTTCCTTCAGGATGGTCTGGGCTGAAACGACACGGTTTGCTGCTTCAGGAATCACCAATGACTGCGGACTTTCGATCACTTCGTCAGTGACGATCATATTTCTGCGGACTGGAAGGCAATGCATAAAGAATGCATTGTTGGTCAATGCCATCTTTTCGCTGTCGACTGTCCAGTCACGGTCTGTGCAGAGAATCTTTCCGTAGTTGTCTCCGCTGTATGCTGACCAGTTCTTCGCATAGATGAAATCAGCTCCCTCGAAAGCCTTGCGCTGGTCATATTCCACTTTTGCTCTGCCAACGAACTCCGGTGCCAGCTCATATCCTTCCGGATGAGTGATCACGAACTCGTAGTCGGTCATATTGATGCCCTCTGCAAACGAGTTTGGAACCGCCTGAGGAAGAGCCTTCGGATGAGGTGCCCAAGTCAGAACGATCTTCGGCTTCTCCACCTTCTTGTGCTCCTCGATTGTAAGGAGGTCTGCAAGAGTCTGGAGCGGATGTCTTGTGGCAGCCTCCATACTGAATACAGGCTTGCCTGAATATTTGATGAACTGGTTGATGATCACTTCGTTGTAGTCCTGCTCGCGGTTCTGAAGACCTGCAAATGCACGTACTCCGATCACGTCGCAGTAGCTTCCCATCACCGGAATCGCCTCAAGGAGATGCTCCGGCTTGTCGCCGTCCATAATCACTCCGTGCTCAGTCTCGAGTTTCCAGGCACCCTGGTTCACGTCAAGTACGATCACGTTCATACCGAGATTCAGCGCCGCCTTCTGGGTGCTGAGCCTTGTTCTGAGACTGGAGTTGAAGAAGATCATAAGAAGGGTCTTGTTTCTGCCCAGCTCCTGATCTGCAAACGGATTTTCCTTTACATATTTTGCTTTGGCGAGTGCCTCTGAAAGGTTTTCAAGCTGTGTTATGGATGTGAAATGTCTCATAATGTAAGTTCTTTCCAAGCGTTTACGAATGATTCGGCTGTCTCCTGTGAGATTGTAAGGGACGGAAGGAGGCGGATGACGCCTGCTCCGGCTGCTCCGGTGAAGAAATGCTTCTCGAAAAGCAGTCTGTTGCGCAGACCCACATACTCGTCCTTGAGTTCAAGGCCGATCATAAGTCCCTTTCCTCTATACTCCTTCAATGCCTTGTCCTGGCCCAATGCACTTTCGAAATATTCTCCAATCTTCGCTGCATTCTCCACAAGGTGCTCATTCTCAATGATGTCGAGAACTGCCAACGCTGCTGTGCAGGCAAGGTGGTTTCCTCCGAATGTGGTTCCGAGCATACCATATACCGCCTTGATCTCAGGGCTGATGAGCACGCCTCCGATAGGGAAGCCGTTAGCCATACCCTTGGCTGTGGTGATGATGTCTGCACGGACTCCGTAGTGTTGGTGTGCAAAGAACTTTCCGGTTCTTCCGTATCCCGACTGGATCTCGTCGAGGATGAGGAGGCAGCCGTGCTTGTCGCAGAGCGCACGAAGTCCGAGAATGAACTCTGCAGTAGGCTCATAAATACCTGCAACACCCTGGATACCCTCGATGATCACAGCTGCGAATCCGCCTCTTGAGAGTTCTGTCTCAACCGCCTCAAGGTCGTTGAGCGGAGCGAACACGATGTTTGCTGTCTCGTTGAAAGGAGCCTGGATCTTCGGGTTGTCTGTAGCTGCAACTGCGCCTGAGGTCCTGCCGTGGAAGGCCTTGCGGAATGCAAGCACCTTACGGTTGCCGGTGTGGAACGATGCTACCTTGAGCGCATTTTCGTTTGCCTCGGCTCCGCTGTTGCAGAGGAAGAGTGCATAGTCGTCATAGCCGCTGACCTTTCCAAGACGTGCGGCCAGGTCTCTCTGGAGAGAATTCTGAACTGCATTGGAGTAGAATCCGAGCTTTCCGAGCTGCTCTGAGAGCATCTTCACATAGTGTGGGTGGCAGTGGCCGACGGAGATGACGGCGTGGCCGCCGTAAAGGTCTGTGTAGACCTCTCCGTTCTTATCCCAAAGTGTTGTATCCAAACCTTTTACGGGCTCGATGTCCCATAAAGGATAAACGTCGAATAAATTCATAATCCCTGATTTAAAAAGCGGATGGCTTGAGGTGGAGGCCGGTGTCCTCAGGAAGTCCGAACATAAGATTCATATTCTGGACAGCCTGTCCTGCCGCACCCTTGACAAGGTTGTCGATCGCAGACGCGATGTGCACGTAGCCGTCGTGCAACTCCACGTGAACGAGGCCCTTGTTTGTATTTACAACTTCCTTAATAGATATTCCTTCCTTTGAATGGAATACGAAAGGAGATGCTGCATAATATTCCTCATATAACTTCTGGTAGTCCTCCTGAGTCATTCCTTCTGCTGCGCGTGTGTAGACGCTTGCGAAGATTCCTCTTGCGAAGTCGCCTCTGAGAGGTACGAAGTTGACTGTGCATTCCACTCCGCCGACCCTGTGAAGATTCTGCTTGATCTCGGCAAGGTGCTGGTGGGTGAAAAGCTTGTATATGGA
>JAFYWC010000018.1 GCA_017546585.1 Bacteroidales bacterium
AAGGAAAACCATGGCCGCCCGTGGCCTTGTGAACGGGAGGGGCCCACGAAGTGGGAGGGATTTAGTTTTCCGTTGTTATCCTCCTGAACTTCTCTTCACCCCCCAAAAAAAACAGAAGCTGACCTTTTGGGTCAGCCTCTTATGTGTTTATTCCGACATCCTGAAACCGAACTGGATGCGCTCTTTTGATTTGATCATCTTTTCCACCTTCCTGTTGTCAAGGTCGATAGGACCGGTTACGAAGTCAGGTACGTTGAATGACCTGTTCTGATTGTTGTAGTAGTGCAGTGGATGCTTCTGCGGCAGCATAAATGCCTTGCCCACTTGTCCGTCTTCGCTTACGTGTGTGAAGTATACTCTTGAATACAGGCCGTCATCCCTGCGGCTGCAGAACATCAGCCAGCGGCTGTTCGACGACCATCCGTGGTATGATTCCGTATCGTTGCTGTTTGCTTCCGACATAGGACGTGATTCGCCTGTCTCAAGGTCAAGGATCCAAAGGTCGGCTTCCCTGTGGTAGAGCGGGAAGTTTCCGTAATCGGCAAGGTTGTAGACGAGGAATCTTCCGTCATATGACGGTCTAGGGAAAGTCGCACTCTTGCCCATACCCTCGGCAAATATCACGGTGTCTATCTTGCTGCCGATTGTGCCCGTAGCCGGATCGAAATCAACGCTGCAGATGTTGTATCTCAACTGTTGGTATCCGGTAGCTATGTCTCTTGGAGTTGTGGCACAGAAATACAGTGTCTTTCCGTCTGCTGAGAATGCAGGATACGTTTCCCATACATCCTGTTTCTTTATGGACTCGGCGCTTATAAGGGTGTTGTTCTTTATGTCGTACACCTGACAGTCAGAGTCAAGGTCGTAGACTTCAATGAGTTTGTCCGGTCTTACGTGGAATCCCTGACGTACGATGTTTGACGAATATCCGATGTAATCGCCGCTCGGATGCCAATGCGTATATCCACAGGAACCGATGGTCTCCGGTGTTCTTGTGTTGTATGCATTCATATCTCCATCTATGTTGAGCAGAGTGCCGCCTTTCTTGCCTCTGATGTGGAGACTGAACTTGTCTGGGTCGCCTTTTACGGCTGTATGGCAGTTGATGCAGCTGTTGAACTGTGTGTTTTCGAGGAGTGACTTCTCCTTGAAACTTGAAAGGTCTCTTTCAAAGATGCCGATTTTGCTGAAGACCTCATAGCCAGGTGCGATCAGGCGGTAGCTGATGCCGTAATCTATCTCATCTTCAGATACGTGCATAGTCCAGCTGTCAGGAAGGACGCTGCTTCTTACGATGATGTCTCCACCTTTGGCTGCCTCAAGAAGTCTCTTCCACTCCTTTGCGTTCCAGACGACTTCGCGGCCTTTGATGGTAATGCTCATATCGCCGTGGCTGAACGTCGTAACCGGCACGGGACCGTCTTCGGCTGTGTAACAGAAGTTCAGCGGAGCTATGCCTGCAGGAATTGTCACGTCCATATAGTCCGGCCAGATGGGGCCGTCTGTGTAGCGCGCCTCTGTAGGGTCGAATTTATAGCAGGAACTGACGAGCAGTATGCTAAGAGCTATGTGAATTATTTTTTTCATCATTTTCTTCTGTGATAGTATTCAATCTGTAACAATAGTAGAACCAGTATGTGTCTCCGTATTCCTTCTGCATAATCGCCTCATCTTTGCCCGAACGGAAGTCAGAGATGAATTTTGTGAATCGTGATTCGACCTGTCTGGAGATGAATCCCGGCATACCTTCCGTGTTGTCGTGGGTCAGCGACCAGTAAAGTATGACGGCCTCCTGATAGTGGCGGGCATCATAGCCGATCTGCATAAGCTGGTGGCATTCCAGGAAGCGCGGAAGATCCTTGCGAAGGAGGCACCACGTCAGCAGGTAGTCCATTGCCATCGTATTGGTCCTGTTGTCAAGATAGAGGAGTCCGAGCATAGAGTCCATTTCATCCTGACTGAAGAGGAAATCCTTGCTTCTGATTCTGACGGAACGCAAGTGGGCATACTCGGGAACAGCTTCTATAAGTGCCGGGTTGTCAAGCAGTTTCTCTGTCTCCTTTGCCCATTTACGGTAGAATATGGTCTGTTTCAAGGCGCTTACATATTTCCTTGCGACAGCGTAGTTTCCGTTCAGGAGGTTGGTCTTGGCAAGAGCCTGGCTGAACCTTGCACTCTTCTGGAAATCAGGAATTCCTTCCTGTGCTTCGAAGAAGAAGGTCTGAGCGGTGTTGATCATTCCGAGGTGGTAGTATACGGTCCCTGTCGGACCTGGTGTGAAATGGTCTCTGACATATTTCGGCAGAAGTCCTGCTGTGCCGTTCTGGTAGAAGGCGAACATATCGCTTGAGAGGTGCCCTGTCTTGGCAAGAGCAAGATTGACGCACTCTACCGCGATAGGGGAATCCATAGGATGCCTGTCGGATGTTGCAAGAATCTTGTTCCATTGTCCCATTCTCGTCATAAAATCATATCCGAAGAGTTTCTCCTTGTCCATATCTGTCGAAGATGGCAGGAAGCAAACTGCAGGCAGGACTGCAAGCGCCAGGGATATTGCGAACGCCTTCTCCTTGCGTATTACAGCTGCCGACAACATTGCAACCGGCACAAGGACGACTGATATCCAGGCAAACAGTGGGAAGATGTAGCTGAATCTATGGTAGTGCACACCGAAGATCAGTCGGTCGAGCGGGTAAGGTGTACACAGTCTGGCGATGAAGACGATTGCTGCAGCCATCAGAAGGGCAGCGGCTGCAAAGACGGCAGTGCCTTTTGTGACTTCTTTGCGGATCAGACTGTTGATTCCCACGATAACCGGAGCAATGAAACTGATGCCTCCGAACATCATATACAATACAGGGATGAGTGCGACTGTGATTGTGTTGCGAAGTCCGGACTTGCGGATCTTCATAAGTCCGAAAGCGGCGGCAAGTGAGGCGGCAAGAGCCACGGCTGCAGTGATGAGGTTTTCCTCTCCTCCGAAGAAAAGGAACATTGAGACCGCCGGGAGGAAACTCAGCGGATAGCTGGCATAACTGCCTTTCTCCATATTCTTCCAGGTCAGGAACTGGATCAGTCCGAGAAGGAGTGAAAGAATGAGGGCTCCGGCTGGCGCGTAATAGAAGAACTGCACCAGAAAACCTGTCATCCAGTCTCCAAGTCCTCCTGGAACGCTCACGCTTTCGAGGAAATAATCCGCGCCGAAACGGAAGAACTGGAGCTGCTCCTGGTAGTGGATATGGTAAGGGTAAAGAAAATTAAAGAAAGCAAATGTCAGCAGAATGAGTGTCGCTGATAAGCTTGCAGATATAGTGGCTTGCCTTCGTGTCATTTTAAATTATTTCAACATTATCCTACAAAGTTATTAAAAAATTAGTTATACCTTTGTATAAAAATCTGCTCAATATGAGTTCTGTAAAGAGATTTTCCATATATATCTTTCTTTTATTCTCTTTGATGTCCTGCTCGGACAGCAAGACTTCCTACTATCGAATATGGCAGGAGGGCCATCATCTGAGCGATTCCCTGATGATTGATTTTTATGGCGAGGAGAACGAAGCCATTGAAAATGCCCTAGGTCTTGTTCTGGAGGCCCTTGACGGCAATTGGGAGAAGGTCGAAGAGATGACAAGAGGCTCTAGAAAATCGGAGATAGCAGCTTACTATCACAATCTTGCGATGGCTATGAAAGGCTGCCTTGCGGACAGTCTGATGTATTATTATCAGCCATTTGGCAGAGGTCTCTTTATGCCTATCGGTGATGAGTCCACACAATTGAAAATCGCAGCCAGATCAGAGGCCTGGTATCGTTTAGGAGAAATGACTATGGCGGAGCACGCAGCTATGCTGGCCCAATCTTTTTCCCCTGGCCATTATGGTGTCCCTTATCTCAAACGTTTGGCTGAAGTGAATCTTGTCACAGGTCAGGAAGAGGCTGCCAAGAAATATCTTAGACTCCTGTCCAAGGAGCCTGGATGCGAGAAGTGGGTCTCGGATAGAATGCCGGGACAGCAGTCTGAGGAGGTGAAGGAACATCTGAAAAAGATGAGATCACTTCTTCCGACATATGATATCGTGCACGGTCAATCCCAGTATAGAGATGTCCTGAAGAATCTTCTTGCATCGAATCCTGATAACCAGCTTGCGAGACAGTACTTGCTCTGTTATGATCTGTTGATCAAGGATCTCGGAAGTTTCATCAAGGATTACGATCCTATGAGGGACAGGTCCCGACTTTATGATGAGGCGGCTCTGATATACTTGGCATTGCACAACGAAGTCACTCCGCAGAATCTTTCACATTTCCGTATTTCCAGGGAGGTTTTCCAGGATTTCAATGATTACGATAATCTGTATGTTCTAAGTAAAGGCGCGATGGCTCCTTTGCAGAAACAGTATGGCAACACCTATTGGTTCTTCTATCAATATGCTAAAAGGAATACTAAATAAGATCGCTGCTGCAGCGTGCGTTCTATGCTTCTGCTCTGCCTGCGGCGGAGCGGCTGTCGAGGTCGCGACAAACTCTGACACTTTCATATATCCCGACTATGCAGGCGTTACTGTACCTGTAAATATCGCACCTCTCAATTTCCATTATACAGCCGCTGGGATAAAGAAGGCTGTAACTACAGTCACCTGCGGTGATGCTGTTGTGGAATTCTCGGGTAAAGAGGTCGTATGGGATATGCTGCAGTGGAAGTCTTTGCTGGCTTCAGCTGTCTCTGATACAATACGATTTTCTGCGGAACTTGCTATGAAAGGCGGTGATAAGCAGACTTTTGAATGGGAAGTCTATGTGTCTCCTGACAAGATCGATCCATATGTGTCCTACCGTCTGATCGAACCTGCATATGAGGTGTGGCACGAGGTTGAAATCCGTGAAAGATGCCTTGAGAATTTCGAGGAAAGAGCATTGTCAAACTGGCAGAATACAGACAATTCGTGTATGAATTGCCATATTCACAGCCAGGCACGTTCTGATCTTTCGATGTTTTATGTCAGAGGCAAGGACGGCGGCGCATTTCTTAACAGGAATGGGGAAGTGCGCAAGTTGACTTTGAACGCCGAAGGTTTGGTGTCCGGTACAGTTTACGGCGAAATACATCCTTCCGGCAGATATGGCGTCTTCTCGTCAAACGTGGTTCTTCCTGGTCTCCACGCATTGGGTACCCAGAGATTGGAGGTTTACGATACGGCGTCTGACCTTGTCATAACAGACTTCGACAAGAATGAACTCATCATTCCGTCAATTCTGTCCCGCAAAGATGTCTTTGAAACTTTTCCGGTGTTCTCTGCAGATGGAAACAGCATATATTATTGCGCTGCCGATACACTTCCGATGCCACGTGACGTCGAGAAACTCAGATACTCGCTTATGAAGATCAGTTTCGATCCGAAAACCGGTAAGGCCGGCAGCCGCCCAGAGGTCGTGTGGGATGCTGAGCAGCATAAGGCAAGTGTTTGTCATCCAAAATGTTCACCTGACGGAAAATGGATAATGTATACAGTTGCCGATTATGGTACATTCCCTATCTGGCATACCGAGTGTGAACTTGAGATGATGAATCTCCAGACTGGCGAGATCGTGAAGATGGATACAGCGAATGCATATCGTTCGGATACGTATCACTGCTGGTCGTCAGACAGTCGCTGGTTTGTCTTTGCAAGCAAGAGGGGAGATGGAAAATACGGCCGTCCGTATTTCTGTCACGTTGACGAAAACGGCAATCTTACAAAGCCTTTCGTCTTACCTCAGGAGGATCCTTGGCACTATGAAAACAGTTTGCTTTCATTCAATATACCTGATCTGTCCGATGGACCGGTAAATTTTGATGCGCAGAGCATTGGAAAGATGATTAAGGAGACTGCAGCAGAAACTTTTGTAATCAATGGAAACAAGAATTAAAGAATATCACCATATAGTTAGAGTCAGTAATCCGCTGACACCTTTCCAGGAGCAGCTTTGTGATGTCCTGGATAAGGTTGTGGCCCTTTCAGAAGGAAGGCAGATCTTCTTTCTGCGTTTCTTTATCTCTGATGCCGCCAATCAGCAGGATGCCCTTGTCAAAGCATTGGAGGATAAGGGGATAGCTGCTGCTTCAATCATTCAGCAGCAGCCTCTTGACGGCAGCAAGATCGCTGCTTGGCTATGGACTGTCGAGGGTGAACTCAATCCTGCTTATGAGCATAAAGTGACTTATGGTCTCGTTGATGATTCCTGCAATTCTCTTGAGCAGATGTCCGCGATCTTCAAGGACTATGAGACGGAGCTTCGCAAGGACGGAATGTGCGTAGCGGACGACTGTGTACGCACCTGGATTTTTGTCCGTGACGTTGATACGAATTATGCTGGAGTGGTCGTAGGAAGACGAGACTATTTCGACTCTGTAGGTCTGACTCCGGAAACTCACTATATCGCCAGCACAGGTATTCAGGGGGCACATTCTGACTATCGTAAAGTGGTTGTTATGGATGCCTATGCGGTCAAAGGGCTGCTGCCTGAGCAGATCAAGTACCTTCAGGCGACTGACTACCTGAATCCGACATACGAGTATGGCGTCACTTTCGAGAGAGGCACCAGCATTACCTATGGTGACAGGAAGCATATTTTCATCAGCGGCACTGCCAGCATCGACAATAAAGGCAGGATAATGCACGAGGGTGATGTGCGTGGTCAGGCGTTGAGGATGATGGAGAATATTTCGGCTCTCCTTGCTGACGCAGATGCCTGCATAGATGACATCAGATCGTCGATTCTTTACCTCAGGGATGCGTCAGATTATGCGCTTGTTTCAAGCCTCTTCAAAGAGAAGTGGCCTATGCTCGACCCTGTCTTTGTGCAGGCTCCGGTTTGCCGTCCAGGATGGCTTATCGAGATGGAATGCATCGCAATTTCTTTAAAAAACACCGACGGATTTCAAATTCTTTAAAAAAGTCGGCGTCTAATCTGCAAATAATTGCTTTATTCTCTTCCGGGATACAAAAAAATACTAATTTTGTATCCTGTGTCGTCGTGTGCACTCCCGTTTTCTTGCTCGAACGGTATGCGCGCGATGGCCGTGGCCATTAGAACAACACTACTCCAATTATAACCAACTAATTATTAACCATTATGAAAAGTAAATTATTTACTTCTCTCGTACTGATGGTTGCGTCTATCTCGATGATGGCACAGTCACCGTTCAAGGTGAAAGGTGTTGTCGTTGACAATGCAGGCCAGTCAGTAATCGCGGCTTCGGTCGTTGAGCAGGGAAACACCAGCAATGGTGTGATTACCGATCTAGATGGAAAGTTTGAGATTTCAGTTCCTGAAAATGCTCAGCTCGTAGTTTCCTCAGTCGGTTATGTTACCAAGGTAGTTGAAGTTGGCGGTAAGGCCGCCCTCACAATTACTCTTGAAGAAGACAGTCAGCTTATTGAAGAGACCGTAGTCGTTGGTTACGGTACTCAGAAGAAGAAGCTCGTTACCGGATCTACTGTCCAGGTAAAGGGTGACGCAATTGCAAAACTCAACACTACAAGTGCGTTGGGAGCTTTGCAGTCTTCTACTCCAGGTATGCAGATCACTGCAGCTTCAGGTCAGCCAGGTGAAGGCTTCAAGGTTTCTATCCGTGGTATGGGTACCATCGGTGACTACGAGCCTCTCTATGTGATCGACGGTGTTGCAGGTGGAAGCATCAACTCTCTCAACCCTTCTGATATCGAGAGCATCGACGTCCTCAAGGACGCTGCATCTTGTGCAATCTACGGTGCACGTGGTGCGAACGGTGTTGTTCTCGTGACTACAAAGCAGGGTAAGGCAGGTAAGTATACTGTTACTTACGACGGATCTTATGGTGTTCAGAACGTACAGAGAATGCCTGAGTTCCTCAATGCAAGACAGTATATGGATGTGATGAGTATGGTGACTGTAAACCACGGTGGTAACCCTATCGATTGGGAAAGCATCCTTGCTCCTGATTTCTATCAGAGCATTATGGATGGCAGTTTTACCGGTACAAACTGGCTCGACGCTATCCGCAATCCTAATGCCCCTTATTCAAATCACGCTTTGAACATTGTGGGTGGTTCTGAAATGAGCAAGTTCTCATTCGGTCTCTCGAACACTAATCAGGAGGGTATCTTCGGTTACCCTGTACAGTCTCAGTACAACCGTACAACAGTACGTATCAACTCTGATCACGTACTTCTTCGTAAGAATGGTCTCGACATCATCACTTTCGGTGAGAATATGACCTATACTTACAGCACTAAGGGAGGTATTGCAGAAGGCGACTTCTACTACAACGATATCTCTAATATGCTTCGCGCTAACCCTCTCGTTCCTCTCTATGATTCTGAGGGTAACTACTCTGATTATGATGATCTCGAGCCTCTCGGTATCTGGAATCTTACTACAGACGCAAGAAACCCTGTAGTGATTATGGAAAGAAGCTCAAGAGGTAACAACCAGAGCCAGAGCCACGGTCTCAACCTTTCTGCAAATCTCCGTATCCAGCCTATCAAGAATCTCGTATTCCGCAGCCAGTTCAACTACAAGCTTTCTGCAGGTACATATCGCAGCTACCAGAGAACTTACAAGGTGAATGCCAAGGACTATAAGAACACTGACAGCGTTTCACAGAGCGCTTATGCAGGTTGGGATTGGTCTTGGGAGAACACTGTGAACTACAAGTTCAACGTTGCTGAAAAGAACCACTTCGATGTTCTCGTAGGTTCTACTCTCGAGCACTCAGGTTTCGGTGAGGAAGTAAGTGCTTCAAATTCAGGCGGAAAGTGGCCAGATAACCCTCTTTACGCTTATGTTGACAATATGTCAAACACTGCTATTACGCTTGATAACCTCGGCGGTAGCACTTGGGGTGACTGGGGTCTTGCTTCATTCTTCGGTCGTGTAAACTACGACTATGATGAGAAGTATATGGTTTCTGCTATCCTCCGTGCCGATGGTTCATCTAACTTCGCTCCTGGCAACCGTTGGGGTTTCTTCCCTTCAGTAGCAGCAGGTTGGGTGATTTCAAGCGAGCCGTTTATGCAGGATCTTCAGGGTAAGGTTGACTACTTGAAGCTCCGCGCTTCTTGGGGTCAGAACGGTAACTGCTCAGTATCTAACTTCCAGTATCTTTCTACTGTATCAGTAGGTGCTTCTGACGGTGGTTACGCTTTCGGTACAGGTCCTCTCGAAATGTGGCAGACAGGTGCATATGCTGACAAGCTTGCAAACAAGGATATCACTTGGGAGACTTCAGAGCAGATCGACCTCGGTTTGGACGCACGCTTCGTGAACAACAAACTCGGTTTGGCATTCGACTGGTACCAGAAGAACACCAAGGACTGGTTGGTTAACGCTCCGGTTATGGGTCACTTCGGTATGAATGCACCTTATATCAATGGTGGTGACGTTCGCAACACAGGTGTTGAGCTTGCTCTCAACTGGAACGACTCTATCGGCAAGGACTTCTCATACTCTATCGGTGTCAACGGTGCATACAATAAGAACATTGTTACACGTATTGCAAATGACGAGGGTATCATCCACGGTGATGGTGAGCTCGTAGAGGGTGTTGCAGAGTTCTATCGTGCACAGGTAGGTTATCCTATCGGTTACTTCTGGGCTTACAAGACTGACGGCGTATTCCAGAACCAGACTGAGATCGACGAGTGGGTTGCTGCCGGCAAGCCGACTATGGGTAACCCTGCACAGCCAGGTGACCTCAAGTTCGTTGACTACAACGGTGACGGAACCCTTACCGATGATGACAAGACTATGGTTGGTAACCCTAACCCTGATTTCATCGTAGGTTTGAACTTCAGTATGTATTATAAGGGCTTCGACCTCAACGTAAGCGGTTATGGTAACTTCGGTCAGCAGGTATTCCGTGCATACAGAAGATACGGTGACCAGCAGTATGACAACTATACTACTGAGGTATACAACTACTGGCACGGTGAGGGCACTTCAAACAAGTATCCACGTCTTGTACCAGGTGCTACTTACAACTATATCACCAACTCTGACCTCTTCATCGAGAATGCAGACTTCTTCAGAATCCAGACTGTAAGCCTCGGATACGACTTCAACAAGCTTTGGAAGAACTCTCCATTCGGACAGCTTCGTCTTTATGTACAGGCTAACAATCCTTACGTATTTACCAAGTATAAAGGTATGGACCCAGAAGTTGGTTCATCTGCTGGTAACGAGGATTGGGCAAAGGGTATCGACACTGGTTACTACCCACAGGCCCGTACTATGATCATTGGTGTTAATCTCAAATTCTAATTAAGTGACTGATATGAAAAAGTTATTATATTTCGCAGCAGTCGCGGTATTGTCATCGCTCGTTTCTTGCGAGAGCTTCCTTGACACAACTAACTATTGGTCAAAGACAAGCGACAACTTCCCTGCAAATGAGGCTGATGCAGATCAGATGCTTATCGGTATCTACAACAACCTTAACGTAACCATTGGTAATGATCCTGCTAACAATCATTATCTCTGGGCTCTTGCAGCTTCTGATGACTGCCTTGGCGGCGGTGGTTCCAATGACCCTGATTTCCAGGCACAGGACCTTCTCCTCAATTCAGGTGCTAACCTTTATAACCAGTTCTACTGCGACCGTTACACCGGTATCGCTCGTGCTAACGTAGCAATCGAGTCTTTCCCTAACTGCGGTCTTGCAGAGGCTAAACTCAACCAGTATCTCGGTGAGGCATACTTCCTCCGTGCGTACTTCTACTATGAACTCGCATCTATGTTCGGAAACATCCCTTGCCCTGTTACTTCAACTGCTGATGCAACTCAGGCTCAGATTTCAGGCGAGCCTCTCTGGGGACAGATTATGCAGGATGCCAAGACTGCAGCTGAGCTTTTGCCTGCAGCAAAGGCTACTGGTGACGGTCACGCTGACAGATATGCAGCTCAGGCTCTCCTCGGTCGTGCATACCTTTTCTATGCTGGCTTCTACAATGATGAGGAAGTGACTCTTCCTAACGGTGAGACTCTCACCAAGGCTGCTGTAGGTGCTGCAATCAAGGACTGTGTGGACAATTCAGGTTATACACTCGTTGAAGACTATCACAACCTTTGGGCTTACTCAAACAGAGTGACTGTTGAAGATGAAGCTTCACCTTATAAGGGTAAGGGTTACAACTATGTCGGCAATGACAGAGGTGTAAATCCTGAGGCTATCTTTATGATCAAGTTCAACACTCAGCCAGACTGGGGAACAACTATCGGTTATACAAACCAGTATGCTCTTCAGATGGGTATCCGTGCTCAGGATAGCTTCGAGGATCACTTCCCACTTGGTGAAGGTTGGGGTAAGTGTCCTGTTTCTCCTGCTTTCGTAGATGAGTGGACAAAGGCTGAGCCAGATGACCAGCGTCGTGATGCTTCTATCCTCAAGAGCGATGTGTGGGAGAACTACCATTTCGGTCGTGACAACTATGTTCAGGAGACAGGTTACTTCCAGACTAAGTGTATGCCTATTTCAGGCCGTGACGAGTCTGGTAAAGTATGGCATACTTATACTAACGTAATGTATCCTGGTCTTGCTTGGAATGAAGGCGAGAATGACGACTATCAGCTCTGTACTATCGATGACTTGGTACTGATCCGTTTCGCAGAGGTTCTCCTTATGGATGCCGAGCTTAATGGCAACCAGGAAAGCTTTGATGCTGTACGTGCTCGTGCCGGTCTTAAGCCTACACCGATTACGCCAGAGAGCATTCGCGCTGAGCGCCGTTGGGAGCTTGCATTCGAGGGTGTTCGTTTCAATGACCTCCGTCGTTATGGTGAGGATTACGCTGTTGCTGCTCTCGATAAGCAAAATGGTGTGAAGATCTGGAATATCGGTGTTGAGGGTACAAACGACGTTGCTAAGTACAACGGAAGCTACGGTGCCCGTTACAAGGAGACAAAGGGATTTGCTCCGCTTCCAACTGCACAGATTGCCCTTTCAGCAGGTGCCGGTGCTCAGTACAAGTATGAGCAGAACCCTGGTTGGGGTACAACTGCAGCTGAATTCGGTGGTTGGCAATAAATTTTGAGAACTTATGAAAAAGATATTATTTTTTGGAATGATTTGCGCGATGGGACTGTCTTTCGCAGCTTGCGAACCACAGCTCATTGACGGACCGGATGCGTATGCAAAGGTTGATGAAGTTGCACTTGCTGAGGGTATCACTTACACTCAGTATGCTGATAAGGAGTGTACTCAGGAGGATCCAAATGGTAACTTCGTGAAATTCAGCAGTGCTTGCGGTGTTGTTCAGGTTTATAGTATGACTGGCGAAGTTCCACTTATGACTGGTGCCGGTGGAGTCTTCAAGTTGCCTGTAAAGCGTGGACACGTTGGTAATATCAGTATGAGATTCCGTCTTATCAATGCAGACGGTACTCTTACTTGGGCTACTAAGGAATTCACTTGTACCCCTCCTTCAGAGCTTACTCGTGAGCAGATTCTTCTTTCTGGTGACTATGGTAAGAAGGTTTGGATGTATGCACAGGACGGTACAGATTTCTGGGGAAATGCCGGTCACACTGGAGAGGGAGCAGCTTATGATGACTTCTCTACAATCAACGGATATTGGTGGGGAGTAAAGGATACTGATGGACTTCAGAGCCAGATTGGTGGACCAATACTTGCTGCTTCAGGTGATGAGGATCTCTCTGCATATATGGTATTCGATGAGGACGGAGTTGTTCAGACATTTGCACCGGATGGTACTTTTGTCCGCAAGGGTGGTTACACTCTTCAGAACTATGATCCTGAGCGCACTAATGGCTGGAATCTTGGTACTCTTGTAATGTCGGAGGCTGCAACTCTCTGCCCTTGGGCTATCGACGGCTCTGGTACAGTGACTGAGTTTGAGGTTATGCATCTTACTCCTCAGAGTATGTATCTTGTATACAACAACTCAGGTGGTGGAGCTGGAGATTGGGATGAAATCACATACTGGCGTTTTGTTTCGGGTACTCCTGATATGTATACTTTGGAAGGAAAGTGGACATATGGTACTACTCTCAACAAGAGATATTCGTTCACATACGGTGGCGCTCCTAAGGAGGGTGAGGGATTTGACTATAATGTCCTCACTGGAGAACTTCCTGGTTTCTCTTGGGGTTATGCTCCAGACAGACTCGCTGAGAAGTCAGAAATCTTCGCTGAGAAGGGTCAGGTATTCGGCGATGCAGCTCCAGGCGCTTATATGGAGTTCAAGGAGGATTGGGTAACTTCATACTCTCCAGAAGGTGAGAAGGTGCGTACCGCTACTTGGAGCATCCAGATGAATGATCCTACAGTAAAGGGACGTCGTGGTGACAATGGTATCGAGCTTGGTATTCTTAGCACAACTGGTCCTGCTCTCCTCTTCCCTTGGACATTCCAGGAGCCAGGTGTCCCTGTAACTGAGTATCAGATTATGTACTACGATTCAAGTAACATCGTTCTTATCAAGGAAGGTCCTAAGGATGAAGAATTCGACGACCTTACATTGTGGGTATTCGAGCGTGTTAAAGAAGACGCAGAATAATCGATTCTGACATACTTTAATCAGGCAGTCGCTTTGAAGCGACTGCCTTTTTTGTTATTTTTGTATGATGTTATCTAGATCTGTCATTCATTATGAATAAGACCCTCGAATATATCTGTTCGGCGATTTTTGGAGTTTCTGTCTTCCTTTTCTGGTGGCTTTTACATCCGGGTGCCTTGGCATTTCAGGAACAGAACCAGCTTTTCCTTTTCACTATGGATTATCTTGCTGAAAGGGTAGCAGTCGCCGGAGGTTTCGCCGATTACATAGCGGAATTCGTCACGCAATTCAATTATGTCCCGGTTCTTGGAGAGGCTCTGATGGCAATGTTGTTTGTCGTCTTTCAAAGATCGATCGCCAGATCAACAGGTAAGGATGAATGGTATGTTCTGAGTTTCGTCGCTCCTGTGATGATGTTGATCTATATGAGCGATTTCTATGTCTTGCTCAGTTATATGGTGTCATTGATAATAGCTGTTCAATTGTGTGCATTATATAGGAATCACCCGAATGTAATTTTTGCATCTGCTGCCACTGTTCTCGGCTTCTGGCTCATCGGACCGGCTGTTTTTGTCTTCACTGCCTACGCTGCCTTCAAGGAAAAGAATAAATACTCAACGATACTGATTTCTTTGGCTGTAGCCGTTGTTGTGGTGTCCAAGTTGACATATATGCAGCAGTATCCTTGGAAGACGGTTCTTTGTGGCGTCAATTACTATAGGAGGGCAGTTACAGTTCCCGCAATGCAGGTTTGTATTGCAATTGCTTCAGTTCTTCCTGCGGTTTTGTCCGGATTCTTGCCTAAACCTAAGGCCTATGTGAATGCTTTGCTTGGCTTTGCAGTCGTTCTCGGTGGTGTGTTGAGTGTTTACAAGACTCATCAGAAGGATCTTGTAGAGTTGATAGCTTACGAAAATCTCGTGCGAAACGAAGATTGGAACGGTATTCTGAAACGTGCGGAAAAATATCAGCCGAATTCTGAACTGGGATCGGTGAGTGTAAATCTTGCACTTTTTATGAGTGGCAGAGGAAATGATTTTCCGAAGTTCAAGCAGTTCGGTACGAAAGGACTCATTATGCCGCGAGTAAGAGACTTTATTTCCAACTCGGCCTCGTCCGAAGTGTTTTGGAGGCTTGGTATGATAAATGAATCTCTTAGATACGCATTTGATACCCAAGAGTCGCTTGTGAATAACCGCAAAAGCGGAAGATGGATGAGCAGGATTGCAGAGTGTCAGATCCTTAATGGACGTTATGACGCAGCAGAGAAATATCTTGACATTCTCAGCCACAGTCTGTTTTACAGAAAATGGGCAGAAGATCAGAGACAATATCTAAGGAATGAAGAAGCTATAGCGGACAATGAGGTATACGCATACCTGAAGTCAGTGCGATACAAGGAAGATTTTCTGTTCTATTATCCTGAAATGGAGAAGATGCTTGCCAAACTTTATATGGAGAATACCAATAACATAATGGCGGTCAGATATTATAACGCTTGGAATACATTAGACAAATATGAAGCTGACGATAAAAATACATATACTGGCAACGCTCACGGCAATTAGCCTCGCTTTGGCTTCCTGTGGCAAGGAGACAGTTGTCCGTGAGGAACTTCCGCAGATTTTCCCTGATTATATAGGGGTAACTGTCCCTGCAGGAATTGCTCCTTTGAACTTTGACCTGCCTGAGGAGTACTCAAAAGTTTATGCGAGGGTGACCGACAATAACGGAAACTGCATCACTGCCAAGGGCTCTTATGCGGGATTCAACGTCAATGAATGGCATAAGCTTACTGAAGCCAATGCCGGTGGTACATTGTATGTGACAGTGGCAGGCTATAAGGACGGCAGATGGGAGCAGTTCCTCCCGTTTATGATTTTTATCAGCAGGTATCCGCTTGAGGACTACGGCGTGACATACCGTAAGTTTGCACCAGGATATGAGACATACAGCAAGATCGGCATCTATCAGAGAAATATCCATAATTTCAAAGAAGAGCCTATCGTTGAAGGAACTCTGCTTCCCGGACAGTGTATGGGATGTCATACTGCGAATGCGACAAGTCCGGATGAATTCCTTTTCCACTTGAGAGGAAAGCACGGAGCAACCGTAGTGCAGAAGGACGGAGAGAGGAAGTGGCTTGAAACAAAGACTGACAGGACGATAGGAAGGACGGCTTATTCATATTGGCACCCTTCAGGAGACTATATAACTCATTCAAACAACCTTGTACATCAGTTGTTCTGGACAGGAAACAATGATAGATATATAGAAGTCTACGATGATGCATCGGATGTGATAGTCCACGATGTGGATAACGATGAATTCATCCTTTCTCCGAACCTGATGACTGAAGATTTCGAGACATATCCAGCTTTTTCAAGTGACGGCAAGACTCTCTTCTTCTGCTCGGCACCTAAGGTCCAGGTTCCGGCACAGGCGCAGGATCTCCATTATAATCTTTGTGCTGTGTCTTTTGATGCTCAGACGGGAACGGTCGGTCATCAAGTCGATACACTTATCTATGCCTCAAAAATGGGTAAAAGTGTGACAATGCCACGTCCTTCATATGACGGCAAATGGATTCTGTATTCATATGCGGATTTCGGATGTTTTCCTATCAATCATAAGGAGTCAGACCTATGGCTTCTTGATCTGGAGGACGGCAGCACTCATCCTCTTCAGAGGGCAAATTCTGCATATTGCGAAAGTTTCCACAACTGGAGTTCGGATTCACATTGGATACTTTTTGCCAGCCGACGTGGTGACAATCTATATTCGAGAATATACATCAGTGAAATTGATGATGAAGGCAATGCGTCAAAGCCTTTCCTTCTCCCTCAGAGAGATCCGTCTTTCTATCATAAGACACTATTTACATTCAATGTCCCTGATTTTACCAAGGGCAAAGTGAAATTCAAGACATCAGCAGCCTATAAGGAGGCATTTTCAGACAAAAGAACACATTTAACAGTAAAATAATGAAAAGAACAATCTTTACCATCATTGCAGGTGCAGCGTTGCTTACATCCTGCTCCCAGAATAAGGAATATGTTATTCACGGAACAGTAAACGATCCAAATCTTGAGGGAGCAAAGATATACCTTGTTCCACTCGAAAATGCAACAGTCGAGACAATAGACTCTGTATATGTAGAGAATCAGTCTTTTGAGTTCCGCGGTACAGAAGAGAAGATCGCGGATATCAGGATAGAAAGGCGCAGAAGACTGGGAATGCAGAATCTGCTTGTGATAACAGAACCAGGTGAGATCTATGTGACAATAGGTCGCGTAAGCAGCAGTGGAGGTACTGCCCAGAATGATTCGCTTCAGGTATGGAAGGACCTTACAAAGGAATATCACCAGACTTCAAGCGATCTGATTCGTGCGGGTAAAAGAGGGCAGGTCAAAGCAGTACGCGAGGCGTATGTAGCGCGTACGCGCCAGATGGCCGAAAATGTCGGAAATAAATCGACTCTCGGCATCTTCCTTAATGGACGCTTCAAAGAAACCAGAGACAAATAGATAAAAAGAAATCAGCCGGCTGAATTACAGTCGGCTGATTTTATTATGAGATAGTTTCTATCGGTTGAACTGTGCTCTGAGCGCCTCGTTCTTAGCGTCTGCGTCAGCACCCTTGATGCCGAAGTAGAACTTGATCTTAGGCTCAGTACCTGAAGGACGTACAGTC
>JAFYWC010000153.1 GCA_017546585.1 Bacteroidales bacterium
ACAGAGTTCCGCGAGTACATCGCATTTATGGAGAACTACCTCGGAGTTCCTATCAAGATCATCTCAGTAGGACCAGACCGTGATGCTACAATTATGCGCTAGGCGCATAATTGCAGCAAGTGCGTCTTAACCCCCGGACGTTGTCCGACCCCTATTAGGGGTATCCCGGTCCTACCCGGACCGGTCCCTACGGTCCTGATGCGCTAGGCGCATAATTGCAGCAACTGCATCATTGTAGCGACTTACACAAAATAATAAGCTCCGATCGAAAGACCGGAGCTTGTTATTTTATATGGACTTGTCATTACTCTATGCGTCTCATATTGAGAGGGACCTCTGGAACATCCATACTCATTACAGACGAGTTGCCGCCGTTTACAGAATAGAGATAGCAGATATTGCGAACCGGGAACTCTGTTCCGTATACATTAAGGTTCAGACCCTCGATTCTGGCTGTAGTAAACGACGCTGTATCAGTGAAGAGCGTCTCAGCAATCATCTGGTTCATCGCATCCACAAAATAGTTTGTATCGTAATATGTGAATGTAGCGGTGAAATAGAAGTCGATTGAGTCATAGTCTGTGATCATCGTGTTCACATACTGCGAAACAAAGCACATCCTGCCTGTCGCCTTGTCGAAATATGTCTCAAGCATCAGCATAGGATCGTTGGTATCGAACAGCATCAGATTGTTCGCCTCCCATCCTGCAAGATAATACCACATATTGTTCTCGCACGCAAGGACAGTAATCTCAAAGAGGTCCATTCCGTTCTTGTCAGATACCATCCACTTGCCGAGCCATCTCTCGTATTCCTTTGTAGCGATTTCAGGCTCGATTGTGAAATCAACGATCTTGTACAGACCTGAAAGTTCTCCATCCTGATCTACACCTATCATAAAGAGGAGCCAATCACCTGAACGAAGTCGCTGCTCTGTCCTGGTCGAATTGCCGGAATTGATGACATTTGCCCACTTGCCGTCACCCACCGCATAACCGAAACTTGCGACATAATCCTCGGCCAATGGTCTGATCTGGTTTGAATAATAGTAAGCGTAATCAGATGACTTGAGAGTCACTGTCAGATAAGACTGATCGTCAGTACTTGTACAATAGAAATTGTCATACTCCATACCGGTCTTGTTGTCCGCTGTCCTTTCTCCGCGCGTAGCAGACCAGTTATCATTCACCTCAAACACAGCAGGGTCTCTTCTTGTCCTGAATACGAGCTCTGCCGCATCGCCATACATAGCACCTGTCTTGGCATCTACAGCCTTGCAGATGAACCTATAATAAGCCTTAGGGAGAAGATCTGTGACCTGCAAGCTCTTGTTCTGTCCTGTATAGGCAACAATTTCACCTGTCAAATCGTGTTCCTTGACAACCTTTTCGTTGATCAGCACGTCAGCGTCAGTCTCCAGATCAGGTGTCACGAGGTAAGTCCAGGTAACTTCGCTGCCTCCATCGTGTCTCACTCTGAGGCTTGCCGAGCCCAATGTGACCTCATCGACATCAAGTGTGATAGTTATATCCTGTACGTTTACTGGATCAGTTCCCTGTTCCTTTACACAGGAAAGAGTCACCAGCATCAGAACAGCAGCCACAAAGGCCTTAAGAATGTCAGTAATCCTCATAATAGGTACTTTATAGGTTTGCATAAACATCCAAATTTATGGATTAACCCAATAAAAAGCAAGTATTTACAAAAAAATCGGGACCGGTGTTTACCGGTCCCGACATTTTGATATGTATAGTCTTTATTAGAGATCTGCAAGGTTCTTCTGGTTCTCAGCTGATGCTGCAACGAGAATCTCCTGGAACTCCTTCTGACCTGTACCTGCAGGGATTGGATGTCCGCAGATGACGTTCTCCTTAAGACCCTCGAGAGTATCGACACGGCCTCTGATAGCTGCCTCACTGAGGACTTTGGTAGTCTCCTGGAATGAAGCTGCAGAGATGAAGCTGTTGGTCTTGAGGGCTGCTCTTGTGATACCCTGGAGAACCTGGCTTGCAGTAGCAGGCTTAGCCTCACGGAGTACCATCATCTTAAGACCCTGACGTTCAAGTGATGAGTTCTCGCTTCTCATCTCACGTGCAGAGATGATGTCGCCTTCCTCATAGTTCTGTGAATCACCAGCATCCATCACATAGAACTTGCCATAGATGGCGTCGTTGGTGTCCATAAACATCCACTTGTCAACAAGCTCCTCAGGAAGGAACTCTGTATCACCTGGATCGTTAATCTGTACCTTTCTCATCATCTGACGAACGATGATCTCGAAGTGCTTGTCGTTGATCTTCACACCCTGGAGACGGTATACCTCCTGGATCTCGTTCACGATGTACTCCTGAACCTTGATAGGACCGAGGATCGAGAGGATATCAGTTGGAGATACTGCTCCGTCTGAGAGTCTTGTACCAGCCTTCACGTAGTCGTTCTCCTGAACAAGGATCTGCTTTGTAAGAGGCACAAGATAGTGCTTCTCGAGACCAGATCTGTTCTTGATGATGATCTCACGGTTACCTCTCTTGATCTTACCCATAATTACCTCACCGTTTATCTCTGATACAACTGCAGGGTTAGATGGGTTACGTGCCTCGAAGAGCTCTGTAACTCGTGGGAGACCTCCGGTGATATCGGATGACTTACCGATAGCACGTGGAATCTTGATGATGATGTCACCGATCTTAGCGTCCTGACCGTCTTCAACCATTACGTGAGCACCTACAGGGAGGTTGTAATGCTTGAGAGCCTCACCGTTCTCATCAGTGATGATGATAGTAGGGTTCTTAGACTTGTCACGAGACTCGATGATAACCTTGTCACGGTTGAGTGAGTACTCGTCGGCCATCTCCTCGCGGAATGTCACACCGTCGATCATACTGTCGAAGCGTACCTTACCGGCAGTCTCGATGATTGTGATCGCGTTATATGCATCCCACTCACAGATAAGGTCGCCCTTCTTCACTGACTCTCCGTCCTTCTTGTAAAGGATAGAACCGTAAGGAACATCATACTGTGAATATGTGATACCAGTGTTCTCATCTACGATGCGGACCTCAGTAGTACGGCTGACAACAACATCCTGTACACCGTCATCGGTAATTCTCTCGATGGTTCTGAGCTCTTCATACTCGAGTTTACCGTTGTACTTAGATGTGATAGCGTTCTCAGCTGCAGTACTTGACGCTGTACCTCCGACGTGGAATGTACGGAGTGTAAGCTGTGTACCAGGCTCACCGATTGACTGTGCTGCGATTACGCCGACAACCTCTCCCTTCTCGACCATACGGCCAGACGCGAGGTTACGTCCGTAACACTTAGCGCAGACTCCCTTGCGAGACTCACAAGTGAGAACCGAACGGATCTCGACGTGCTCGATAGGAAGCGACTCGATGAGGTTTGCAATGTCCTCTGTAATCTCCTCACCAGCAGGGATGATAAGCTCACCTGTAAGCGGGTTGAAGATATCGTGTACTGAAGTACGTCCGAGGATACGCTCGCCGAGTGACTCAACCACCTCATCCTTGCTCTTGATTGCAGTTGCAACAAGACCACGGAGTGTACCGCAATCCTCCTCGTTGATGATGACGTCGTGTGAAACGTCAACGAGACGACGGGTAAGGTAACCTGCATCGGCAGTCTTAAGCGCTGTATCGGCAAGACCCTTACGGGCACCGTGAGTAGAGATGAAGTACTCGAGCACTGACATACCCTCCTTGAGGTTAGAGATGATCGGGTTCTCGATAATCTCAGCACCCTGTCCACCGGACTTCTGAGGCTTCGCCATCAAACCACGCATACCGCAAAGCTGCTTGATCTGTGCTGTCGAACCACGGGCTCCTGAGTCGAGCATCATATATACCGGGTTGAAACCGTCCTGGTCGCTCGAAATCTGCTTCTCGACGATCTTGGTGATCTCGTTGTCGATCGAAGACCAGAGGTCAATAACCTTGTTGTAACGCTCGTTGTTTGTGATGAAACCCATTGAGAAGTTAGCCTTGATAGACTCTACGGTGTTGTAACCGTTGTCGATGAGAGACTTCTTCTCCTCTGGGATGATCACATCACCGAGATTGAATGAAAGACCGCCCTTGAACGCCATTGTGTAACCGAGGTCCTTGATATCGTCAAGGAACTGAGCTGTACGAGCAACTCCGGTATACTTGATCACGTTAGAGATGATCTTTCTCAATGACTTCTTACCGAGGACGTCATTGATATATGGAACTTCCTGTGGTACAAGCTGGTTAACGATGATTCTACCTGGAGTGGTCTTCATCATCATATAGCCTGCCTCAGGGTTCTGCTTATCCTTAGGGAGTCTTACGCTGATACCTGCGTGGATATCGATTGCCTTCTCATTGAGGGCGATGATAACCTCCTCAGGACCATAGAAGCTCATACCTGTACCCTTAACATTAGGTCTCTCCTTGGTGATGTAGTAAAGACCGAGCACCATATCCTGTGAAGGCACGGTGATAGGAGTACCGTTTGCAGGGTTGAGGATGTTGTGAGATCCGAGCATAAGTAGCTGAGCCTCGAGGATCGCTGCATTTCCGAGTGGAAGGTGTACCGCCATCTGGTCACCGTCGAAGTCGGCGTTGAACGCAGTACAAGCAAGCGGGTGGAGCTGGATAGCCTTACCCTCGATCATCTTAGGCTGGAATGACTGGATACCGAGACGGTGAAGTGTAGGGGCACGGTTGAGAAGAACCGGATGACCCTTCATCACGTTCTCGAGGATATCCCAGATCACTGCATCCTTTCTGTCAACGATCTTCTTTGCAGACTTCACTGTCTTCACGATGCCACGCTCGATCAACTTTCTGATGATGAATGGCTTGTAAAGCTCAGCAGCCATAAACTTAGGAAGACCGCACTCGTGCATCTTGAGCTCAGGACCTACGACGATAACCGAACGTGCAGAGTAGTCAACACGCTTACCGAGGAGGTTCTGACGGAAACGTCCCTGCTTACCCTTGAGTGAGTCAGAGAGAGACTTGAGTGTTCTGTTAGCCTCGCTCTTTACTGCATTTGACTTCTTCGAGTTGTCGAAGAGTGAGTCAACTGCCTCCTGGAGCATACGCTTCTCATTTCTGAGGATCACCTCTGGAGCCTTGATCTCGATGAGTCTCTTGAGACGGTTGTTACGGATGATAACACGTCTGTAGAGGTCGTTGAGGTCTGATGTCGCGAAACGACCACCATCGAGTGGAACGAGAGGACGGAGATCAGGTGGGATTACAGGAATGACCTTGAGGATCATCCACTCAGGACGGTTGATGCCCTTTGAATCCTGGAACCACTTCACGATGCTGAGTCTCTTGAGAGCCTCTGCCTTTCTCTGCTGTGAAGTCTCCTTGATCATCTTCTGACGGAGTTCCTTTGCAAGAGCATCGATATCGATCTCCTTGAGGAGCTCGTAGATAGCCTCAGCACCCATACCAGCAACGAACTTATCAGGATCGTCAGCAGGCATATTGTACTGCTCAGGCATCTGTGCATACAGATCAAGATACTCGTCCTCTGAAAGGAGGTCAAGTCTCTGAAGACCTGATGTACCAGGCTTGATAACCACATATTTCTCGTAGTAGATTACAGACTCGAGCTTCTTGGCAGCGATACCGAGAAGAGCTGCAATCTTGTTAGGAGCTGACTTGAAGTACCAGATGTGTGCTACAGGAACGGTGAGCTCGATATGACCCATCCTCTCCCTACGCACCTTCTTCTCAGTTACCTCTACACCGCAACGGTCGCAGACGATACCACGGTAACGGATTCTCTTGTACTTACCGCAGTGGCACTCATAGTCCTTGGTAGGACCGAAGATCTTCTCGCAGAAGAGACCGTCTCTCTCAGGCTTGTATGTCCTGTAGTTGACGGTTTCAGGCTTCAAGACCTCTCCAGAAGACCTTTCCTTGATGTCTTCTGGAGAAGCAAGAGCGATGCTGATCCTTTCGAAATTGCTTTTAACCTTGTTTTCTTTATTAAAAGTCGGCATATTTCTAAAATTTCAATTGTCAGTTATTAATCCAAAGTCACCTTAAGTCCGAGACCTCTAAGCTCGTGGAGCAATACGTTGAGGGACTCAGGGATGCCTGGGTTAGGCATAAGGTCACCCTTGACGATTGCCTCGTATGCTTTGGATCTTCCTGTAACGTCGTCTGACTTCACAGTCAGGATCTCCTGAAGGATGTTAGATGCACCGAATGCCTCGAGTGCCCAAACCTCCATCTCTCCGAAACGCTGTCCTCCGAACTGCGCCTTACCTCCGAGAGGCTGCTGAGTGATGAGTGAGTAAGGACCGATAGAACGTGCGTGCATCTTATCGTCAACCATATGACCGAGCTTGATCATATAGATCACACCGACAGTCGCAGGCTGGTCGAACCAGTCACCTGTACCTCCGTCACGGAGATATGTCTTACCATATCTTGGAAGACCTGCCTTATCTGTATAGTCGCAGATGTCAGCAAGGCTTGCACCGTCGAAGATAGGAGTACTGAACTTCACTCCGAGTTCCTCACCTGCCCATCCGAGAACAGTCTCGTAGATCTGACCGAGGTTCATACGTGAAGGCACACCGAGAGGGTTAAGTACGATATCCACTGGAGTACCGTCTGCGAGGAATGGCATATCCTCGTCTCTAACCACCTTGGCAACAATACCCTTGTTACCGTGGCGACCCGCCATCTTGTCACCGACTCTGATCTTTCTCTTCTTGGCAACGTAAACCTTTGCAAGTTTCATTACGCCGTTTGGAAGTTCGTCACCGACCTTGATCTTGTCCTGAACTCTCTTGTTTCTAGCTGCTTCTTCCTTCTTTGCGAGGCAGTAGTTGTTGATGAGTTCTCTGATAAGCTCGTTGGCTGCCTTGTCGGTAGTCCACTTGCTTGTATTGATATCGTCGAAGTCGATTGCATTGAGGTCAGCAACAGTGATGTCCTTACCCTTTGCAATGATCTCAACACCATAAAGGTCGCTGATACCTGCACTCTTCTTACCCTGTACGAGTACTGCGAGCTTCTCGATGAATCTTGCCTTAAGAGCCTCAGCCTTAGCCTGATACTCCTGCTCAGCCTTCTCGATCTTAGCCTTGAGGTCGCTCTTAACGCCCTTGCGGCCAGTCTCCTTGGCTGCCTTCTCATAGAGTGCAGTGTTGATCACTGTACCGCTGAGTGAAGGTGTAGCCTTGAGTGATGCATCCTTTACATCACCAGCCTTGTCACCGAAGATCGCTCTAAGGAGCTTCTCCTCTGGTGAAGGATCGCTCTCACCCTTAGGAGTGATCTTACCGATCATAATATCACCTGGCTCGATGTGAGCACCGATGCGGATGATACCGTTCTCGTCGAGATCTCTTGTTGCATCCTCACTTACGTTAGGGATGTCTGATGTGAGCTCCTCCATACCACGCTTGGTGTCACGCACCTCAGTGATATACTCGTCAACGTGTACTGAAGTAAGGATATCCCAGCGGATCATACGCTCAGAAATAACGATCGCATCCTCGTAGTTGTAACCCTTCCAAGGCATAAATGCCACCTTGAGGTTACGTCCGAGAGCAAGCTCACCGTTCTGAGTTGCATATCCCTCAGTCATAATCTGACCTGGCTCAACGATTTCTCCCTTACGCACGATAGGCTTGAGGAGGATAGTTGTGCTCTGGTTAGTCCTTCTATATATAGGAAGCTGATATACTGTAATATCTGGTGAGAAGCTTACGAACTTCTCATCCTCTGTACGCTCGTAGCGAACGTGGATCTCCTTAGCGTCTACGTATACAACCTCACCTCTGCGCTCAGCTCTAACCTGAGTTCTTGAATCCAGACAAACTCTCTCCTCGAGACCTGTACCTACGATAGGTGACTCAGGGTTGAGAAGCGGAACTGCCTGGCGCATCATATTCGCACCCATCAATGCACGGTGAGCGTCATCGTGCTCGAGGAATGGAATGAGTGATGCCGCAACCGATGCGATCTGGTTAGGAGCAACGTCCATATAGTTCACTTCCTCCTTTGTTACGACAGGGAAATCTGCACCGTAACGGCACTGGATTCTGTCCTCGAGGATGTGTCCTTCCTCATCCATCTGAACCTTGGCGAGTGATACCATCTGGCTCTCCTCCTCCTCTGCACTCATATATGTCCAGCCCTGTGAGCTGAGGTCAACCTTACCACCCTCTACCTTGCGGTATGGAGTCTCGATGAAACCGAGGTCGTTGATTCTTGCATATACGCAGAGTGACGAGATAAGTCCGATGTTCGGTCCCTCCGGAGTCTCGATTGGACAGAGACGTCCGTAGTGTGTATAGTGTACGTCTCGAACCTCGAAGCCGGCACGGTCTCTTGAGAGACCTCCTGGACCGAGAGCTGAGAGACGACGCTTGTGAGTCATTTCAGACAGCGGGTTGGTCTGGTCCATAAACTGTGACAGCTGGCTGGTTCCGAAGAACGAGTTGATCACAGAAGACAAAGTCTTCGCGTTGATCAGGTCGGTCGGAGCGAACTGCTCGCTGTCGCGGACGTTCATTCTCTCACGGATAGTGCGGGCCATACGTGAAAGACCTACGCTGAACTGGTTTGCGAGCTGCTCACCTACAGTTCTGATACGTCTGTTGCTCAAGTGGTCGATATCATCGACAACTGCCTTTGAGTTGATCAGCTGAATGAGATACTTGATGATCTCAATCATATCAGTGTTGGTAAGAACTCTTGTGTCCTCAGCGATAGTAAGGTTAAGCTTCTTGTTGAGTCTGTAACGTCCTACGTCGCCGAGATCATATCTCTTTTCTGAGAAGAAGAGCTTGTCGATGACATCTCTTGCTGTCGCTTCATCAGGTGGTTCTGAATTGCGGAGCTGTTTGTAGATGTAGTTGACAGCTTCCATCTCGGTATTTGTCGGGTCCTTCTGCAGAGTGTTGTAGATGATGGCGTACTCGTTTACGTTAGCCTCATCCTTCTGGAGAAGAATTGTCTTGACATCAGTATCAGAGAGCTTCTCGATAGTATCCTCGTTGAGGATCTCACCACGCTCTACGATAGCCTTTGTTCTTTCTACAGGGATAACCTCTCCTGTATCCTCATCCACGAAGTCCTCGATCCAAGTCTTGAGAACCTTGGCTGCGAGCTTTCTGCCCTCGTTAGCCTTGAGATTCTCTGGAGTTGCCTCAATCTCGTCAGCGAGACCGAAGATATCGATGATATCCTTGTCGCCGTTGAATCCGATAGCACGGAGGAGAGTTGTTACAGGCAACTTCTTCTTACGGTCGATGTAAGCGTACATCACGTTGTTGATGTCTGTAGCGAACTCGATCCAAGAACCCTTGAACGGAATGATACGTGCTGAGTAAAGTTTAGTACCGTTTGCGTGAACGCTCTGTCCGAAGAACACACCTGGTGATCTGTGGAGCTGTGATACGATGATACGCTCAGAACCATTGATTACGAAGGTACCGCCAGGAGTCATATACGGAATGTTACCGAGGTATACATCCTGAACTGTTGTGTCGAAGTCTTCGTGTTCTGAGTCGCTGCACGAAAGGCGGAGTTTTGCCTTCAGAGGAACATTGTATGTCAGTCCTCTCTCAAGACACTCATCAATCGAATACTGCGGAGGATCAATGAAATAGTCGATGAACTCGAGCTTGTAGTTATTCCTTGTGTCTTCGATTGGGAATATCTCCTGGAACACCTGGTAGAGACCCTCATTACGCCTGTTCTCAGGTGTAGTGTCGAGCTGGAAGAAGTCCTGGAATGACTTCAACTGCACCTCGAGGAGGTCTGGGTACTCAAGGAGAATTTTTGATGATGCGAATGAAACTCGCGGATTTCTAGTCTTTATTGACATCTTTCTGCCTTTGAATATAGAGAAAAACTTTATTACGACAAAAAGGTTTAGAGCCGATTTAGGCCCTAAACCTGAGATTTTTTCCCTTTAGGGGAAGGGGATGAAGTTATTTAATCTCAACCTCAGCACCTGCCTCCTCGAGGGCAGCCTTAAGAGCTTCAGCCTCTGCCTTAGAAACTTTCTCCTTAACAGCTACTGGAGCCTTGTCAACGATCTCCTTAGACTCCTTGAGTCCGAGACCTGTAGCCTCCTTAACTGCCTTTACAACGCCAAGCTTAGCTGCGCCAGCTGACTTGAGGATAACGTCGAACTCAGTCTGCTCAGCCTCTGCTGCTGCTGCTGGACCTGCTACTGCAACAACTGCTGCTGCTGCTGGCTCAATACCGTACTCCTCCTTGAGGATAGTTGCGAGCTCCTGTACATCTTTCACAGTAAGGTTTACCAACTCTTCTGCGAGTGCTTTAATGTCTGCCATAATTGTATTTATTTAAATATTGTTTTGTTACTAATAAAAAATTACTCTGCTGCTGTTTCCTCAGCCTTCTCGTCATCCTTGTGCTCGAGAGCTGACATAACGTTGCGGATTGGTGACTGGAGGAGGCTAACGATGTCAGCGATCATTTCCTCACGTGACTTGATAGCGAAGAGGTTATCAAGCTTGTCTGCGCCGATGAATGCCGGCCAATCCTGAACGAATGCACCCTTAAGTACAGGCTTCTCATTTCCACCCTCTCTGAACTTCTTGATTACCTTTGCTGGAGCGTTCGGAGCTACTGTGAACATTACTGCAGTTGGACCTGCGAGTACCTCAGTAAGCTTCATCATCTCCTCGTTCTCAGAAGCCTCGAGAACCTTAGTGATGAGAGTGTTCTTTGCTACAACGAGCTTCACACCTGCCTCGAAGCAAGCCTTGCGGAGAGCGTGTGTCTTAGCTGCGTTGAGTCCTGCGATGTCAGTGATGTAGAAGTTAGGAGTCTCCTCCAACTGTGCTGAAATCGCGTTGATAATATCGAGTTTTTCTTCCTTTCTCATAACGTTTTCTAGCACTATTCTACTGATTTAACATCTACGCTGATACCAGGGCTCATAGTTGAGCACACTGAAACAGCCTTCATATAAGTTCCCTTGAGAGTCTGTGGCTTAAGCTTAATGATAGCAGAGAGGAGCTCCTTAGCATTCTCATAGATCTGAGCGCCTGTGAAAGATACCTTTCCGATAGCAGCGTGAACGATACCAGTCTTGTCAACCTTGAAGTCGATCTTACCAGCCTTAACCTCCTTAACAGCGTTTCCTACTTCCATAGTGACTGTACCTGTCTTAGGGTTTGGCATAAGACCTCTTGGTCCGAGGATACGTCCGATTACGCCGACCTTAGCCATTACTGATGGTGTACAGATGATGACATCAACGTCAGTCCAACCACCCTTGATCTTCTCGATGTACTCGTCAAGTCCTACGTAGTCAGCACCAGCCTCTCTTGCCTCGTTCTCCTTGTCAGGAGTACAAAGTACGAGAACGCGAGTTACCTTACCTGTACCGTGTGGAAGAGTAACAACGCCACGTACCATCTGGTTTGCCTTACGTGGGTCTACGCCGAGGTTCACGTGAAGCTCAACTGAAGCATCAAACTTTGTATAAGTGATCTCCTTTACGAGTTCACAAGCCTCAGCAAGCTTATATTCCTTAGCTGCATCGTACTTAGCGATGACAGCCTTCTGATTCTTTGTAAGTTTACCCATTTTACTTGTGAATTTTAGAGTTCAGGAAATTCTCCTTCTACTTTGATACCCATGCTTCTTGCTGTACCTGCAACCATAGTCATCGCTGACTTAAGTGTGAAGCAGTTCATATCAGACATCTTAGTCTGAGCGATCTCCTTAACCTGCTCCCAAGTTACAGTACCTACCTTCTTTCTGTTTGGCTCAGCAGAACCTGTAGAAATCTTAGCAGCCTCTTTGAGCTGTACTGCTACAGGCGGCTGCTTTACTTCGAATGAGAAAGACTTATCGCTGTAAACAGTGATTACTACTGGCAATACCTTTCCTGCGCTTTCCTGCGTACGGGCATTGAACTGCTTGCAGAAATCCATAATGTTCAAACCCTTCGAACCGAGGGCAGGACCTACTGGAGGTGATGGATTTGCTGCGCCACCTTTAATCTGGAGTTTAATGAATCCAGCTACTTCTTTTGCCATAATTTGATGTTATTCTTTAGTTACTTGTGTAAAGTTGAGTTCCAAAATTGTCTTTCTGCCGAAGATCATAACCATTACCTTAAGCTTGCTTCTGTCCTCGACAATCTCCTCTACAGTACCGTCGAAACCAGTGAAAGGACCGTCAGTGATCTTGACTGCATCACCAGCTGCGTAATCCACAACTGTTTCTGCTTCAGTCACAGCCATTTCATCCTGCTCACCGAGGATACGCTTTACTTCGTCATCCCTGAGCGGGATAGGAAGTTTCTCCTCCTGTGCCTTTCCGTCGCCTCTCTTCACGTCGCGCTTCTCTGTGAGGAAGCCTGACATATGAGGTACTTCGTTTCGGATGATGTACTGAAGTTCACCGGTAAGCTCCGCCTCGATAAGCACATAGCCAGGATAGAAAAGACGCTCTGTACAGATACGCTTTCCATCTCGGATTCTATAGACTTTTTCTGTTGGAACAAGAACCTGTGAAACCAGATCCTGAAGGCCACACCTTTCAATCTCTTTTTCGAGATACTCTTTGGCTTTCTTTTCTTTACCGCCTGCTGCTCTCAGCACATACCACTTTTTATTGCTCTCGCTCATAAAATTCAGGTATTATTACAGTGTATAAATAGCTGTCATCAGATGCTGGATGCAGAAGTCAATTGCGAGTACAAGAAGGGCAAGAATGACAGAAGCCACCATCACAACGACAGCGGAATTAGTCAATTTGTCCCAAGCAGGCCAAGATACCTTCTTAGTCAACTCAGCATAAGACTCTTTAAGATAGTTGATAAATCTTCTCATCTTTACATTTAATGGACAATGCAGGTTGGAAGCTTGTTGCATTGTCTGTTAAACATTACCAAATCGTAACCTTTGATATTTATAATAGCAGGGGAACCAGGATTCGAACCCAGACTAACGGTTTTGGAGACCGCTGTACTACCCTTATACTATTCCCCTAAAAATAGGTGGATGATCATTTTCAGGTCATCCACCTGATATTGTAGACTAATTAGTCGATAAGCTTAGTTACCTGACCAGCACCTACTGTTCTACCACCCTCGCGGATTGCGAACTGGAGACCCTCGTTGATAGCTACTGGGTAGATAAGGTTAACTGTAATAGCAACGTTATCACCAGGCATTACCATCTCTACACCTGCAGGGAGTTCGATCTCACCTGTGATATCGAGAGTACGGATGAAGAACTGTGGACGGTAGTGGTTGTGGAATGGAGTATGACGACC
>JAFYWC010000005.1 GCA_017546585.1 Bacteroidales bacterium
GCCTAAGCAGATGTCGAATGTGCCAGCTGTTGTCAATCTGTCGTAGATAGCTACCTTTGTCAATGCGCCGAGTGATGCGATGTCTGAACCACGGAGTTTGATACCCCAGCTGAATGATGCTGGACCGCCGATACCGTCGTTGTAGTTACCATCGTCATAGTATGCCCATGTGCCTTCTTTGCTGTCTCTTGATTTTGAACCTAATGAGATTTCAACATCGTCAACCATCAAGATGAACATGTCTGTGCAGTTGAAGTGACGGAGAGCAATGTAGATTTCTTGACCAGCGTAAGCGCTTAAGTCAGCTGTGTATTGATACCAGTTGCCTTGTTCGCCTCTGCCACGTACTGGGTTAGCCTTGCTTGACTTGCCAGTCATAGTCCATTCTACGATTGTTGTGAAGTCAGCTGCTGATGTGTTGCCAGTTGTTGAAACTGCTACGCCGAAGTGTTCTGCTGGATAGCCGTCGTCTTTTGTACATGCGTAGAATGAGATCTTAGCGCCGTTTTCTACAGCATATTTAGCTGGAGTAACGAAGTAGTTATCTGGGTAGAGAGGACCATAGTAGTTGCAATATGATTCTGAACCAGCGTAACCTGCACCTGTGTGAGCGTCGCCTGGCAATACAGCGTGATATAATTCACTTTCTGAGCTGTGGTACCATACGTGACCATCACCGTCAGCGTCGATATTTGTCCAGCCTTCTAAGTCTTGGTCGAAGCTGAATGATAAGTCAGCGTCACCGCCTTGGTTATCATCGTCGTCATCTTCTTCAACTGCTGGTAATGTCCATGACAATTCGATTTCTTCACCTTCTAATGAAGCTACTAAGTTCTTAACACCTGCAAAGATTGCGTTAGGAGCTTTTGTCCATGTGTATGACATTTCTTCTGATTCGCCCATTGAATATGTAGCAACAACTGTTGTTGTGTATTCAACGCTATCAACTAAGTTTTCGTGTTGATAGTAAGGAACTGTCAATTCAGCTTCTAAGACGCCGTCTAACATAATTTGGTAGTTAACCAATGCTCTGTCAGCTTTGCCTTCGTTTACTAATTCCATATCGTCAACCATCAAGATGAACATGTCTGTTGTGTTGAAGTGACGGAGAGCAACCCAGATTTCTTGGCCTGCGTATTCGCTCAAGTCAACTGAATATTGATACCATGTACCTTGTTCGCCTCTGCCGCGTGTTGTCTTTGCTTCACCCTTGCCTGTCATTGTCCATTCGGCGATTGTTGTGAAGTCTGATGCTGATGTGTTGCCAGCTGTTGAGACTGCTACGCCAAAGTGTTCTGATGGATAGCCGTCGTCTTTTGTACATGCGTAGAACTTCAATACTGATGTTGCGCCGATAGCAACCTTAGCTGGTGATACTACATAGTCGTCTGGGAAGAGAGCGCCTAATGCGTTGCAGTATGATTCTGAGAAGATGCAGCCTGCGCCTGTGTGTGCGTCGCCTGGCAATACAGCGTGATACAAATCACTTTCTGAGCTGTGGTACCATAC
>JAFYWC010000154.1 GCA_017546585.1 Bacteroidales bacterium
GAGGAGATGTCAGGCTCCGCAAAAGGAGTGACCGCAGCCAAGGTGCGTGGTCGCAAGTACATCAGAAACCGCGGTTACGGCGGTGGATTCAAGACATCTGCACAGTCTGCAGTCAAGTCTATCTTCAAGCAGCTCTCACAGAGCTGGAAGTCTCTCACCAATGCTCAGATCCTTGCGTGGAACCAGCTTGCCAACACGCAGAAAGGTAAGAGCGTTCTCGGTACCTCATCGAAGATCTCAGGTGCGAACCTTTACTCTCGCCTGAACTTCTGGATCGTCAAATGTGGCGGAGCTGCCCTATCAACTCCTCCTACCCTTATGGGCGTGGATGCTCCGGGTGAAGCAGAAGTTGACTACTCAGCTGATGCATTCACATTCCAGCTCACCGAAATGCCTGATGGGGCTGAGAATCTCAAGCTTGTCATCATGGCATCAGCTCCGCAGAGCAATGGTGTGACCAAGGCATACAGCAAGGCTGTCCAGATCGGCGCTCCTCGTGAGATCGTAGACGCTGTAATCGACATCAAGGCAGACTATGAGGCTGCTCACGGTGTTCCAAACGCAGCTGCTCCTAAGGTGTTCATGAAGTATTTCTTCGTAAACGCTGCCACTGGAGAGAAGTCTGGTGAGATGCTCGTTCAGGCAACTTACGCAGAGTAATCCTGAAAGTCCTCCATCCTCATCACCCCGTCCGCCACAAGGCTGGCGGGGTTTTGTGAAACTAATGTACAGCAACACTTATGAAAGCATCATCTAAAGCACTGGAACTGATAAAGCAGTTTGAAGGACTCTGCCTCAAGGCATACCTCTGCCCTGGTGGAGTATGGACCATTGGATACGGCCACACATCCGGTGTCAAATCCGGTATGGTCATCACAGAGGCTCAGGCTGAAGAGTTCCTCCTGTCAGACATTGCAGTCTTTGAGAAGACCGTCAATGACCAGAACCTGGATCTTACTCAAAACATGTTCGATGCTCTGGTATCGTTCACGTTCAATGTAGGAGTAGGCAACTTCAAGCGTTCAACTCTCCTGTGCAAAATCAAGGTCAATCCGTGGGACAACTCCATAATGGATGAGTTCCTCCGCTGGGTATATTCCAAAGGACGAGTCCTTCCCGGACTCCAGCGAAGAAGACTGGCTGAGATGAAGCTGTACTTCTCAAATGACTAGCATTATGGAAAACACCAACACACTCGACTTCATCGGCACATACATTATACCGATGGTCACAGCTGCAGTAGGATGGTTTGCCGGTTCCAGAAAGCGAAGAAACGACTTCCTTCAGGACCTACAAGCCTCCATTGCTCTGCTATCATCAGAGAATAAGAAACTGCTGGAAGACATCACAGCTGTAAATACTGAGATCGTGGCAGTCCGCAAAGAGAATGAAGAACTCAAAGCCTCAGTGGACCGTCTATGCACAGAAAACGCACAGCTCAAGGATGAAATCAGACAGCTAAAGGAGAAACTACAGAAATAGACCCGACATGAGAAGAATACTAATCACAATGGCAGCAATACTCTCAATGCAGAGTTGCTGCCATAAACTTTATCCTCACACATCAGAGGTAACTGAGAAAAAAGAAACAGTCACAGAAGTTCTTCGTGACACAGTGATAATGGTGCAGCCGGATTCAAGCATCTTGCAGGCCCTCGTTCAATGTGATTCCACAGGAAGGGCACGTCTTCAAGAAATAAATGCACTCAAAGAATCCGCCCGTTTGCAGCAGACAATCAAGATGGAAGCAGACCCTCTACCCTACAAGCCCACAGTCATAACAGTAAAAGCCACAGTCGACTCAATGGGAATCTACCTCACCTACAAAGACCGCTTCAAGGAATCAGTAGAAACACGCGAAATAGAGACCATAATCGAGAAGGAAGTCAACATCCTCCACTGGTGGCAGAAGACATTGATGTGGTCCGGAATAATAGCCATTATCGGCATATGTATAAAGTTCGTCGTCAGACGATATTTACCAATAGTATAAACCTTTAAATCAGATTTAAGATGAAGTATTTCTACATTTCACTCTTTCTTTCAATCTCATTCCTTGTGATTGGAAC
>JAFYWC010000155.1 GCA_017546585.1 Bacteroidales bacterium
CTCCATCTCAACTGGCTCCAAATCCGCAATATCCGCAGAATCCGCAAAATCCGCACCCTATAGAAATGCGGATATAAAGAGCAAATCCGCAGAATCACTTACTGCGGAAATTGCAGAAATTGCGGAAACTGCGGAAATGGAAGAGATAATCGAATTACCGACCTTTTCTCAGGAAGTGGCGGATTCATTACCAGACTTCCTGAAGAAGATAGTTAGCATAAGTAACTCTGAGGCAGATTCAGATATCCTCTTGCTTGGTACGCTCACCGTACTCTCAGCATGTATGCCTCATGTCAGGGGTGTATATGACCGCAGAACTGTCTATCCTAACCTATTCCTTTTCGTTACAGCACGAGCATCATCGGGAAAAGGTAGACTCAACCTATGCCGTCACCTTGTAGAACCAATCCACGACCGCCTACGCGAAATCAACGAGGCAGAAGTAATGGAATACAAACACAAGCTGGCCGAGTACAACGCTGCAGGAAAGAAGAAGGTAGACATGGAAAAGCCAGAAGAACCGCCAATGCGAATGCTCTTTATCCCTGCCAACTCTTCTGCAACCGCAGTGTACCAGGTTCTCAATGACAACGGTGGAGAAGGTCTAATGTTCGAGACCGAAGGAGACACCCTCGCAAACACATTTGGGTCAGACTACGGCAACTACTCAGACGGCTTCAGAAAGGCGTTCCACCACGAAACAATCTCATATATCAGAAGAAAGGATCGTGAGTACGTAAACATCAAGCAGCCTAAGCTCTCTACCCTACTAACCGGTACGCCAAGACAGATCCTGAACCTTATAAGTGACGCAGAGAATGGTTTGTTCTCAAGATTCGCCTTCTACTACCTTGATACTAAACTTGTATGGAACAACGTTTTTGCCAACTCCGGGAACGAAACACTTGAGGATTACTTCCAGAACTTAGGCAAGGAGTATCAGGACTTCTATAATATCCTGAAGGCATCCACAGACATCACCTTCTACTTCACAGCAGAACAGGAGGCTGATTTCAACGCCACATTCGACGAATGGCAACAAACTTATGTAGAGACGTGCGGAGAAGAATTCGTTGCAACTGTGCGTCGTCTTGGAGTCATAATGTTCCGCATCGCAATGTGTCTCTCAGCACTAAGGATTATGGAAGACGGCAACTTTGAGGATACTCTCCGCTGCCTGGATGAAGACTACAGAACAGCCAAGATTGTTGCAGACGTTTTAATCCAACACGACGCCAGAGTGTTCCATACATTATCGAATACGACAGCAGCTCCAAGGACAGCCTCAGCCGCGCAGCGTCAGTCTGCACACACGAAGTATTTTGAAGCACTGCCGGATGAGTTCGACAGGAAAACTTACGCAGAACTCGCCACTCAAATGGGACTAAATCCAAAGTCCATGGACAGAGTCATCCGCAAATGGTGTGATGATGGAAAACTTGAGAATCCTGCTCACGGCAAATATGCCAAGATTTACTAAGAACAACGAAACAGGGCGAGAATCATCTCGCCCTGAATCATTATCTCATACTTGCCTTCCTCTTTTCCTTCTCATCTTCGTACTCATCGAAAGCCTCTGAAAGTCGTGTAAAAATATTCACATCACCCTTGTTATCACTTCCTCGTGAAAGATTATTTGCATACTTGCTAAAATCGTC
>JAFYWC010000156.1 GCA_017546585.1 Bacteroidales bacterium
AACTGTATTGTGCCTTGACTTGGTAACATAACTCTTTGATTTACAAAGGTTAAGTTACATAAAATCGAGGGAATATCCAAATGAATGAACATTTCCTCGATAATTTTGTCAGACCTCTATGAGGACTTTTTCAGTGCCCTCCAAATCGAGCTGCCATTTTTTTATTCTGCTTTTTCAAAAGCCTTGACGATCTTGGTGACGAGAGGGTGACGGACGATATCTTCGTTGCGGAAGGTGATAGTCTGTATGCCCTTGATGTTCTTCGTGAGCTCTATGCCCTTGAGGAGGCCTGAATCCCTCTTGTTAGGAAGGTCGATCTGACTGGCGTCTCCTGTTACGATGAACTTGGCGTCGCATCCCATACGTGTAAGGAACATTTTCAATTGTCCAAGATTTGTGTTCTGTGCCTCATCGAGGATGACACAGGCTCTGTCGAGGGTGCGTCCTCGCATATAGGCGAGGGGAGCGATCTGGATTGTTCCCTCGGTCATAAACTCCTGAAGCCTCTTCGCTGGAATCATATCGCCCAATGCGTCATATAATGGCTGGAGATATGGGTCGAGCTTGTCCTTGAGGTCTCCAGGCAGGAAGCCGAGACGCTCTCCGGCTTCGACGGCCGGACGGGTGAGTATGATCCTTTTGATTTCCCTGTTCTTCAACGCCCTGACTGCCAGTGCGATGGCGATGTATGTCTTTCCTGTACCTGCGGGGCCGACTGCAAAGATGAGGTCGTTGTCGAAGTAGGCCTTCACCATCTCCTCCTGGGTCCTGTTTCTGGCCTTGATAGGCTTTCCGTCATTGCCGTGCACGATGACAGAGTTGCCGCATAGCTTGTATCTGTCCGGAGTCGCTTCTCCGTCGAAGAGGTCTTCCACATCGTAAGGAGTTACGTTCATCTTGTGGTGGCGTCTTTCGATCAGCATCTTAAGTTTTACAGTGAAGTTCTCGATGTCTTCATCGCTTCCTTCCAGGATGATCTCGTTGCCTCTTGCAATTACCTTAAGTTCAGGGAAATAGCTACAGAGAGCCTCGAGGTTCTTGTTTGCCGCTCCATAGATCTCAAGAGGATCGATGGCTTCTAGTCTGATGGTGTTTCTGCTCATTTATATTGTTATCAATTATTCGTTTTCATTGGTCGGACCGTCTTTGATTCCGGTCTCTTCCATAACTCGTCGATAAGATGACACCATCTTATCGTAGTCCCAATATCCTTGCCATTCGGAACGTCGTGCGATGAATTCCTTTATGGGAAGGACTGTGTAAGAACTGCAATATCCGCCAGGTCGCGAACACCAGAGATAGGTGAATTCCAACGGAAGCATCTCAAGGTCTCCGTTGCCGTGCCTTACGATTCTCACAGTTGCCATCAGCTCTACCTGGGTGTTTGCAGCGCTCATATTTGACACCGCATTGCCCAGCGAGTAGGCAACCGGGGTCCCCTCGATTGTCTGACAATCCTGGACTACGTGAGGGTGTGCCCCAACAATGAGGTCGGCTCCTTCCGCGATCAGCCATCTGGCTGTCTTCTCTTGATTATCAGAATGTTGCAGTTCGTATTCGCTACCCCAATGAGGGAGTGCTATGACATAATCACAGTCCGCATCCATAGCCTTCGAAAAGGCTTCCGAAAGCGCTTTTCTGTCTGCTGCGTAATTGACTTTCGGCCACTTTGATCCGATGCCTTGATTGGTTCCGTATGTGAAGTTCACAAGTGCCAGTGATATGCCTTTCCGGCGTATCGTCAGCGGGAAATTCCTGCTGTATTCCTCTTCGTTTCCCGCAAGGCCTGTAAACTGTATGCCTTTTGAAATCTCAAGCTCGCGGTAGCGCTCAAGCGTCCTTTCCGCTCCCTTGGCCCCAGTGTCGAATATGTGGTTGTTCGCACATAGGAACACGTCGAAACCGCAGTCCGCACAGTAGTCTGCCAAGGCGTCAGGGGCTGAAAAGCAGGGGTAGCCGGAATAAGGTTCTCCGCCAAGTGTGCACTCCATATTCGCTATCGCCAGATCGGCTTTTTCTATCCTGTCTTCGATGTGCTGGAAATACGCTGAAAAGTCGAAACTGCCGTCCTTCTGCCGTGCCTTTTCGATCTGCGCCGTGTGCATCATTATGTCGCCCACAATGCAAATTTCAAGAGTGTCCTGAACGAAAAGCGGAGCTGCGCTGCCCCACATCCTGTCCCATCCGTAACCGTATTCGGATGACTGCGCGTCTGCCCGTAAACTGCTGAAAAGCAGGGGCAGGACAGAGCAGAGGAGAAATCTTAGGATGTATCTTTCGGCAGTATGCAATTTTTAATGTGGTTTAGGTTACAAATATATCATTTTTATTTTGTCTCAGCGCATTAATTGACTAAATTTGCACGAATACGCAAACTATTGAATGGTATGAAGAAATCTTATATTCTGTTGGCTCTGGCCGTGCTTATGACGGTTACAAGCTGTGATTTTATGAGAAGATTGGCAGGTCGTCCGACAAGTGAAGATATAGAGGTGGCAAGGTTGGAAATCCTCAGGATCCAGAAGGAGGCCGAGGTGGCTGCAGAGCAGGCTCGACTTGATTCCATCAAGCAGGTTCAGAAGGAGCTTCAGGATTCCTTGGCGGCATACGATTCGTTGAGACAGGAGGTGGGAAGCATCCTTAATCCTGCTGAACTTGGCGGCTTGTTCTCTTCAAAGCTGGAGGCCCGTTATTATGTTATCGTAGGTGCTTTCCGTGCTCGTTCCAATGCAGAAGGAATGGTGGAGAGGATCAACAAGGAAGGAGAGTATGCTCCGGCTCTGATAAATTTCCGAAATGGTATGATTGCTGTAGGAGTGTGTCCTCGTAACAAGGTGCAGGATGCGGTTCAGGCCCTCAAGGAGGTGCGTGAAGAGTCGTTCTGCCCTAAGGATGTGTGGATACTTGTGAATGAATAAGCAATGAATTTTCCTAAAGTAATTACGCTTTGTCTTTGTGCTCTCCTGACGCTGTCGGCTTCCGCCCAGTTCAGGAGTGGCTCTGTTTATGAGGACCTCTATGACGGAGAGACCGTTTCGTCGATGAAGTCTCACGTCCGTGATCTGTCGTCTGCGATGATGGAGGGCCGAAAGGCTGGATCGGAAGGAGAGAAGATGGCGGCGGAGTATGTCGAGGAGTATCTGAAGAAGTACGGAGTCGACGTGATCTCTCCGAAAGGAGGCGATGAGTTCGGTCTCCGCACTGAAGACGGAGGCACCTTGACTTCCCGCAATGTCGTCGGCTTTGTCCAAGGTTATGACAAGACTCTTCGCGACAGATATATCGTTGTCGGAGCGCGTCTGGACAACATTGGCTCTATGATGATGACTGTGGACGGTGAGTCGAGGAACAAGATCTTCTATGGTGCCAACGGCAATGCATCAGGGCTTGCTATGATGCTTGAACTTGCTCGTATGGTGCAGACCAACTCGATTCTTTTCAGACGCTCGGTGCTGTTCGTGGCCTTCGGTGCGTCCGGTGAGACGTTCGCAGGTTCGTGGTATTTTCTCAACCGTTCGTTCAAGGATGTGGCCAACATAGACGCGATGATCAATCTGGATATGCTTGGAACGGGATACAACGGATTCTATGCATACACATCTTCAAACTCGGATATGAATACGCTTCTCCGCACTCTTACCGGAGAACTTCAGCCTATCCTGCCTCAGATAGTGGCATCAGAAGCCTATCCTTCCGACCATAGAGCGTTCTATGCGATGGAGATACCTTCGGTAATGTTTACTACCGGAAGGTATTCGGAGCATAATACTGAGCGTGACACGCAGTCGATCATAGACTATGCTCTTATGGAGAAGGAACTCGAGTATATCTACAATTTCACTCTTGCCCTTGCGAACTATGGGGGGCAGATGCTTTTCAGGCCAGGTGACGTCCCTGTGAAGTCGGCGCCGAAAAATGATGTCGTGCCGTATTCGGACTGTGACCAGAGGCCTATGTTCCTCAATAGTGCGGACCCGAGCCAGTTCCTGGAAAAGTGGGTGTATCAGTATCTTAAGTATCCGGCAGAGGCTGTGAAGAACGGCATCCAGGGACGAGTGATGGTGGAGTTCATCATCAACAAGGACGGCAAGGTTTCGGACGCGAAGGTTGTAAGAAGCGTGTCGCCGGAGCTTGACGAGGAGGCGTTGAAGGTGGTGAGCGCATCACCGAAATGGAAGCCTGGAAAACTGAAGGGCGAGAAGGTGAGAGCATCGATGACGATACCTGTCGAATTCCGTCTTGAAAAGAAAGATGGACGTGCAAGAGTCGGAATTCGGAAATAATGTTAATTTTGTAAGTTCAATATTTACCTATGGAATATAATTTTAAGGAAATCGAAAGGAAATGGCAGTCATATTGGGCTGCCAACCATACATTCAAGGCAGAGATCGACAGCTCGAAGCCTAAATATTATGTTCTGGATATGTTCCCATATCCATCAGGAGCCGGTCTTCACGTAGGACACCCTCTCGGATACATCGCAAGTGACATCTACAGCCGCTACAAGAGACTTTGCGGCTTCAATGTGCTTCATCCGATGGGTTACGATGCATTCGGTCTTCCTGCAGAGCAGTATGCGATCCAGACAGGTCAGCATCCTGCAGTGACTACAGAGAAGAACATCGCACGTTACCGTGAGCAGATGGACAGAATCGGCTTCTCGTACGATTGGTCGCGTGAGGTACGCACTTGTGATCCGGAGTATTACAAGTGGACTCAGTGGGCATTCCTGAAGATGTTCGACAGCTGGTATGACAATGTACAGCAGAAGGCACGCCCTATCGCTGAGCTCGAGGCTGCTTTCGCGGAAGGCGGAAGCGCAGCTGTAGACGCAGCGTGCGGCGATGTGAATCCGTTCACAGCAGAGGAGTGGGCTTCTTTCTCTGAGAAGGAGAAGGCTGCAGTCCTTATGCAGTACAGAATCGCATATCAGGGTGAGACAGCAGTGAACTGGTGTCCTGCCCTCGGTACAGTTCTCGCGAACGACGAGGTGAAGGAAGGATACTCTGTACGTGGAGGTCATCCTGTCGAGCAGAAGAAGATGACTCAGTGGCAGCTTCGCGTATCTGCATACGCAGGACGTCTCCTCGAGGACCTCGAGACTCTCGACTGGACTGATTCGCTCAAGGATATGCAGCGCAACTGGATCGGAAAGAGCCAGGGTGCAGAGATGAACTTCAAGGTGTCGAACGGTACTGAGGAGTACGATATGACTATCTTCACTACCCGTGCAGACACTGTATTCGGAGTTACATTTATGGTTCTCGCTCCAGAGAGCGAGTGGGTGGAGAAGCTCACTACTGCCGAGCAGAAGGAGGCAGTGGAGGAGTACCTCGCTATGGCAAAGAAGAAGACAGAGCGTGAGAGAATGATGGAAGCCCGCAAGGTGACAGGCGTATTCTCAGGTTCTTACGCTACAAACCCTCTTACAGGAAGCAAGGTTCCTGTATGGATCGGTGAATATGTGCTCGCAGGTTACGGTACAGGTGCCATTATGGCGGTTCCTGCCCACGACAGCCGTGACTATGCGTTCGCAAAGACATTTGACCTCCCTATCATTCCTCTCATCGAGGGCTGCGACGTGAGCGAGTCAAGCTTCGACGCAAAGGAGGGAATTATGTGCAACTCAGGCTTCCTCAACGGAATGACAGTGAAGGAGGCTATTCCTGCAGCGATCGAGTATGTCGAGAAGCAGGGCATCGGTCACAGAAAGGTGAACTACCGTCTCCGTGACGCCATCTTCTCACGTCAGAGATATTGGGGCGAGCCGTTCCCGATGTACTTCAAGGACGGTGTCGCAACTCCTATGACTCTCGCTGACCTTCCGCTCCAGCTTCCTGAGGTGGACAAGTTCCTCCCTACAGAGACAGGCGAGCCGCCTCTCGGACGTGCAAAGGACTGGACATTCGACGGATATCAGATCGAGATGAGCACTATGCCAGGTTTCGCAGGCAGCAGCGCATACTATCTCCGTTATATGGATCCTCACAACAGCGAGGCTCTCGTAGGTGCTGATGCAAACGGATACTGGCAGGATGTTGACCTCTATATCGGTGGTACAGAGCACGCTACAGGTCACCTCATCTACTCACGTTTCTGGAACAAGTTCCTCTATGACCTCGGTTATGTATGCAAGAACGAGCCGTTCAAGAAGCTCATCAATCAGGGTATGATCCAGGGACGTTCAAACTTCGTATATCGTATCATCGGTACAAATACATTCGTGTCTCTCGGTCTCAAGGATCAGTATGAGACTACTGAGATCCACGTTGATGTGAACATCGTGCGCAACGACCGTCTCGACCTTGAGGCTTTCAAGGCTTGGATGCCTGACTATGCAAACGCAGAGTTCATCCTCGAGGATGGCGAGTACATCTGCGGCTGGGCAGTCGAGAAGATGTCTAAGTCTATGTTCAACGTAGTGAATCCGGACCTCATCTGCGACACTTACGGCGCTGATACACTCCGTCTTTACGAGATGTTCCTCGGACCTCTCGAGCAGTCTAAGCCTTGGGATACCAAGGGTATCGACGGTGTGAACCGCTTCCTCAAGAAGGTATGGAGAATGTTCTACGACCGTGACGGTCTCATCGTTACTGACGAGAAGGCTACACCGGAAGAGCTCAAGGCTCTCCACAAGCTCATCGGCAAGGTTCGCACAGACATCGAGGCGTTCTCATTCAATACTGCAGTCAGCGCGTTTATGATCGCAGTCAACGAGTTGACAGACCTCAAGTGCAGCAAGCGCGAGATCCTCGAGCAGCTCCTCGTATTGCTCTCGCCGTTTGCACCTCACGTTGCTGAGGAGCTCTGGCAGACTCTCGGACATAACGAAAGCATCACTTATGCGGCTTTCCCTGAGTATGTAGAGGCTTATACAGTAGAGAACAACTGCACTTATGCAGTGTCATTCAACGGTAAGACAAGATTTACAGTTGAACTTCCTGTCGATATGTCACGCGAGGATGTCGACGCACACGTACGCAGCCTCGATCAGACTGCCAAGTATGTCGGCGAGGGCAACATCGTGAAGGTGATCGTCGTTCCTGGCAAGATCGTGAACATTGTAGTGAAATAAATACTGCATCAACCTATGAAAAATAACAAGGTCCTGAACCATCTGTGGGACTATTTCCTGATGACTATAGGTTCCGTCATATTCTGTATGGCGTGGACCTCTATCATCATTCCTACAGGTCTGGCCAGTGGAGGCTTGACAGGTCTCTGTACCATTATCGAGTATGCGACCAACGGTGCAATACCGATGGGTATCCCTTACTGGATAATGAACATCGGTCTTCTTGTCATCGGATTCCTGTCCTTGGGTAGGGCATTCGGAATCAAGACCATCTATGTGATCATTCTTACTTCTGTGCTCTTCAATGTCCTTCCGGAGTTTGAGGTGCTGAAATATTATGGTTTCGTAGAGAATGATGAGAAGCTCCTTGCAGCCCTTATCGGAGCGGCAATGGAGGCTGTCGGCCTCGGTATCGTCCTTCTGCGTGGAGGAAGTTCCGGCGGAACGGACATCATCGCTATGATCATCAACAAATACTGGCCGGTGTCGCCGGGAAGAGTATATCTTTATACTGATATATTCATCATCGCGTCGCTGTTCCTCCTTCCGGACAAGGGACTCATTGATGTCGTATATGCGTACATCATTATGCTTGGCTTCTCATTCGGTATCGATTTCGTGCTCTTGGGAAACAAGTCGTCTGTTCAGATCCTTGTGTTCTCATCCAAATACAAAGAGATTGCGGACCATATCATCAACGATGTGCATAGAGGCGTGACTGCCCTGCAGTCCGTCGGCTGGTACTCGCAGAAGGAGAGCAAGGTCCTCCTCATCGTTTCGAGAAAGTATCAGATGAATGAGGTGATCCGCGAGATCAAGGCTATGGATCCGAAGGCCTTTGTTTCGGTATCTACAGCGATGAGCGTATTCGGTGAAGGCTTCGAAGAAGTCAAGACAGGTATAAATTTGAAGAAAACAAATAAGATAGAGGAGGCTAAATAATGGGTAACAAGCTTCAGAAGTCATCAGTTGCCACCCTGATCAAAGAGTATCTCCTGATTACTCTCGGTCTTACGCTTTATGCATTGGGTTGGGCAATGTTCCTTACTCCTAACGGTATGATCGGTGGCGGTGTCACCGGTTTCTCTGCAATCCTGCAGTATGCCACAAGCGGATTGATTCCGATTTCAGTCACATATTTTGTGCTGAACATCGTCCTTCTGCTCATCGGTACCAAGATCCTTGGAACCGGTTTCGGAGCCAAGACAATCTACGCGATCATTATGACATCCATTATGCTCGGAGTCACTCAGGAGTTCATCCCTGTTGACTTTGTGGACAATTTCTCGCAGGACAGCAAGATCGTCTGCACCGTGCTCGGAGGTATTATGGCCGGAGTCGGTATCGGACTTTCTATGTCACAGGGAGGAAGTACAGGCGGTACGGATATCATTGCTTTGATCTGGTGCAAGTTCAAGCACGCATCTCCAGGAAGAGTGATCCTTATCATCGATATCATCATCATCCTTTCGTCTCTTCTCCTTCCTTCATACGATAGAGAAGGCGTACTCCTCGGATATCCGGAAAAGATCGCCATCGTGGTGTATGGTCTTATGCAGGTGACTGTCTGCGGTTATGCGATCGACCTCTACATTTCAGGTTCGAAGCAGTCTGTACAGGCATTCATCTTCACAAAGAAGGTCAACGAGATGGCTGATGCAATCGCATTCGATATGAAGAGGGGAGTGACAGTGCTTCCAGCAAAGGGATGGTATTCTAAGGAAGACAAGCAGGTCATTATGGTGGTTACCAGAAAGGCTGACCTGAATCTCCTTCTCCGCTATGTCAAGTCCATTGATCCTGACGCATTCCTCTCTGTATCTTCTGTAATGGGAGTGTATGGCCAGGGATTCGATACTATCAAGGTGAAATCGAAGAACTAGTTCTTTAAAAAAAAAGAAATAATTTAAAGAAAAAGAAAAATGTGACGAATGTCCCCCTCTCGGAATGCTCTGAGAGGGGGATATTCTTTATCTTCGTGTGATTAACTACAAAGAACTGACTATATGGAAATGATTTTGGCAACTGCGGTTGTCGTCTTGTCTGTGTGTCTGGCAGTGCTGCAGATTGTGAGGAATGTGCGGTTCAAGTCGCTTGCGGACAGGCGTCAGAAGATGATACCTGTCCTGCTTGGAGTCAATGCTACGCTTGTGCTATGTGATGCCTCGGCGGGAACCGGATTTGTGGAGAGGGCCAGTGTGGATGTCTGTCTTGCCGTTACTGCCTTGTCGGTAATGGCTTTGTCGCTGAATGAACATTGCAGATGGATCCGCATAGTGTATTCGGTATTGATCGTTCAGGCTGTGCTTGCTGCATATTATGCCCTGTGTGTATTCGGCGTGTTTCCGCATCCGCCGTTGTGTCTGCCTTTGGTTCTGTTGTGTCTGGTTGCAGCAGGACATCTGGCTGTCTATGCATACTGTCTGTGGGTCAGAGTGTGTAATGTGCGCCTGCTGATCCAGTCGGGCAATGTCTGGTCTTATGTGTGTCTTGCGGTGGATCTTGTGTATCTTGCCTTCTTCCTGTTCTATGCAATGGCGGCGGCCTCGTTGATCTATGTGGATTGGTCTGGATCGCCTTGGCTCCTGCTTTTGTTGAATATGCTGCTTGTGGGCCTTGGAGGAGCATTGGCATTCCGCATTTCGTATGATTCCCTGTTCGTAATCTGCCGTGAGAAAGAACGTCTTATAGTTGAGTCTATGAAGATATCCACAGCGGAATCCTCGGCTGCCTCCAATAGAGAGAAGGCTGTCTATAAAGATCTGTATGACAGGCTTGTGGAGTATTTCGAAGCGGAGAAGCCGTTTCTCCGCGGAGACCTTACTATAAATGATGTAGTGGAGAAGGTGTTTTCCAATAAACTGTACATCTCAAGAGCCATAAGCCATTATACCGGAAGGAACTTCTGCCAGTTTGTGAACTATTACAGAGTGATGTATTCGGTAGACTGTTTCAGGCAGAATACAGATATGAAAGTGTCCGAACTCTGGTCCGTGTGCGGCTTCAATTCCATAGTGTCTTACAATATGGCCTTCCGTCTGTTTATGGGTGAAAATCCCAGTGACTGGTGCCGTTCGGAAAAGATAAGATTATCAAGGAAAAAGACTATCTTTGCGGCGGATTGAACAAATAATCAAAAATAGCATATATGGCAGACGAGAAAATCATTTTTTCTATGAACGGGGTGGGCAAGATCCTGCCTCACAACAACAGGGTTATCCTCAAGGATATCTACCTTTCATTTTTCTATGGTGCCAAGATCGGTATTGTCGGACTTAACGGTTCCGGTAAGTCTACCTTGATGAAGATCATCGCAGGTATCGAGAAGGGTTACCAGGGAGAAGTGGTATGGGCTCCAGGATATTCAGTCGGATATCTCGAGCAGGAGCCTCAGATGGATCCTGACAAGACCGTTATCGAGGTCGTGCAGGAGGGCGTGCAGGAAGTTATGGACATCCTCAAGGAGTATGAGGAAGTAAATATGAAGTTCTGCGAGCCTATGTCTGATGAGGAGATGGCTGCTCTTATCGAACGTCAGGGAGAACTTACCGAGAAGATCGAGCACTGCGGCGGATGGGAAATCGATTCAAAGCTCGAGAGAGCTATGGATGCACTCCAGTGTCCTCCTTCAGATGCTAAGGTATCTACACTCAGTGGTGGTGAGCGCCGTCGTGTGGCTCTCTGCCGTCTGCTCCTCCGCCAGCCTGATGTACTCCTTCTTGACGAGCCTACCAACCACCTCGATACTGAGAGTATCCAGTGGCTCGAGGCTCACCTCCAGCAGTACAAGGGTACTGTCATTGCGGTTACCCACGACCGTTACTTCCTGGACAATGTTGCAGGCTGGATTCTCGAGCTTGACAGAGGTGAGGGTATTCCTTGGAAGGGCAACTATTCTTCTTGGCTTGATCAGAAGAGCACTCGTCTTGCGCAGGAGGAGAAGCAGGAGAGCAAGCGCCGCAAGGCTCTGGAGCGTGAGCTCGAGTGGGTGCGTATGGCTCCTAAGGCACGTCACGCGAAGTCTAAGGCACGTCTCGGTGCATACGAGAAGCTTGCTGCAGATGACGGACGTGAGAAAGAGCAGGCACTCGAGATCTTCATCCCTAACGGACCGAGACTCGGTAACAAGGTCATCGAGTTCAAGAACGTGTCAAAAGCATATGGCGACAAGCTTCTTTATGAGAACCTCAATTTCGTGCTTCCGCCAGCAGGTATCGTTGGTGTGATCGGTCCTAACGGTGCGGGTAAGACTACATTGTTCCGTCTTATTATGGGACTCGATACTCCTGACACTGGTGAGATCACTCTCGGTGAGACAGTGAAGATCGCATATGTAGATCAGCAGCATAAGAGCATCGATCCTGAGAAGACTGTATACGAGACAATCGCGGAGAATTCGGAGTTCGTACGTCTCGGCAAGAGAGAGGTGAATGCGAGAGCATATGTTTCGCGCTTCAATTTCTCTGGTGCGGATCAGGAGAAGCTTTGCGGAATCCTTTCAGGTGGTGAGAGAAACCGTCTCCACCTTGCCTTGACTCTTAAGGATGAAGGTAATGTGCTCCTTCTCGACGAGCCTACCAATGATGTGGATGTAAATACTATCCGTGCTCTTGAGGAGGGTCTTGAGAACTTCGCAGGATGTGCGGTGGTGATTTCACACGACCGTTGGTTCCTCGACCGTATCGCGACACACATTCTCGCTTTCGAGGGTGACTCGCAGGTTTACTTCTTCGAGGGAACATACTCTGAGTATGAGGAGAACAAGAAACGCCGTCTTGGCAACGAGGAGCCTAAGCGCTTCAAGTACAAGAAGCTTATGGCGGAGTAATAAAAAGGACCAGCTGATCATTCAGTTGGTCCTTTTTATTTATGTCACACAGTGCTAAAGAAAAAAGGAACCGATCTCCCGATCAGTTCCTTTTTCTTACCATCTGTCCTCAGATGATACAGTCAGCTTCTTGCGGCCACGACGGCGGCGTGCTGCCAATACGCGACGTCCGTTAGGAGTCGACATACGCTCGCGGAAACCGTGCTTGTTGCGGCGCTTGCGCTGTGATGGTTGGAATGTTCTTTTCATATCTAGATATTTTTATATTTTTCAATTTGGGAGTGCAAAGATAGCACTTTAGAAATTATTTGCAAAATATTTTGCTATTTTTCTATATATATCACCTGTTTGGTCTCAAAGAACGGGTCTTCTGTCCAGCTGTTTATAGGCCAAATGTGCACAGAACCCTTGCGCATCTTGAATTTTGCCATTGCTGTAGAGATTTCTTCGGCGAGGTCTCCGCCCTTGAGGTAGAGGATACCTTCGTTGTATTTGCCCTTTACCCAAGGCATAAAGTTCTCGAGGGAAGTGACAGCACGTGATACTATATAATCAAAGGTCTCCGGGAGAGATTCAGCTCTTGCGTTTACTGTTGTGACGTTCTTCAGACCAAGTCCTTTATATACTTCTGTGGCTACGATGATCTTCTTTCCGATCGAGTCGCAGAGGGTGAACTGCGCGTGAGGGAACATAACTGAGAGCGGAATGCCAGGGAATCCGCCGCCTGTACCGAGGTCGAGGATCTTCAATGGCTCAGATACGCTGTATGGACCGTCGCCTCTCATTCTTTCATAGATGTCAGGCATTTGGTTCTTGAGGTAAGCTGCAATGCAGAGGGAGTGGAGGACGTGGTGCCTGTAGAGTTCGTCGATGTCTTTTCTTGACACTACGTTGATCTTCGCGTTCCATTCTCTATAGAGACCTTCCATAAGGCGGAACTGCTCCATCTGCTCTGGAGTCACTTCCGGGAAGCTTGTCTCGATTATGCTTTTGAATTCGTTGTATGTCATAATTTTACGTCTTATAGCAGTTCGTCAGAGTAGTCCATCATCTTGAGCAGTATGGCCTTGGCTCTGCGTATCTTTGTCTTTACTGTGTTGAGCGGCATTTCCAAGGCGTCCGCTATCTCCTTGTATCCGAAGTTGTCGATCAGGTTCATCTTTGCGACTGTCCTGTAGTCGTCTTTCAGCTTCTCGATGTTTGTCAGCCACTTGTCATATTCCTGCTGGTTGATGATGTCTTCTTCAGGATTGTGCATTGTGGCCGGCAGTTCCTTCAGTTCCGCGATTTCCTCGTTGATGGAGGTTGTCGGCATATTGGTCATCTCCCTCATATGCTTGCTGAGGTAGTCGAACGCCGTGTTTCTGGCGATTCGGTAGAGCCAGGTCGAGAACTTGTATTCGGGATTGTATGATTCGATCTGGCTGAATGCCTTCTGGAAGCTTTCAAGGCAGATGTCTTCGATGTCCTCCTTCTGGGCCACGTATCTGGATATGTGGCTGCGTACACCGACATTATATCTGGTGTACAGAACGATGTATGCGGCCTGATTCTGTTCGGCCGCCATCCTGACCAGTTCGATGTCTGTCAGATCAGTGAGCTTCGAGCCAGTTGTTTCCATAATTGCATTCTACTGTTAAAGGTATTGAGAGTTCCACCACGTTCTCCATCTCTTCTCTTACGATCTGTTCGAGACGGGCCGCTTCGGAAACTGTCGCGTCAAATACAAGTTCGTCGTGGATCTGGAGTACCATCTTGCTCTGGAGGCCTTCACTCTTGATGCGCTTGTCGACGTTGATCATCGCGAGCTTGATGATGTCGGCCGAGGTGCCCTGGATCGGCGCATTGATGGCATTCCTTTCCGCGATCGAACGGACTGTACCGTTGGTCGAGTTGATGTCAGGCAGATATCTTCTGCGTCCGAAGATGGTCTCGACGTAGCCGTTTTCCCTTGCGCTTGTCAATGTGTCGTTGATGAATGACGATATTGAAGGGAAGTTAGCGAAGTAATCCTCGATGATTTTCTTTGCTTCGGCCCTTCCGATCTTGAGCCTCTGGGAGAGACCGAATGCCGAAATGCCGTACATAATGCCGAAGTTGGCTGTCTTGGCGATTCGTCTCTGGTCCGGAGTGACATCAGAAAGGTCCACGCCGAAGATCTTGGCTGCTGTGATCGCGTGTACGTCCTGACCGTTGCGGAAAGCATTGATGAGGTGTGCGTCGCAGCTGAGATGCGCCATAATCCTCAGTTCTATCTGAGAGTAGTCGGCTGATACTATCACTCCGTCCGGACGGCTTGGGATGAATGCCTTGCGGATCTCCTTGCCCCTTTCTGTCCTGATAGGGATGTTCTGCAGGTTCGGCTTGGATGAACTGAGCCTTCCGGTAGCTGTAAGTGCCTGATTGAAAGTAGTATGAATCTTTCCTGTCACTGGGGAAATGTAGTTCGGGAAAGGTTCGATATATGTGGACAGAAGCTTCTTGACGCCTCTGAACTCAAGTATTTCATTGATGATAGGATGTCTGTCCGACAGGGCACTGAGGGTGTCCTCGTCTGTAGGATAGCTTCCACGGCTGCCTGACTTAGGCTTCGCTTTAGGGTCGAGGTTCAGCTTTTCGAAAATCAGCGTACCGATCTGCTTCGGAGACATAATGTTGAGGGTCGGCTCCTCCGCCATTTCTCTGATGTTCTCCTGGATGGCGTTCATCTCTGCGGTCAGTCCAGCTGCATACCTGCGCAGCTGAGCCTGGTCGATCTTCACGCCTTCCATTTCCATATCGGAAAGCACCTTCAGCAGCGGCTCTTCCATCTGGTCGTAAAGACTCTGGACCTCTGATGCGCCCATCTCTTCCCAGATCTTTTCACCTAGCATATATGTCACTGCTGCTTCAGGGAATCGGCTGGTCGTCGTGTCTTCCTCCGGAATCTCGTCGAAGAGCGAGAGGGGAGCCTCTTCCTTGGGACTTTCAAGGCTGTCTTCGATGTTGATTCCGAGATAAGTCCTTGAAAGGATATCTATCTTGTGGCTCTTCTCAGGGTTGATCAGGTAGTGCATCAGTTCGATGTCCATCAGTTTGCCCTCGAGTGAGAGTCCGTTGTGTACCAGCAGGTTGCGCTGCAGCTTGAGGTCGTATCCGTACTTTGTGACAGTGGCGTCTGCGAGGATGTCAGAGAACTCCTCAGCCTTGCCCTCCGCTACGGCTTCGCCTACCGCTACGGTCACCTTGCTGATCTGGCTGAATATTCCTGATTCCTTGCTGTCGGTCACTACAGCACAGCTTCCGTTCTCCTTCGCCAACTTTGCGATGGCCTCAGGAGTCACTTCCTTGAATGTGAGCTTCTTCTCTTCCTTTGAAGATGTCGGCTTGATGTCGCCGAGGTATTTCTTGAGCGAACCGAATTCATATTCTTCAAAGAGGTCTGCAACTTCCGGAGAGTACGCTCCTGTGACTTCTGCGTCGCAGCATTTCGCTTCGAGAGGCACATCGGTTCTGATGGTCACGAGGTCGTGGCTCATCCCGATGTAGTCCTTTGCGCCTTCAAAGGCCTCGCGCTGCTTAGGAGTAAGTTCGTCGATGTGCTCGTATATGTTGCTGACAGTGCCGTATTTGGAAATGAGCTTGCCTGCTCCGACTTCTCCTACTCCCTTCACGCCGGGGACGTTGTCTGAAGAGTCGCCGCAGATTGTAAGGATTTCCACCACCTGCTCAGGTCTGTGGATGTTGTATTTCTCGCATACCTTGGCGCTGTCGATGATTTCGTGCTCGCTGCCTGACTTGCCCGGCTTGTACTGGAGGATGTTCTCCGTAATCAGCTGGCCGTAATCCTTGTCCGGAGTTACCATATATACGGTATATCCTTCTTTTTCAGCATATTTGGCCATTGAGCCGATGACGTCGTCCGCCTCGTATCCCTTTACCATCAGCACCGGGAAGCCCATCGCCTTGCAGAGTTCGCAGAGCGGCTCCAGCGAGTCTATGACGAGCTGGGGAGTGGCCGAACGTGTGGCCTTGTATTCAGGGTACATAGTGTGACGGAAGGTTCCTCCCGGAGGATCGAACGCAATAGCGAGATGGGACGGCTTTTCCTTCTCGATGAGTTCAAGGATGTATTTGGTGAATCCGAACAGGATGGACATATCCGCGCCCTTCGAATTGATCATAGGATGCCTGAAAAAGGCATAGTACATCTTGAATATGAGAGCGTGACCGTCTATCAGGAAAAGTGTGTTCGCCATAACCTTTTGAAAATTGAACCCCAAAGGTATAAAAAGTTTCGTTATCCTCACCTTGAACCTGCTAAAAAATGACCTTCTGCCTACGGCAGTTGTACATAATGCGCTTAAAAGTGTCAATGATATTTATTATATTTGCACGATTAACTGAAAAAATCAGAGACAAATGGCACAGAAACCTTCGATTCCAAAGGGAACTAGAGACTTCGGACCTGCAGAGATGGCAGGAAGAAACTATATATTCGACACTATCCGTTCTGTCTTCAAGACATACGGATATGCTCCTATCGAAACTCCTTCGATGGAGAACCTCAGCACTCTTCTCGGCAAGTACGGCGAAGAGGGAGACAAACTTCTTTTCAGAATCCTGAATTCCGGAGATGCGTTCTCTAAGATCAACTACGACGAGTATCGTGTCGAGGGAACAGAGAATGGCTACAACAGCAAGGCGCTTTCTCTCAAAGTGTGCGAGAAGGGTCTCCGCTATGACCTCACTGTACCTTTCGCAAGATTTGTAGTACAGCATCAGAACGACATCACTTTCCCTTTCAAGAGGTTCCAGATCCAGCCGGTATGGCGTGCTGACCGTCCTCAGAAGGGCCGTTATAGAGAGTTCTACCAGTGTGACGTGGACGTTATCGGCTCTACATCGCAGCTTAACGAGCTCGAGCTTGTCCAGATTGTGGACAGAGTGTTCACCCTCTTCGATGTGAACGTATGCATAAAGATCAACAACCGTAAGGTCCTCACCGGTATGGCTGAGATCTGCGGCTTCTCTGACAAGGTGGTTGACATCACTGTCGCCATCGACAAGATCGACAAGATCGGACTCGAGGCAGTCGAGGCTGAGATGCTTGAGAAGGGTCTTACTCCGGAGGCTGTAGAGGTTATCCGTCCTGTGCTCACACTTTCAGGTACAACAGCAGAGAAGATCGCTGTAATGCGCGATCTTATGAGCGGCAAGTCGGCTTCGGGAATCGTTTCAGAGACAGGTCTCAAGGGCCTTGACGAGCTTGAGGAACTCTTCGGATTCATCGATGCTGCAGGCATCCGTCACGAGGTGGAGATCGACCTCTCTCTCGCACGAGGACTCAACTACTATACAGGTGCGATCTTCGAGGTGAAGGCAAAGGACTTTGCCATCGGAAGCATCTGCGGCGGCGGACGCTACGACAACCTTACAGGCATCTTCGGTCTTCCTAATATGTCAGGCGTCGGAATCTCATTCGGTGCAGACCGTATCTACGACGTTCTCAAGGGACTCGACAAGTTCCCTTCAGAGGTTACATCTACAACAAGACTTCTTTTCGCAAATATGGGAGCAGAGGAGCTCAAGTATCTGATCCCTGTAGTGAAGGAGCTTCGTGAGGCCGGCGTTTCTTGCGAGATTTATCCTGAGTCTTCGAAGCTCAAGAAACAGTTTGACTACGCAGACAAGAAGTTCATTCCTTTCCTCTCTATCGTAGGTGGAAACGAGGCTGCCGAAGGTCTCATCAATATCAAGAACCTTGCATCAGGCGAGCAGAAGTCATTCGCTAAGTCTGACATCGCTTCAATGATCGAATTCATCTCATAAGCATATAAACTATGAAGAAGCTTTTCCTTTCTGCGGCTCTTGTCGCTTTGACATCAATGGTGCTTTCTGCCCAGAAGCCTGCCGGCGTTGCGGACGGAGGCATTTCGCCTGAGCTGCTTGACAAGATCAGCGCAGCGTACGAGGACAATGCATACGACAAGGCGATCAGCAATGCGCTTGCAGGTACGTCTATCGCGACATTGGCTATCAATGCGGACAATGCCGCTATGATCGACACCCACTTCTCTGACAGAGTAAGAACCAAGGGCATCACAGACCAGAAGTCTTCAGGCCGTTGCTGGCTCTTCACAGGACTCAATGTCCTCAGGGCAAAGATGATCGACAAGTACGGCCTTCCTGGAATGGAGTTCTCTCAGAGCTACCTTTTCTTCTATGACCAGCTTGAGAAGGCTAACCTTTTCCTTCAGGGTGTAATCGATACAAGAGAGCTTCCTTTCGAGGACAGAAAGGTTGACTGGCTTTTCAGCAATCCTCTCAGTGACGGCGGTCAGTTCACAGGTGTTTCAAACCTTATTTGTAAATATGGCGTCGTGCCGGCTGAGGCTATGCCGGAGACATATCAGGCAAACAATACATCACAGATGGCTAACCTCTTGAAGCTCAAGCTTCGTGAGGACGGTCTCGAGCTTAGAAAGGCCTATGCGAAGGGCAGCAATAAGAATGCTCTTCAGAAGATGAAGGTCGCTCAGCTTTCGGAGATCTACCGTATGCTGGCGCTCTGCCTCGGTGAGCCTGTGAAGGAGTTCGAGTGGACAAGATGCGACAAGGAGAACAACATCGTAAGCCGCAAGACCTACACTCCTAAGAGCTTCTACGACGAGTTCATCGGCGAAGACCTCGAGAACAACTATGTGATGATTATGAACGATCCTTGCCGCGAGTACGGAAAGGTATATGAGATCGATTATGACAGACACGTGTACGACGGTCACAACTGGCTTTACATCAACCTTCCTGTAGAGCGCATCAAGGAGATGGCAATCGCGTCGATCAAGGATAATGTGGCTATGTACTTCTCTTGCGACGTGGGCAAGTTCATCAACCGCAGCAAAGGCGTGCTTGACATCGCCAACTTCGACTATGAGTCTCTTATGGGAGTGAAGTTCGGTATGGACAAGAAGGAGAGAGTACAGACACACGCCAGCGGATCATCTCACGCTATGACTCTTATCGCGGTGGACATCGTGGACGGTGAGCCGGTGAAGTGGATGGTAGAGAACAGCTGGGGCCCTGCATCAGGATATAAGGGATGCCTTATTATGACTGACGAGTGGTTTGACGAGTATATGTTCCGCCTTGTAGTGGAGAAGAAATATGTTCCTGAGGACATCCTCAAGATGCTTGATCAGACTCCAGAACAGCTCCCTGCGTGGGATCCGATGTTCTCAATGGAGGAATAAATGCAGATTTTTGACGATTTTTTTGAAAATTTTTGCGAAAAAATTTGGAGTTTTAAAAATTGTCCGTATATTTGCAGTCCAATATCGCGGGGTAGAGCAGTAGTAGCTCGTCGGGCTCATAACCCGAAGGTCGGTGCGTGCGATTCCACCCCCCGCTACAAAGTTCGCGTAACTCCTCAAAACTCAGAGAGTTACGCGATTTTTCTTTAGAAGAGTGTGACAAAATTGTGACACAATGTGCAACTGAGACGAAACCCCGAAAGGCTTCGCCTCAAAAAAAAATGCCTGTTCAGAAAACAAACTCCCTGAGAGGAGTTCTGGGATATATCCCAGCAAAGCTCGTTACCGGAAAACGATGGTTCGTCGAATTCTATGCATACGATCCGGAATTGCTCAAGCTGCATAGGAAACGCATCTCCGTAAAGAAACTCAAGCCGACATCCCTGAGGCGTGAATACGCAAATGAACTCATCGTCGAGATAAACGACCAGCTCCGCAAGGGATGGAACCCATTCGTCGCACAGCTCAATCCGAAGCAGTGCACCCCTTTCGATTCTGCCGTCGAGCAGTATTTCCGCTATATCTACAAGCTTACTCAGGAGGACGTGCTGAGAGCGAAGACCTACAACGGATACGTCTCCTGTATGAACATCTTCAGACAGTGGATCAAGGAACAGCAGAAGAAACTCGTCTACACCTATCAGTTCAAGAAGGATCTCATCGATGACTTTCTCGATTACCTCTGGCTCATCGAGGGGAAGAGCGCCAGGACACGAGACAACTATCTCGCATGGATCAGGACATTCGCCAGATATCTGCTCGAGAAGGAACTCATATCCGAAGACCCGACATCCGGCATCACAATGGTGCAGGGTAAACGCAAGGTCGAAAAGAACAGGACGGTCATACCGAAGTCCGAGATGATTGCCCTGAAGGATTACCTCGAAGAGAACGACAGGCATTTCCTCCTCGCCTGCTATATCCTGTACTATTGCTTCATACGTCCAAAGGAGATGTCATACATACGCCTGGCGGACATCTCCATCAAGAAGGGCATCATTGTCGTTCACGGGGAATTCGCGAAGAACAGGAAAGGGGATACTGTCACGCTCCCGGACTGTGTCATCCGGCTCATGCTCGACCTTGACGTGTTCTCCGTTCCGGATGACAACTATCTGTTCAGCGATGGATGCAGGCCGGGGGAGACCTACCGCAGCCCGAAGATGTTCACGGACAGATGGACGGCACTGCGCAAGGCGTTCAAATGGCCGGACACCTACAAGTTCTATTCGCTGAAGGATACAGGCATCACGGATATGATCTCCGACAGCACGGACATGATAGCTGTGCGCGACCAGGCACGCCATAGCTCTCTGGAAATGACGGACAAATATACCCCTTTGTGGGCAAAGGAGGCGAATGAGAAGATCCGACATAGACAGTCATACTTCTAACACATGCCTGAAAAGCAAGGAAACGGAGTGCAAGTGTACTCCGTTTCCCGATGCGGCTGGACATCAGCCATTTGAGCAGCACCAAGCACAGCACTTTTTCTGCGGTGGGGAGGGTGCAGGGAGTGTGCTGCCGCAGTGCTATACGTTCAGCTCGAACTTCACGTCGTGCTCTCCGGACAGAAGCTGCACAGTCCTGGCCTTGTTGCTCTCGTAGATGTGGACGTTGCCGAGGTGTATCGTGATGGACTCGAGAGGAAGGTCTATCTGTCTGGCCATGAGATACAGATGGTAGATGTCGGCCGGAAGCCCGAGGTTGGCGTCGGAGCTGCGCTGGTAGGCCGAAATAACGAGCCTGCCGTGGTCGATCTGGAACTGCACCAGGCTGAGGCACGGCGCCTGGTTGCTCTCGGCGTCGGTGGATCCGAGGAACAGCACGTAGTTCTTGCTGTTTCGCTTCTCCCTGTTGATCCTGGATATCAGTGCAGGCAGCTTCTCGAGGTAGGTAGGGTACGAGTTGACGAGGATGGGCCCGCAGTAGTCCCACCAGGAGATGCCAGCCTCCCTGTATCTTTCGGTAAGGCGTTCGCCTGAGGTGAAGAGCTCGAGTTCCTTCTTGAGCTTCTTCCTTGCGATCGGGTGGCTCTCGAAGATGTCGAGGAGGTCCGCCGGGGTGAGCGTAAGGTCCTTGTTGAGAAGATAGGTGATGTCACCCTTCTTGTTGGTCTGCGTCCTGCCGTTTCTCAGGACTTCATCAAGCAGTTGATAGTACTTGTTCATGACTGTTGGATTTGATAGTTAAACAAAAGATTGTACCTTTGCGCATCTCACCACCACAATATGGTAAAAAAGCGAGACTGCGCGGAGGAGCCTTTCAGCCCCGGACCGGCGCGGTGTCGCTTTTTTTAGTGGTAGGTGAGATGATCATTAAAACGGTTCGGGGCTTTATCGTGCCCTTACCTGTCAGAATCTGCATATCTGCAGCTTGAGTGTGCCCCGTATCAGGAACGAAGGCGTACGGGCTTCAGCGCCCGGAGGACGTTCCCACTGTATGCCAGGGGTGATCCCGAAGGAGAACGCTTTTCTTGTATAGCTGAGTTCGAGCCCGGCGAACGGGAGGATGTCTTCCGGGCGGAGCCCTCCTGCCGTGACGCTGCCGACAGCGGAGAGCGCCCAGCCGGGTTGCACCGCGTTCCGGACTTCAGTATGGGTGACCTGCCTCTCCGGCCATATTATGCCTACATGCTCGAGCATCGGTTCCACCCCAGACACCCTGATGTCATATGCCGCCCCGTTTGGCAGGGTGTCACGCCAGACGCGTGTCTCGGGAACTATCTCTACCGCGCTGCTGTCCTCTGCAGGACGGAGGGAGGATTTGGGGATGATGACCGGAGGGACTGAATCCGGGGCCGGTATGATTTCCGCAGGAGGAGGGATGTCGTCGGTCTGCGCCTCCTTCCAGAGATAGACGGTGTCCCTCTGCTGGACCGTGTCACGTTCAAACAGTCCGCGCTGGACAAACATCCCCGCAAGGAAGAAGCACCCCAGGAACAGGAGGGAAAGTCCCGTCTTTATCAATGAGCTCATCCCCGTCTGACCTCTACGAGTACGCCAAGCTTCAGGGCGGTGTTCTCCATCCGCTTCCTGATGTGAGGACAGTCGTGGTCCACTTCGCCCGTGTATGTGAGGACAAGCAGTCCGACCGGCTTGTCCACACCCTGCACTACGATCATCGCGCAGTGGGTGACCCCGTTCGACATCATGCGGTACATCAGTGACTTGTCTATGTCCTGCAGACCGCCGATGTCGCCCGAATAGTAGGTGTTCTCAAAGAGGTGGTTGCTGAACGGGAGAAGGGAAAGCGAGACGTTCTGGTACTGGTCGGCCACCGGCCAGATGTTGTCGGCCAAGGATTCGCAGGAGGCGCTGGCATGCTCGAACGGGAGTCCTCCGGTGCTGATCTTTCCGTTGTGGAGTTCAAGGAAGATGACTCTGTCCGCCGAGGTCTGCCCCCTCAGCTGATCGCAGGCAAGCTGTATCTTCGGGTTGGTTTCACGGCGTTTCTCGAGCAGTTCGTCGTGCTCCTTGTCACGGTACCTGTCATAAAGCTCGAAGATCCTGCTCGGGCTGAATGCGAACCAGCACACATACGAGACGAGGATGAGTGTAAGGAGAGCCTTCATGATCTTCCAGATGCTGTACCTGTCGCAGATCTGGAGCACCCTCTCCACCATCGAGAGGGACTGCTCCTGGTTGTTGATGTCTTTCATAGCAAAGGGAGGTTAAGAAGCGGAAAAGATACTGAACAGGATGAGGAGCAGCAGGCATATGTTGGCGAGCAGCATTCCTGCGTTGATGTCTTTCCAGTCCCAGGTGCCGCCCTTGGCCTTGTCCTTGATTTCCATCACCACCATCGCGATGAGGGTGGCGACATAGGAACCGAAGATGACGGAAGCCCTGTTCGGTTCCGGAGCCCAGATGCCGATGGAGAATGCCATGACGATGAAGATCCCCCAACCGGCCATAAGATGCAGCCATCTGTTGGAGGCGACGAACCATTCGTACAGGTTCGAGAAGAATTTCTTGAGGAATGTTTTCATAACAGAGTGTTTTTAAGTTTAGTGATGCAAACATAACTCAAAAGACTCTGCGGTGGTAGGACGGGCGTGAGACCCTACAGGAACATTTCAGGCGTCATGAATTCACGGTATGACTTGTCCTTCAGCATCCGTCTTGCCTTGGTGTGCGGCTTGTACTTGTGTCTCAGCACCAGCTTGGAATATCCGGAGGCGATGTAGGCATATCTGAACCAGGCTTTATGAAAGATCCTGCTGCTTTTGACGCGGATTCCGTATGAGTTGCTGTGTATCATCATACCCCAGTAGCTGTTGATGGATGCAACGAATTTCTCGGCATATTCCTCCGCTTTCCCTTCCTCGGCCATCTTGTTGAAGAAGAATATCTTGTTGTACATATGGCCGACGATCCTGTTGGTTATATAGCGTCTGCCTGGCTTCAGTATGTAGCCGACGAAAGGGATGCCTTGTGAATGGTGAAGGATCCTCACCTTTCTGGGATGAAGCCTGAGCTTGAGCTGTTCCTGCAGGAATTCATCCATCCCGTCCCTGAGCTTGAGCAGGGATTCCTTGCTGTCGCTGACGACCCTGCCGTCGTCCATGAACCTGACATAGTTCGGGAACCCTTTCTCGCGGGTGACGAAATAGTCGAGAGGGGTCAGGTAGAAGTTCGCTTCATCCTGGCTCGAGAGGTTGCCCGGCGCGATCCCGACGTTGTCGTCATTGTGCATCAGGCTTTTGCTCGGTGGGAGCTTATCCCAGGCAGAACGCGGGGACAGAAAGTCGCAGTTCTTCTGCGGGCACCAGAAGGCTGTCAGCCTGGTGAGCCATATGAGCACATCCATATCAGGACCTGTATAGCGCCCTCTGATGAAGTCCTCCATCATTTCCCAGAGGATACTCTTGTCGATGCTCATGAAATAGCTGTTGATGTCATACAGCAGCACCCAGCAGTCTTTCGTGTATCCCTCGCTGACATCATATATCATCTTCTCGAGCAGATTCGCAGCAGACTGCGGACCTTCATTCTTCCTGCAGTTCTTCGAAACGCTGCCGAGTTCGTTGAACCAGTCCTCATACAGAGGATCCATACGGAGCTTGATGTAATGGTGGACGATCCTGTCGCGGAATGACGAGGCTATGATCTCTCGACGGACAGGGTGTGTCACGATGAAGTAGGCACTGCGGTCAGGCTGGTATGTGCCGTTGCACAGATCCTCGTGAAGACGGATGAGTTCCTCTTCGGCATTCAAAGAAAATTCGATACACTGTTGCTTGCCTTTCTTGTGCCTGGTGCAGTCTTCATATGCTTCCAGGATGTCACTGAAGGGAATGTCATAGATTCTTTTTTCCATCGCTACAACAGGGGCGACATAGTTGTTGTTGTTCTTGTTGTTGTTGAAGTTGCCATTACCAAAATTGACATACCAAGATGCCGTCGCTGTCTTAGTTTTAACCAGCTGATGCTGGTGGACGGCCCGATCGAAAAGTCGAATTTCTCACTTCCGGTCACCTTGATGGCCGGAACTCCGGATTTGAGGACATAGTATGGTTCTTCCACCCGGACATCTGCCTGCCGATCCCGTCAAGTCTGACGATAAGATCCGCACTCTGGTCGCGGGTGATGATATGCCTTTCTGAACATACCCTGAGAAGAAGCTTCAGTGTACCGAATTTTACGATGAACATATTGATGTAATCCAGGCGGGAGGGCCCGGATGTCATATTTGCGGCTTGGATGAGTTCGCAGCACTCAAGGCCTGTCATAAAAAGTTTATTCCCGAAGTCGTACTTGTACATCTTCGGGAAATTAGTGCGTAGGTCTTCGACCCTCATGAGAAGGTCGAACATATCCTTATAGACCTTGGTTTCTGATGCAATAGCCATAGATGATTGAAGATTCAGCAGTACAAATGTACGGCATTTAATCAAATCAATCAATCCATCCGTTATCCTGACAGAAAATGATTGCGGCTTTGGCTATATCCTTGGCTTTCTGCCTCCAGTTCTGGAGCTCAAGGTATTCATTGATGTATTCCGACCTTTTGGCGCTGTCGACGAACTCACTGTTGAGATAATTCAACGAGATGGCGGTGACGTCTGAGTCGCTGTACTTCATGGCGACAATCTTGGAGACGATATCGCCATATCCGAATTCCCCGGTCAGCTCGATGGACAATGTCTGATAGACCGGGATGCCGAGGTCATTCGTCACCGGTTCATCAGCTACTGGCCAAGTGACGGTGAAGGTGCGCATAAGACGGTATTCTGCCATCTGCACAAGGGCGGGCAGAACTTCGTATGGGACTGGATTGATCTTTTTCATTTTTGAAAAACTTGAACCCCCTTACGGGGGTATAATAGTTAAAGTGTTAAATAGTTTAATTGTTGATTTTCGACTTTTCGACCGCTACAACAGGGGCGACATAGTTGTTGTTGTACTTGTAGTTGTTGAAGGAGCCATTACCAAAATAGACATACCAGGCACTTCCGGCATTGTACTCAGTGGATGACCAGTATCCGACACCTGAGAACTTTTGGAACACCACGTCGCTGTTGCTGTTGATCGCTGCAGCTGCTGCCGCAAAGATCGGGCGGTGCACCTCATATTCCGGCTCTGCGGTAGGTGGAACATAACCATTGAGGTGCCACCAGCGGAGACGGCAGAGTTCGCCGGCTGCAGGAAGGTACCACTGCCCGCGCTTGTAGAAGTCGGCAAGCTGCTCTCCATCCTTGAGGGAAGGCTCATATAGATGACAGTATGATGCCGGGTAGTAAAGGTACATTCTGAGCACGTAGTCCGGGCTGCTGCTACCTGCAGCGACATATGCGTCATAAGCGGCGGTAAGGGCTGCGATGGATGAAGGCTGCTCAAGATCCGCAGCTGCGAACACCTCATTCCTGTATGCGATGATCTTCTGGGTGTTGCCTCTTCCATCCCAGTCAAGGATGGCTCCGCCAGGGAACTCCTTGAAGTCATTCTGGTCGGCATTGAGATAGCCGGCAGCATTGATCGTCATTGAGCCGGAAGAACCGTTCGCTGTGGTGATGTTAGGCAGGTCGGCGATATCGCCCGGAGGGTTTGATGAAGAGTTGATTCCCCATACCTTGTCCTTTTCCCAAATACCGCTGGCGATACGGATGAGTCCGTCTTCTGCCTCGTCTATCTGGTATACCACACCGACTACTGTCTTGTTTCTGTCATATACATCGTCAAAGGTGCCGTCCGCATAGGCATAGTCACCGGTGCGTGGGGCCCTCTTATATAGACCGATGGTTTTCTGTGCCACGATCTCGACTCCGTCGCTCAGTCTTGTGGTCTTCGCTGTGATCACGGCTGTAGGGGAACCGGCTGCGGCCACGGTGTGAAGCGTCACCACACCTGTGACTGGATTGATGGTGGCATAGGATTCATCGCTGATGCTCCATTCGACAGGGGAGAAATAGTTAGCTCCCGATGGCGAAGGAACAGCGATGTACTGGTGCTCGCCAAGATCATAGATGTAAGAACGACCGGTGATGCTCATCGCACTGATGTTTCGCTTTGTATAGATGACATGCAGAGGATTGTCCGGGTTGTCAATGTCCCCGAAAGCGACCATCAGAGCCTGCTTCTGCGAGAAGTCAAGGGTATCGTTGGCAGATGTGGCCAGAGTGATCTCTCCGGTCAATTTGGCCCCGATTCCAGCCAGGTAGACAAGGTGCTCGATGGCGAAGTTATTCCAGTTGATGTTGTCGATTTCCACGCGTGCCAGACGTCTCTCTGTTCGATCAAGGCAGACCTCGACAATCGCCTGGCTGTTGAGTTTAGGACAGCCGACGATACTCAGTTCGGTCATCATATCTCCACCCTGAAGCGAGAACGTCGCGAGGTTAGGGAGGTTGACGAGCGGCAGGGTGCTGAGTGTGGCCGGGAGATGGCACGTGTGCAGGCTCTCTGTCTCAGGAATGAGGATTCCCGATATCGGGGTGTCACGATAGTCAATGTACTCGATCACCTCAGAATTGATGGCCTGCTCAGACACCACGTTGACAACCTTCCTGACCACCAGCTTACGCAAGAGTCTGAACGTCGATATGTCAAATCCCGCGTCGGTCTGCTTGGTGTTGCCGGATTCTGTTCCGGAATAGTCCATCACCAGATTCTTCAGTCTCTTCAGAGAAGACATTCCTGTCTGGAAGTAAACCTCTCCGAGACCTTCGAGTCCGGACTCGATGATGTTACCCTCCGCGTCGGTGTCATATGTGCTGATTTCAGTCACGAGGTCGGCATTGCAGACAACGAACACCTGCTCTCCACCGGAGTCTGTGATGCCGTTCGGCATAAGCGCCGGCTCTCCTGGAGTAAGCGAGCGTTTGTTCGTGTAGTTTCCCGAACCCCAAGCGACACAGGCATAGATAGGGCAGTAGTGTCTCAAGGCAAGAGGCTTGCCGGCCGTGAACAGTCGCAGCATGGCATTGTTGATCGTGCAGGTACCTGTCATGTACTTGCTGTCCATATATCGCTCTCGGAACTTGGCGAAGAACTCTGACTCCATAAGCTTGTCTCCGTATGCCATCGCGAAGTTTCCGGTATTGGCATAGCCCATTGCATCAGCGTTGTACAGGGCTTCGCAGAACTGAGACCAATACGAGCGATACTCCGCCATCATTGTGGCCGAATTAAGGCCGCAGGATACCATCTTGTCATACATTGACTTGATATCCTGTCCCCAGCACTGCGACACGAGATCCCACAGACCCGACAGACGTCCGTTGAAGATCTCGGAACCGACCGAACAGACGAGCTCATATGCCTGAGTGTCCGGGTTCCATCTTTCACCGAGAATCTCTCCGGTCTCTCCCGTGTTCGGATCATAGGAGTCGTTCCATTCGTGCCAGTACTTGAACATCTTTACACCCGAGTTGTTGAAACGCTTCTTGGTGTCGGTGTCACGCAGATAATGGTCTCCCTGAGGAGCGCCGGAAGCACAGTCGTCGAATCCGACGGAATCGTTCTTATCCATCGAGTCCATACACAGTTCATAGACATTGTATATGAAATAGAAGATAGTTCCCCATTTGTTGATGTATCCGTCATATTCCGCGCGGAACTTGGCCCGTCTGTATGCAGGGGTGTCTTTCGTATAGGTGACGGATCCGTATGTCCTTGAGGTGAAGCCATCCTCTTCTGCGGAGAATGTGCGATAATCCCCATATCTTGCCTTGTATCTTTCAGCGACATTCGGGTTGCAGTCCACAATGAAGTTGTGATATCTCTTTAGGATCCTGATTTCCTCATTGGCCTGTGCGATGTCCCCGACTGTGCCCGGTATACCAAGTTTCTCCCCAGTCACAGGAGACTTCTTCGGAACTCGGGCGTAGTAGATAGGAACACCTACGGCATTGGAGAGCACAACGGTCTCGACACCGTCGATGATGTCGACATAGCTGTCATGGATCTTCTGATTATAGAAGTTCTTGTTGTCATCGACCTCCCAGATCTGTGCTTGAGTATAGTCTTTCGGATAGCCGAGGAACGACCTGCTGTACTTGTTGTTGATGAAGTTGTAGATGGACAGGAACTTTGGTTCAGTCTGTCCGGCTGCAGTGTTCTTCCTGAAGCCGACTTCAGGGAATCCGGATAAGGATTTCCTATATGTGATGTTGCGTCCCAGATCCGCCTGCACCTGCTGGAACTTGGAGAGTACTGTCGGGTAAGTCTTTGCTACAGCAAGAAGAAGCATCTGGTAGAAATTCATAGCATCGAGATTGAATATACCCTCGGAGCTGGCAAAGTTGACCTTGTGGACGAATTCCGTCTCACCGCCGTCTATGCCTGGGGTGATGGAGTAATCATCCACGTGCTCGATATTGCCGTTGCCAAGGTCGATGTCAAGACCTCCGGTGAATTCTTCCGCCCAGTTCTTATATGGGTTCGGGTAGTTGTTGGAGGATGTTCCGTCTCCGTTGATGAGGTGCTCCCCGGCTGTGAACGGGGCTCGCGCGTATCCGTCACGGTCCTTATCCCAAGTCGGGTTTATGAACTCCGTCCCCTTGATGACACGCTCGTCAGACTTGGAGGTAGGCAACTGCTCCACATCCCAAGTGATCACAGGCGTATTGGGCAGCTGCTTTCTCACCTTGGCGAAGCTCACCGTACCATCCGAATTCAGAATGTCATTTCGTCTTGCGATTGCTATCTTGTCCTCAAGATTAGGTGTGTCATACGCAAGGTTGTCAATAATCTGCTGTGGCTTGAGAGCCTTATCCCATACGCCGATACTGTACAGGATAACCTCGCAGTCGTCGGAACCGAACACGATCTTGGCGGGATTGTTCTGGATCCATTTCGCTGTCTTGTATTCAAAGATCCTGACACAGGTGCCGTTCAGATAGATGTATGCAAGGTTGCACCATCCGTCGAAGTTGGCGGATGAGTTGGAGTTGCCGGTATCTGCCACACAGTGTGTCGCGGATCCGTCAATGACAATGGAAAGCCTTTGTCTGGTCTCGTCCGGATATTCAGGCTCGATTCCAGACTGCACGGCCGAACATTTGACGACAGCCTTTGTCGGGAATATCTCAAATCCGGTGTTGCCGTCCATACAGGTGATGATAGGCGTGTTCATATCCGAGCACAGACCGGCTTCAAACTCTATCTCAAGGGTACGGCCAGTCCTGGCAGTCTGATCGGTGGCGTTGGCTCCGAAGTCAGTGGCGAACATAAACCAGTCCTCAAGAGTCAGCCTCTTGCCGACCGGGATGGTGAATCCGTTCTTGCCGTTGGCCCCGAATCCGGAACGGGGACCCAGCTTGAAGTTGCTGGAACGTACCAGGCGGCTGGTCTGCTTGCCCTGATATGTGCTGACAAGGTTATCCGCCCCTTCATCGCTGTTGCTCCTTCCGGTAAAATTGTAATAGACCTTGCACTCCGGTGTCAGGGAAAGATTGATTCCTGCAGAACTTATCTTGAGAGGGTGGTCGACATAAGCGCCACTGACCTGCACCCTCAAGCAGACGGTGGTGTTGACATAGTCATCCGAAGACAGGATGAACGACGCTGTCTGCAGCCCCGACGAGTGATTGTCCTGGAGTGTGACCACCTGGCTGGTCAATGTCTCGACAAGAAGACCGTTCGTGTCATAGATGGCCAACCCGACAGAGATGTCGCTTCCGGCAGCTGCTGCAGGAGCATAGAAATAGTATGGAACCTTCACTGTGTCATACAGCGTCGCTTCTGACGGGGCGTCCTTACCGATGGCCACGGTAGGTGACAGGCTTCCCGACTTGATGTAATATGTGACGATGGAGTCAGTCCTGATTCCGAATTCCGCATTCTCTGCATAAATGGTCACCTTGTGCCTGCCGAAGCCGAGACTGCCGACAGCATCGATGGTGAAGTCATATGTGGAGTTGGCGATGTGGACGATCTGTTCCGAAGCGGGGTCATCGTCTACGATTACGTGCACATCAGCCTCGGTTCCAGTGCATGATACACGCAAAGGCCACGCGGATGAACGAGGGATGGTCTCATCGTACGACGGGTCAAAGGAGAGCTTGATCTCTTTCGTCGAACATGCGAAGTTCCATACTCGTGATGATCCATGGGAGTTGCTGATGATCATCTGCACGGTATTCTCTTCCGCAGTCAGGTGTGGACCGAGGTCAACGGTGTATGAGTTGTTCGTAACCTTGCCGGATGCTCTCAATGATGTCGTAAGCTCGTCGATTCTCGTTCCGTTGACAAGGAAGACGGCTTCGGCCGGCTCGGTATCCATATCTGCGACATCTCCACCGAAATAACAGTTGTATTCAAATGTTATCGTATTGGAGTTGCCGCGGACCGTGATTTCGTCCAAGGTCTTGGTAACCTTGGCCACCATGTTGTATTTCTCCGCATCGGTTACGAAAATGAGGTTAAGGACACCGTTCTCGTCTGGCTTGAAGACAGTGTTCTGAAAGTTGATGGAACGGATACCGCCCTGGTTCTCGATCACAGCCTGAACCAGTTTGTTCCATTCGGCTGCGGTGAGATTTCCTTCAGGGGTAGCACCGTCATTCTCGGTCTTTCCTAAAAGTGATTTGAGGTCTATCATATTATACAAATGTTATAGGGAATACATAAGGGAAGCCGACAGAGATGCTGTCACCTCTGTGGGCGATGAGGGTGGTGCCGACATATATGGACATCAGACGCCTGAAGGAGTAGTCTGCATAGCAGTAGTATGATACTCCGGGGATGGTGTTTCTGGAGGCACGCAGTGCCAGGTATTCAGACTCGAGCATATTTTTGATGCGTCCGTCGGAACTGTCGACAGTCTCAAGGACAGGAACGGTGCCGACGTATAGGGCCGACAGGGTGCCGTCAGTATAGATGCTGTACCAGGTTTCAGGATCCAGCTTTCCTGAACTCTTGAGACTGAGGTACTCCTCAAGCCCCATTTTCTCTATCGACGTGGAGTTCTTCGCTTTCTCGAGATATTTGTCGATGTCTTCGGCTGAGAACTTACTGATGTAGATTTCTTGTTTGGCCATATTATTCTGCGACAAAAAATATTTTCCCGTCAGCGGTCTTGATGAAGAAGCCGTCAAGGGTCTTGAAGTTTGACATGAGAGCCACCTCCGCCTCCGATATCGGCTGTATGAATATGCCTCGAGGAGATGACGTTGGGAGGTCCACCACAGATATCGCGAGAGCGACGGAAAGGATTGCTGCAGCCACCCCGACGGCAGAGGAATGATGCCTTACAACAGCCTCCGGCATCAATGCTCCGGAAACACTGCAGCCGGATTCCGACAGTATGCTGAACCCTACCGAACAATCCTGAATGATAGCTTTGACGTCTGCCATATCTATACGATTACTGCGTTCAGGAATACGTCGTGATACTCGTGACGGATGCCGTCGTCAAAGTCAGTGTCCGGGATAAGCACCTCGACGTGCATCCATAGGTCGCCACGTCCAAGTCTCCCTGTCGCCAACGGGGCTATGTAAAGATCGTCCTGAGGATTCTTGAGGCTTTGCTTTTCAAAGGTCACAGAACTTCCTCCGGCGTTGAATGTTACATTGAAGTCGACGTCCTTCATTGTCTTTCCGTCCGGAAGAGCATCGATGATTACCTGTATCTTGCGGTCGGAACCGTGTTTTATGATTGTCTTTTTCATATTACATTATGTTTTGTATTTCGGTTGGGTTCTGGTATCTGAATTCAAACGACAACTGATGTAGGAAGTCTGTGGTCTTGATCTTGGCGTTGACCCCCTCGATCACAATCGGCTCCCAGATACCATTCTTCCAATGATATCCTCGCCCGTTCCTCAGGAATGAGGTCAATACCTGTGCTGCCTTTCTGGTGAGGTTGCCGGATGACTGCAGCAGGATGTCATCACTTTCCACGTTGGTGCATCTGTATGATCTTCCGGATCTTCCCGTCTCGACCTTGAAGGATGGTGCGTACTCGAGGGCCCCTCGCATAGGGAACAGCTCCATAGCGCCGAACCGGTTCCTGAATAGATAGAGTTCATAATCACCCGGGGCGGTTTTGTATAGCGGTGATATGCGTGGGCCCTTGTTGTGTCCATCCACTTCGCAAGTGAGGCGGAATGCCCCTTTGCACATAGGTAAGCTGCGGACATCAAATGTCCTGCAGAATAGACCGATTGGGACATCACCAAACGCCTTGGAGGAGATGCTGGTACTTCCGGAGCTTGTCTCAAAGAAGACTTCCACGCCAAGATCCTCGTTACTCAATATCGATACAGGGATGGATATGTCTTCAGGGATATAGAGGAAGTCTATGTCGGAGATCATGGAAAGCGCATCCCTTGATGCTGCATTCAGCATGAAGCTGTATGAATGACTGCCGATCTCAAGCGTCAGGTCAAGGCACGGGGCTTCATTGAAGGCCCACTCGGCAGTAGGGAGGATGTCGGATGAATACTCGGCAAGAAGACCACTGAGGTCGAGGCGGATCTTGCCTTCAAAATCCGCATAATGGAGTTCGTCGATGATCGTGGCACCGTCGGTTTCTTTAAGGACTACCCTTGTCGGCCTGGTTGTCGAGCCGGCTGCAACCAGTTCTTTAACGTCCTCGAGGAATAGGAACAGGTATCGGCCGTCTAAATCTGTAACGTTCATATTATTCGATTGCTTCGCTTATGTAATACTCTTCGTAGTTGTGGGTGCCGGTCCATTCCGATGTGCTGACACCCCACCATTTCTTCACTTTCTTGGTGTATCTGTACCTTAGCCAGCGGGAACGTCGGCTGACAATCTGTCCGGCCTGTGCAGGTTCAAAGTCAGGAGGGGTCAAATCACTCACCCCGTCAGTTTCAATGACGGTGTATCCGTCCTGACCGTCAAAGATGCTCCGTGTGCTGGAATAGATCCATGAATACGAGACGCCGAATTGGATGGCTTCCGGCTTGGTGGCATCTTCGTAACCATGCAGCAGCTGCATGACAGCCTTGGCCTTGGCTTCTGAGGCATCTGTCAAGGCATATGTCAGGGACTTGATGATGACCTTGCATCCCTTGAAAAACTTCGGGGTGCAGAGGTCATATGAGAGCAGGACATTGACCGGGATGCTGAACTCTGCCGATATCTCAGGGGCGGAGTTTAACAGGTTGCTCTCGTGTGTTCCCCAGAAAGGCTTGGCAAGATCCTCCGGAAACAGATCCAGATGGGTTCCATATCGGGTGCGGTCTGGCGCCCAGCTGCCGATAAGGGTATTGTCTTTAAGCGGGTGTTCGTAAGACAAGGTCTGGAAGTTTCCATTCTCGTCATACATATTCGATGAACCGCAGAAATGCGTATCCTTGATGAAAATGGCGTTGCATACCATCAGTTCCTGGTCAGCGGAAGAGTCTTCCACCCCATCGGTATACTTGTGGAGACGGGTGCCGATATATGGCATTGTCTTGCCGTTGATTTCAACCATAGGGACAAAGACATCCTTTGGGGATATTTCCTCATTGTCTTCGAAGGCCTCCCTTACATAGGTGAAAGCCTCGGACCCGAGAAATGTCGGTGTGCCTGACGCCGATTTGTAATAATACGCCCCCAATGTGCTGACCCTGAAAAGACCGGAGCCGCTGATCTCGGAAATGCGGTTCACGTCAGCACAGTTGCTGAACCGCTTCCTGAGCGCCTCGAGTGATTCGGCAGCTGGTTCACCGCGCTGGATGGATGTGCCGACAGACATCTTGAGTCCGGACGGGGCTGGGTAGGTGAGGGTCTCGTTGCCGATGTGGTACCCGCTCAGATCAGCATCCGCGTTCTCTGCACACATATGCTCAAACAGACGGATCTCGATGTTGTCGGAATCGCAGGTTATGATCGCACCGAACTTGTCACGAAGCCACGCGATGAGTTCGCCTACTGTAATATCCGGCACAAGATCACGATAGCGGAACGCCCAGAAGTTACTGTTGTATGTCTGGCCGTTGAGAAGGTCAGAGAGACTGTTGAGAATGACAAGGTGCTTCAGACGGCCGTCGGTGGCAAACACATTCTTCTTGACAGTGTAGCCGCACTGCTCGAATGTGTACTGGATAAGAGCCCATAAATACAGGTACATCGAGATTCCGTATCCTGCAGGAACGCTGACGGATTCGTTGTTGATCGTCACCGTCCTCGCGTTCACGACAAGGGACTCGTCATCAGAAGATGCCCTGTTGATGATGAACACATTTCCGTTGTCATCCATATCGGAGGCGACGGGGAAGCAGGCGACATCGTTCAGGTAGTAGTTCTCGCGGTGGTACCCCTTGTAGACTTCGTGTGGGGTCGCAATGGTGGACTTGGTCTGGCCGTATCCTATATTGGCGATGACGTCCTTGATCTTCCTGTCCTGTATGGCGATGTACATCTCGCTCTCCTGAATGGCAAGGCTGGCTGAAATCCCGTCCAGCCCGGCTGACTCCGTGATGAGCTTGCAACGCTTCCTGAACGCACCGCACTCAACGAATGCCTGATGCTCCCTGTGGAATCTCATTGCACGGTTCGCCTTCTCCGGCCAGCCAAGGATCCTGCGGTTCTCGATGGAAGCAGGAAGGGATGCCGGGACTGATGAACTGCCGGCATCCGAATAGAAAGGATGGTTGAACTCCATCTCGAGAGCGAAATCCTTAGGGACGTCAAGCGCTCCCTCTTCCAGTGTAATCTTCATATTATCCTCTTCTTAATGATGTTCTACGTCTGAACCTGTTGCGAAGGTCACTCTTTGCCTCCATATCTGAAAGGACAACGTATGCCGGAATCGGCTGGTCTGAAATGCTGTAAAGCAGTGCGAGAATCTCCTTCAGGATGGTGCTGTCTGCGCTGCCGTCAGGTATGCTGCCGGTGTATCCGCCTTCTGCAAATCCCGGCAGGGAGTGCGATGATGTTCGCCTTCTGCGTCGGTGCTCGATGTCTGCGACCATAGCAGCGACCCCAGGATCCCTCATCTCCGGCTGCGGCACGACATATTCCCCTCGGTGCACCACTCCGGCCACCTCGAGTCTGCCTCCGTCGCCGGTGTATCCTCCGTCGGAGAATCCTGCCACAGTCAGCCCGCCACCCGTGTCTGCAGCGGCACCGCCACCGGATGCGGCGGAGTTCTTGATCGCATTCCTCTGGGCGATGATTACGGCCACCTGAGCTGCGGTGGTTGCGGCTATGACACCCGCCATCACTCCTCCGGCGATAGGACCGAGCTGGGCGAGGGCCTGGATGACCGCCAACGCTCCCGATGCGATTGCCTGGGCGATCTGGATACCCATATTGATGTCGGCGTACTTCTTCTGCACATCAAGCTTCTTCGCCTCGTATTTGGCCTCGATCTCGGCACGCTTGTCGGCATTGTCCCCCGCGAGGGCGAGCTCCTTCTGCATCTGTGCGTCCAGCTTGGCGACCTCAGCCTCCTCGGCTGCTGCAGTCATTTCGGAAACGGCACTGATGATCTGAGACATCGTTCCCAGAGTGGCCTCCGCATTCTCTGTCTGGATGGCGAATATCTCCGAAGCATATCGTGTGTTGAGATCCTTCTTGCGTGCCAGGAACTCCTCTTCCGATATCAGCTTGAAGTCGTACATCTCCTGAAGCTCCGACATCTCGGTCTCATATACGGAGTCGGCGTCCTTCAGCCTCTCC
>JAFYWC010000157.1 GCA_017546585.1 Bacteroidales bacterium
ACGGATGACGGAATCAATGTCGAGGCTTCCGAGGCATTGAGGATCTACCCTCAGGAAAGATACAGTGTCCTGCTGATGATCGAAGGTGGCAAGATCGGCAATGAGACCCTCTGGAAAGTTCGCAGAGAGGTGTCGGAACTGGCGAAGGAAGGCCCGTCAGCAGCCTTTGTAGCCCAGACGAAGGAGTATCTGAAGAACAGATATGCCCTCGATATGAAGAATCCTGCATATTGGCTGTATGCGGTGGCACTCCGTCACCTTGACGGAAAGGATTTCTCATCCGGATACGCATCCAAGATCGATGCGGTTACCCCGGAAATGGTGAAGTCGGTGATCGCAACTCTCGAGAAGGGCAGCCAGGTAGAATATATGATTGAAGAAAAGAAATAAAATTTACAGATATGTATCACGGAACCATCATTCAGATTGACGACTGCCTCGTTTCGGAGGAGGTCCTTACCGAATATTTCGCCTGCGACTATGAGAAGTGCAAGGGCTGCTGCTGCGTAATCGGAGACAGCGGTGCACCTATGGAAGAGTGCGAGGCTGAAGCCATTGAAAAGAACTACCACATCTTCTCTCCTATTATGTCGGAGGAAGGACGCGCAGTAGTGGCAAAGAAGGGATTCTATGAAATCGATATGGACGGAGATATGGTTACACCTCTCGTTCCGGGAAGCGACGAGTGCGTATACACTCTCTTCGATGAGCAGGGCAACTGCTTCTGCTCTATGGAGCGCTGCTGGTTCCAGGGCAAGGGAGATTTCCGCAAGCCTATTTCCTGCTGGCTCTATCCTATCCGCATCACTCAGCTGAGCAACGGCACAAGGGCTCTCAATCTTCATCGTTGGCACATCTGCCAGGATGCTTTCGCAAAGGGCAAAAAAGATAAGGTCCGCGTATATCAATTCCTACGCGAACCTATCGAACGTTACTTTGGCGAAGACTTCTACGCTGCGCTTGACGAAGCTGCCAAGATGCTTAACGGAGAGGAGTAATCCTACTCCTGCGGGTTGAGGCGGTATTCCAGTCCTGAGGCGAGCTTGAGCACGTCCTTGCGGAGACCTTCCATAAAGAAGCCGTCCTCGGCCTTTGTGATGACGATCCTGTCTTCGCACATCTTGAGGATCTTTCCGCCGAGTCCTTTGACACGGAATGTCATTGTGTCTGCGGTCTCGCTTTCGAGCTCATATCTCTGGTCCATCATATATGATGCGATGGCCTGTGAATGGTCCTTCATTTCACCGTTCACATACATCCTGCGTGAGATGAACTGCACCTTCGGATAAACGGCAGCTACAAGTGCGAAGAAGATCGCGATCTTCCAAAGAGCATTGTATCCGCCTTCGAAGAGTTCGTTGATGTCGCCGCTGGCAAGGCCTGTGGCCACGAGGGCAAGGACGATCACTGTGGTCCAGAATGAGAAGTAGAAAAAGTATTTTACCGCTCTGGTCAAATATTTCATAGCATTGTTTTTGTTATGCAGACCCTTCGGGTCCGCTGGTAAGCATCACAAATATAAGAAAAATCCGATATTTTGCTATCTTTGCGGAGATGTTGGAAACAGAACAAATCCAAAACACAGAAAAATGAACGAACAGATGTTGAAAAAGGTGATGTATGCGCTTATCGCTGCAGTCGTAGTATTGGCTGGAGTACTTGCATACATCTGGTATCAGAAGTCATCATTGGTAAATGAACTGACTGTTGAAAAAGAAGAACTTACAGCGCAGATGGTAGCGCTCCAGAACGATTATGAGACTCTTTCATCGGAGTATGACGACATAAACCTTCAGCTTGACTCGTCACGTATCGAGGTTCAGCTCCTCATCGAGAAGATCCAGAAGACAGAGGCGACAAACAGAAGCAAGATCCGTCAGTATGAGAAGGAGCTGGGTACGCTCAGAAGCATTATGAAGAGCTATGTGATCCAGATCGACTCTCTCAACACTTTGAACAAGAAGCTTACAGCAGACGCTGCGGAGGCACGCCGTCAGGCTGCCGAGAGCCGCAAGAAGTCTGAGGAACTCAGCAAGACAGTAGCGGGCCTCACTTCGCAGGTGGCTGCAGGTGCGGTGATCAAGGCGTACAACCTCAAGACCGAGGCATACAACTCTATGGACAAGGTTACAGACAGAAGCAGCCGCGTGGTTTATCTGCTTACAAGCCTCAGCCTCGGCGAGAACGACCTTGCTGAAAGAGGTCCTGTGACAGTGTACATCAGAGTGAAGGATCCGGATGGAGTCCTTCTCGTGAACGACACTCAGAAGACATTCACATACGGCGGCGAGACTATGATCTGCTCAGCTTCTCGTGAGGTTGACTATCAGGGTTCAGAGGTCGAGATGGGTATCTATCTCAACGGTATCACCGGTTATGTGAAGGGTGTCTACACCATCGAGGCATACACAGCCAAGTCACTTCTCGGTACTACCGAGCTTATCCTCCGATAAGTTTTGATATACGTCCACATACCTTTCTGCAGGAGTTTCTGCACATATTGCGACTTCTATTCGGAGGTTGCTGCAAAGTGCCGCAGAGATGACGAGTCAGGGTTCGGACAGTATGCTGACGCTCTTTGCGCCGAGATCCGTTCTCGCGCATCGGAGATCACAGACGAAGTAAATACATTATACATAGGAGGCGGCACCCCATCGGTGCTGCCCCTTTATGTATTTGAACGTCTCGTTTCCACACTCCGTGAAGTGGGCCACGGCGGTCCTTTCGATGAATTTACCGTTGAGGTCAATCCGGAAGACATCGTTGAAAAGGGAGAGGAGTACATCAAGGGACTTCTTGCCCTGGGTGTCAACAGGATCAGTATGGGAGTGCAGTCTTTTGATGACGGAATCCTCCGCTGGATGAACAGAAGGCACAACTCGGACGCCGCTGCGAGAGCATATGCCATACTTGAGAACGCCGGTGTGGAGAACATAAGCATCGACCTCATATTCGGGCTCTCACAGTTGTCGGACGAGCAGTGGAAGGAGACTTTGAAAAAGGCTCTGCAGATATCTCCAAGGGGCATCCTGCCTCAGCATATATCTTCATATCAGCTTTCTGTCGAGCCGGGCAGCGCCTTGGCGAAACTGGTTGAAAAGGGACTGTGGTCCGAGGCTTCGGACGAACTTTGCGAGAGACAGTACGGTATGCTTTGCGAGGCCCTGGCTTCATCCGGATACCGTCATTATGAAATATCCAACTTCGCTCTTCCCGGCTATGAGGCGAAGCATAACAGCGCATACTGGAGCCATAAGGCCTATGTGGGGCTTGGACCTGGAGCGCACAGCTATGTGGGAGGAGTGCGTAAATGGAACAATCCGGATCTTGCAGCCTACTTGAGCGCTGCGGAAGCCGGAGACTTCAGCCAGGTGACCGGTTCGGAAGACCTTACGGACGAACAGCTGAAGCTCGAGCGCGTTATGCTCGGCCTCAGGACTGCCGACGGCCTGGACGAGGAGACTATGAGGGAGTGCTGCGAGGCTTCTTCGCTGGACAGAGGACTGGCAGTGGGAGATGTGGTGCGCACGGCAGAAGGCAGGCTCCGTATACCGGAGGACCGCTTCTTCATTTCAGACGCTATAATTGCAGAATTAGTATAAGACATAATCTATGGGAAATCTCTATGCCGACAGAATCAGTGCTCTCAGAGAGCTGATGTCAAGGAACGGATGGGATGCTGTCGTCATCAGCGGCAGTGATCCGCACAGCAGTGAGTATCCTGCTCCAAGATGGAAACAGGTAGAGTGGCTTACCGGATTCACCGGTGAGGCCGGAGACGTGGTGATTACTGAAGACCACGCCGGACTGTGGACGGATTCGCGTTATTTCATCCAGGCTGTGGATCAGCTGGAGGGAACGGGTGTGGAACTTCACAAGACAAGGATTCCAGGGGCGGTCTACATTCCTGAATGGCTTGCCGGCAAGGCACGTGTGGTGGCTGTCGACGGACTCTGCCAGAGCGTGAGTGCCGTGGCTGAACTGAGGGAGGCTCTCGGTTCTGATGCCGTAGTCGTGGATGTGCCAGATCTTCTTGACGCCCTTTGGGAGGGAAGACCTTGGATGCCTGTGACTCCTGTCACGACTCTTGATGTGGATTGCTTCGGAGGCGTTTCGCGTTCCGAAAAGATCGGTTGGCTCAGGAAGTGGATGCTTGTGAACGGCTATGACAAGGTGCTTCTTTCTTCTCTTGATGAAGTGGCCTGGCTCCTCAATGTGAGAGGTTCCGACATCGAGTACAATCCTCTGGTCATCTCGTATCTGCTGGTGTCACAGGATTATGTGAAATGGTATGTGAGAAAGCCATCGGCTGTCGACTATGTCGACCCTGATACAGAGGACAGCTTTGCGGAACTTCGCAATGACGGAGTGTCTGTAGAGGATTATGATGCCGTATGCATAGGACTTGCCGACTTCGGAGATGACGAGCATTCCGGTGTCATCTTCATCGATCCGTCTACGCTGAACTATCATATTGCGGACTGCATCGGCTCCGCTTTCCTTCCGTCCTGCATTGTAAAGGGCACATCTCCGGTCATTCTTGAGAAGTCGGTGAAGACGGCTTCGGAGATAGAGCATCTCCGTCAGACCTTCATTGATGACGGTGTGGCTATGGAGTGCTTCCTGCATTGGCTTGACGAGGAAGTGTCATCCGGTCGTGAGGTGACAGAGTGGGAAGCCTCGGAAAGGCTGACCGCTTTCCGTGCGGAGATTCCGGGCTACAGAGGAAACAGTTTCGAGAACATCTCGGCTTATGGCCCTTCAGCGGCTCTTCCTCATTATTCTACTCCTTGTGAGGGTTCGTCTGTCATCAGACCTCGCGGACTTTATCTTGTGGATTCCGGCGGACAGTATCTCACTGGTACGACAGACATCACCAGAACTGTCCCTATGGGTGAGTGCACCCAGCTGGAGAAGGAGGACTACACTCTTGTCCTCAAGGGTATGATCGACCTTTCAATGGCGGCATTCCCTCGCGGCACTACTGGCCATCAGCTTGACGCGCTTGCACGTATGCCTTTGTGGCGTGCCGGCAGAAACTTCGGCCACGGAACCGGTCACGGAGTAGGATACTATCTCTGTGTACACGAAGGACCGCAGTCGATCCGTTTCCAGTACAACCCTCAGCCTCTCCTTCCTGGAATGGTCACATCCAACGAGCCTGCACTTTACAGGGAAGGCGTACACGGCATCCGTCACGAGAACATCATCCTCTGCCGTGAAGCGGGCGTCACAGAATTCGGTGACTGGCTGGATTTCGAGACGCTGACTCTCTGTCATTTCGATACAGCTGCGGTGCTTCCTGAGTTGCTCGGCCCGGAGGCTGTCGCTTGGCTGAACGCCTACAACGACCGCGTCTACCGCACCCTCGCTCCTCATCTTCCGCCTCGCACCGCCGCCTGGCTCCGCGACAAGACTCTGGCGATCTGATAAGCAAAAAAATAAGCGACTGAATTTTTCAGTCGCTCATTTTTTATGTCGTTTGCTGATTAGCAGCAGCCGCAGCAGAGAAGGCCGTTAGCCTGGAGGAATGCGTTGACTGCAACAGCAGAGAATCCGAGAACGATGATTCCGACAACAACCTTGCCGATGAAGTAGAGTCTCTTCTCCCAGATAGAGTTGCTCATACCGATAGTCTGGAATGCGCTCCAGAAGCCGTGGCAGAGGTGAAGACCGAGAGCGGCGAACCAGATGACGTAGAGAACTACCATCCAACCGTTCTGGAATGTTGCGTTGAGGAGAAGGTATGGGTTCTCAGCGTGGTGTCCCTGGAACTCCTTGAGCTGCATTTCAGCCCAGAAGTGGTTGAGGTGGAATGCTACGAGACCGAGAACAACGATACCGAGGATAAGCATATTCTTCGAAGCCCAAGACTCAGACTTGCCCTTGCTGCCGCCTTCGTAACGCTTAACACCGCCGCGAGCCTTGATGTTGCCAGCTGTGAGGATGAATGCGTAAAGGATGTGGAATACAAAACCGAACGCAAGCACAGGAACCATAATGGTTACGATAGGAAGTGCCATAAAATCACATCCTGCCTGGAAAAGACCTTCAGCAGCTCCGTAAGTTCCCTTGAATGTATCAACGACTGAGAAGAGGTTGATAGTCATATGAAGGAGAAGGAACACGATGAGGAAAAGGCCGCTTACACTCATAATAAGCTTCTTGGTAATTGAAGAAAGTGCCATAATTATAATAATCTTTTAATAGTTAATATCCAGTTAGAATAAGCCCTAAAGCCTTGCAAAGATATATTCTTTCTTGGAAGTTTCATAATAATTCGATACTTTTGTTTGCTTGAATTTTTGAAATCAACAACATTATGAGTACATACAGACGCGTTCTTTTGAAATTGAGCGGTGAGAGCCTTGGAGGCCCTGCCGGAAAAGGTATTGATGAAAACTGGCTTGCAGCATATGCGGAAGAAGTCGCTTCTGCTGTGAAGAACGGCCTTCAGGTGGCTATCGTCATCGGAGGCGGCAACATTTTCAGAGGTCTTCAGGGTGTCGGAAAAGGCTTTGACAGAGTCAACGGAGACAAGATGGGTATGCTCGCTACAGTGATCAACTCACTCGGTCTTGCAATGGCAATCCGCTCTGCAGGAGTCGAGGCTGAAGTGTTCACAGCCACTCCTATGATGCCTGTGGCAAGGTATTATATGAGAGATGACGCAGTCGCTGTGATGGAGAAGGGCGGTGTCGCTCTTATCGCCGGCGGTACAGGTAATCCTTATTTCACAACAGATTCAGGCGCAGCTCTCCGCGCTCTCGAGATCGGTGCAGACGCTCTCCTCAAGGGAACACGCGTGGACGGAGTATATACTGCAGACCCTGAGAAGGATCCTGACGCAGTGAAGTATGAGGAACTCAGCTTCGACAAGGCTATCGAGGACCGCCTCAAGGTTATGGATCAGACTGCTTTCGCTCTCTGCCGCGAGGGCAATATGCCTATCATCGTGTTCGATATGAACCAGAAGGGCAACCTCACTAAATTGGTCAAAGGAGAAAAGGTCGGTACTCTCGTGCACGTTTAATTGTCATCTCGAGCGACCGAAGGGAGTCGAGAGATCTTAATAATAGAAATAATTAACACAACAATACTATGATTACAAAGGCTAAAGAAATTCTGGCAGGTGCGAAGGACAAGATGGCGCACGCTGTCTCTCACCTCGATGAGGAACTCAAGACATATCGTGCCGGCAAGGCAGACCCTCGTGTATTCAACAACGTAATGGTTGACTACTACGGCAGCCCTACACCGGTTCCGCAGGTTGCTTCAGTTACAGCTCCTGACGCTAAGACACTTATGCTCCAGCCTTGGGAGAAGAAGATGATCCCTGCTATCGAGAAGGCTATCCTCGATGCGAACATCGGTCTTACTCCATCAAACAACGGTGAGGCTATCCGCTGTACAGTTCCACCTCTCACTGAGGATCGTCGTAAGGAACTCCTCAAGAAGGCTAAGGCTGCCGGCGAGAACGCAAAGGTAAGCGTACGTAACGCACGTCGTGACGGTATCGAGCACCTCAAGAAGGCTAACAAGGACGGTATGCCTGAAGACCTCCAGAAGGAATACGAGCAGCTCATTCAGAAGGAGACTGACGCTTTCACAAAGAAGATTGATGAGCTCGTAGTTGCAAAAGAAAAGGAAATGATGACTGTATAGTCAGAAAAAATGCTATATTTGTAAACTGTCCGGCCTATCGAACCGGACAGTTTTTTATTTTGTTATGGGCAAGAGGATAGCGATACAGGGAGTGAAGGGCTGCTTCCACGAACAGGCGGCCAGACTTTTCTATGAGGAGCACGGTCATATCGTGCCGGATATTGTTGAGTGTCTTACTTTCGAGGATCTCTACAGGAGTATTGATTCGGGAAAGGCGGACGCTGCGGTGATGGCTATAGAGAATACGGTGTCAGGAGGACTCCTTCCGAACTTCGAACTCCTTCGCAAGTATGACCGCAAGATCAAGGGAGAGGTGTTCCTGAGGATCCAGCAGAACCTTATGGCTCTGCCTGGACAGACCATCGAGGACATCAAGGAGGTCAGGACCCACTATATGGCTATCAACCAGACACGTCAGTTCTTCAAGGATTATCCTTGGATCAGGCTTGTGGAGTCGGAGGATACCGCTAAAAGTGCCGCCGATCTTGCTGCAGAAGGCCTGAAGGGCGTAGGCGCAGTGGCTTCGACACTCGCCGCCGAGCTTTATGGACTCGAGATGCTTGCTGAAAGCATCGAGACATACAAGCAGAACTTCACAAGATTCCTCATCCTGGATGATGCCCTTGAGGTGGATAAGTCGAAGGTGAACAAGTCGTCTATGTGCTTCACCCTTTCCCACACTCCGGGCTCTCTCGCTCACGTCCTGACAATCCTTTCATTCTACGGAATGAACCTTACAAGAATCCAGTCGCTTCCTATCCCTGGTCAGGAATGGCAGTACTTCTTCTACGTGGACATCAAGTTCGACGACTATGTCCGCTACGAGCAGGCGCTGGCGGCTGTGAGACCGCTTATGGAAGACCTTAATATATTAGGCGAATATATTTCAGCGATATGATGATCAAGCCAGCAAAGAGGACCGAGTCGGTTCAGGAATACTACTTCTCAAGGAAGTTGAAGGAGATCGCGGCGATGAATGCCGAGAGGGCGGCGGACGGCAGGGAGCCGGTCATCAACCTCGGCATAGGCTCTCCTGACGGTATGCCTCCGGCTGAGGCTGTGGCTGCTCTATGTGAGAGCGCTGTACAGCCTGGCAACCACGCGTATCAGAGCTATGTGGGACTGCCTGAGCTGAGGAGTGCATTTGCTGATTGGTATGCACGCTGGTATGGAGTGGAACTTGATCCTGCAAAGGAGATCCAGCCGCTCGTAGGTTCCAAGGAAGCCATCCTGCTGATTTCACTGGCGTTCCTGGACAAGGGCGACAAGGTGCTGGTTCCTGACCCGGGATATCCGACATATTCTTCGGCATCGAAGCTCGTCGAGGCGGAGATAGTCAGATATGACCTCAAGGCTGAAAACGGATGGCAGCCTGATTTCGAGGCATTGGAGAAGATGGATCTGGAGGGAGTGAAGATAATGTGGACGAATTATCCTAATATGCCTACCGGTGCTCCTGCGACAGAGGAACTTTATGCGAAGCTTGTCGATTTCGGAAAGAGACACGGGATACTGATCTGCAATGACAATCCGTACAGCTTCATCCTCAATGACCGTCCGCTTTCGATTCTTGCCCAGCCGGGCGCAAAGGAATGCTGTCTGGAACTCAACTCTTTGAGCAAGGCCCACAATATGGCCGGATGGCGAGTGGGAATGGTGGCCGCCGAGGCGGAAGTGATATCGCAGATACTCAAGGTGAAGAGCCAGATGGATTCGGGAATGTTCAAGCCGCTGCAGCTTGCTGCGGTCGAGGCACTGAAGCAGGGGCCTGAATGGTTCGAACAGCTGAATGCGGAATATTCACGCAGGAGAGTGCTTGCCGGAGAGATCTTCGACATCCTCGGGGTGGAATACGACAGGAACAGCACGGGAATGTTTCTCTGGGGCAAAGTTCAGAAGGGAACCGGAGAGCAGGTTGCTGACAAGGTCCTGTATGAGGCGGGAGTGTTCATCACCCCGGGCTTCATCTTCGGAAAGAACGGCGAAGAATATGTGCGCATCTCGCTTTGCGCAAAGCCTGAAGTCCTGAAAAAGGCGGCGGACCTGATCCGCAATATCTAAACTCAAGACAATGAAAGTAGGTATCGTCGGCCTGGGCCTCATAGGAGGCTCGATGGCCATTGACATAAAAAGGAGAGGATTCGCCGATGAGATAATAGGCGTCGAGTCGGATCCTGTCAATGCCGCGGCAGCAGTGAAGATCGGTCTCGCCGACAGGGTGACCGGACTTCAGGAATGCCTGGAGCAGTCCGACATCGTGGTGCTTTCGGTGCCTGTAGGAGCGGCTTTGAAGATGCTGCCGGAGGTTCTGGACGCATTCTCTCGTATGAAGGCGGAAGACAAGGTCGTCATCGATGTGTGCTCGACAAAGGAACATCTTACACGTGCGGTGAAATATCATCCTTGCCGAAGCCAGTATGTTGCCACCCATCCGATGGCCGGAACAGAGTACAGCGGTCCGTGGGCTGCTATGTCGGGACTCTTCGACGGCAACGTATGCATCCTCTGCGACTCCGAGGAGTCGTCGCCGAAGGCGGTGCGCAAGGTGGAGCAGCTTTACGATGTCCTGAATATGAGGGCCATCTATATGAACTCCTCGAACCACGATGTGCATACGGCGTATGTGTCGCACATCTCGCACATCACCTCCTTCGCTCTCGCTCAGACGGTGCTTGACAAGGAAAAGGATGAGAAGCATATATTCGACCTCGCTTCCGGAGGATTCTCATCGACTGTGCGACTTGCGAAGAGCAGTCCGGATATGTGGACACCGATACTGGTGCAGAACAGGGACAACGTCCTCCGCGTGATGGATACCTATATAGAAAAGATGCAGTCCTTCAGGAAAGCGATCGAGGAGTCGGATGAAGACGCCATCAGAGAACTGATCGAGGATGCAAACAGAATAAGAAGAATAATCAGATAAAACGAACATATTATGGCAGACAATAAGTTGGATATCATTCCTCTCTACGAGTGGGGAATGTTCACAGAACCGAGACCGAGCGTTGTAGCCGGTCCCTGCAGTGCTGAGACTGAAGAACAGGTGATGGAGACTGCCAAAGGCCTCCGCGATATGGGTATCAATGTATACAGAGCCGGTATCTGGAAGCCGAGAACACATCCGGGCTGCTTCGAAGGAATAGGTCCGGAAGGCCTCAAATGGCTTAAGAGGGCAAAGGAGGAATACGGACTTAAGGTCGCTACAGAGGTTGCCAGCGAGAAGCACGTTGTGGAATGTCTCAAGTATGGTGTGGATCTCGTGTGGATCGGAGCCAGAACGACTGCGAATCCGTTCCTTGTGCAGGAAATCGCGGATGCACTCAAGGGTACGGACATCCCTGTGCTTGTGAAGAACCCTGTGAACGCTGACCTTGACCTCTGGATCGGTGCTTTGGAGAGACTCAACGGAGCCGGAATCAAGAAGATCGGCGTCATCCACAGAGGATTCTCTACGTTCGACAAGATCAAGTACAGGAACGAGCCTCAGTGGCAGGTGGCCATCGAGCTCCGCAACCGTTATCCGGAACTTCCGTTCTTCGTGGACCCTAGCCATATGGGAGGAAGCAAGGAATATATCCGTGAAATCAGCCAGAGATCCCTCGACCTCGGATTCGAAGGCCTTATGATCGAATCTCACTGCAACCCTTCTGTCGCTCTCAGCGACGCGAAGCAGCAGCTGACTCCGGACGAGCTCAGCGACCTGCTCTACAAGCAGGTTGTGGTGAAGGACAAGGATTCGGATTCACCTGAATGGAAGGAGAACATCGACCAGCTCCGTGCGAAGATCGATGTCATCGACGAGAACATCCTTTATGCTCTCGCATCAAGAATGAACGTCAGCCGCCAGATCGGTGAGTACAAGAAGAGCAATAACGTGGCCATCCTTCAGATGTCAAGATGGGACAAGGTGTTTGCGAAAGTCATAGCGAAGGGTAACGAGTACGGCCTCCCTGACGAGTTCATCAAGGCGATATACAGTGCCGTACACGAAACTTCGGTCGAGATTCAGAATCAGGTTATTTCAGATAACTCATAAGAACAGAGGCGAACTGCTCCTTGTCCTCAGGGTTGAGGAACTCTGTCTTGATAGGAGCATAGAAGAGCCTTCTCTTGAGCGATTCAGGGACTGCCTTGGAGTCACGTACTCTCTGGCAGTCCTTTTCTGTTGTCATAAGTACAGAAGTAGGGAATGCGTCAGAGGCGTCTCTGATGGATAAGATGTCCGAACGTGTGAACTTGTGGTGATCAGGGAAGTTGAAATGCTTCACGATCTTGTATGTGCTGCTGAGATGTCTCGCCATAGGAGCGTCGTTGGCGATGCCTGTGAAGAGGATGAGTCTCTGGGCATAGAGATATCTCGGGTCGCCTTCCTTGAAGATAGGCTGTGCAGTGTCATATGAGATGGTGGTGAAGAAGATGTGCTGGTTATCCTTGATGCCGAGCGCGGCTGTCCATTTGCTCTTCTCCCAGCTGTCGAGATATTTAGGACACTTGGATACGATCACGATGTCAGCAGCGCCGATCCTCTCCTTGAGGTCGCGCAGCTTGCCGAGCGGCATAAGGTGATCCTTGAAGATAGGTCTGCTGTAGTCGACGAGCACGATGTTCACTCCGGCCTTTACCGGACGGTGCTGGAATGCGTCGTCAAGGATTATGATGTCAGCCTTAGGGAATTCCTTGTGGATGCACTTTCTTCCTTTCTTGGATGTCTTCACAGACTCAGGATCTGTAAGGAAACGGCAGCCCTGTGCACGTGACTTGTCCACAGCGACAGTCACCATAGGGAACTTCTTCTTTATCTGCAGCGGCTCGTCGCCGTAGTCGATGGCCCTTCCTTCTGCAGAGACCTGCTGGAAGCCCTTGCTCTTGCGCTTGTATCCTCTCGAAAGCACGGCGATGTTCTTGTCGCCCCAGATGCTGTCTTCGAGAAGTGTGCGGATGAGCATTTCTGTGTGAGGGGTCTTTCCGGTTCCTCCCACAGTAATGTTGCCTACACAGATGGACGGCACCTCAGGTCTGTAGACCTTCTTCAATCCCTTGTCGAAGAGGAGGTGTCTTGTCTTCAGTGTAAGCCAATATGGAAAAAGTAATACCTGATCAATCATAATTAAATTCTAGTCTAAACTCCATAGACGTTCCCCGCCATCGGCGCGGCGTCTTCTCCCCATCTGTCTGCGATGTAGTCAAGTGTCGAGAACAGTTCCTGCGGGTCGTTGATGGTAACAAGCTTCAGGCGGGTCTCCTTGAAGTCCGGAAGCCCCTTGAAGTAGCAGGAAAGATGTCTGCGCATCTCGAGGATGCCCACTCTGTCTCCCTTGATCTCTATCGACTTTGCAAGATGCCTCTTGGCCAGCTGTACTCTGTCGAGCACGCTCATCTGCGGGAGCAGTTCGCCAGTCTGAAGGTAGTGCTTGATCTCCTTGAAGATCCAAGGATGTCCGTATGTCGCACGGCCGATCATAATCGCATCCACGCCGTATCTGTCGAAATACTCCTTTGCCTTCTGCGGAGAGTTGATGTCTCCGTTACCTATAATAGGTATATGCATACGAGGGTTTTCCTTCACCTTTCCGATTAGGGTCCAGTCTGCCTCTCCGGTATACATCTGGCAGCGGGTGCGGCCGTGGATGGTAAGGGCCTGGATGCCCACGTCCTGCAGCCTCTCCGCCAGCTCGACGATGATCTTCGAGTCCTCGTCCCAGCCAAGGCGTGTCTTCACGGTCACCGGAAGCTTCACGGCCTCGACCACCTGACGGGTGATCTCCACCATCTTGTCCGGCTCACGCATCATTCCCGATCCTGCTCCGCGGCGTGCGATCTTGTTCACGGGGCATCCGAAGTTGATGTCCACAAGGTCGGCTCCGTGTCCGCCGGCGATCTCGACGGCCTGCTCGGCCATCTTCGCCGCGTCCACCATCGCCTCCGGAATGTTTCCGTAGATCTGGATGCCGATAGGTGCCTCGTAGTCGTATGTCACCAGCTTTTCGAGAGATTTGCGTGCGTCTCTGATGAGACCGTCGGAAGAAATGAACTCGGTGTACATCATATCAGCACCGAATTCCTTGCATATGAAGCGGAATGATGCGTCTGTCACATCCTCCATCGGCGCAAGGAAAAGCGGCCTGTCCCCAAGTTCTATGTTACCTATATTCATATTCGTAAAAAAGAAACTGCAAAAATAGCAGAAATTTTGTAGATTTGTGGGAATTTGAACAAAACAAAAACCTACATATGGCAAAGATATCGACAGTGGGCATACTCACCTCAGGCGGTGACGCTCCCGGAATGAATGCGGCCATCAGAGCCGTGACACGTGCAGCCATCTACAACGGATGGAAGGTGAAAGGTATTTACAGAGGCTGGGAAGGTCTTATCAACAATGAGATCAAGGATTTCACCTCTGAAAGCGTCAGCGGCACAATCAACCGCGGAGGTACCATCCTCAGGACTGCCAGAAGCAAGGACTTTATGAATGAGGAAGGCCGTGCAAAGGCATTCACGAACCTCAAGGCCCACGGCATTGACGCCCTCATCGTCATCGGAGGCAACGGCTCCCTCGCAGGAGCGCAGGTCATCGCTGCGGAATATGACATCCCTTGCGTAGGACTTCCTGGAACAATCGACAACGACCTTTACGGTACGGATACCACAATCGGATATGACACGGCCCTCAATACCATTATGGACTGCGTCGACAAGATCAGAGACACTGCGAACTCTCACAACCGCATCTTCTTCGTCGAGGTTATGGGACGTGACGCCGGCTTCCTCGCCCAGAACGCTGCGATTGCTACAGGAGCGGAGGCTGCCATCATCCCTGAGGACAAGGTGGAGTTCGACCAGCTGGCCTCGTTCATCGGACGCGGTGTCCGCAAGAGCAAGAACAGTTCCATCGTACTCGTTTCAGAGTCCAAGAAGGACGGTACAGGCGGAGCCCAGTACTATGCGGACCGTCTTGTCCACGAGTATCCTGAATTCGAGGCGCGCGTGACTATCCTCGGCCATCTCCAGCGCGGCGGTGTCCCTACTGCAAACGACCGTATCCTTGCCAGCCGTCTCGGCGTAGCCGCCATCGACGCCCTCAAGGACGGACAGCGTAATATAATGGTAGGTGTGAAGAACGACCAGATCGTCTACGTTCCTTTCAACAAGGCGATCCGCATCGACAAGCCTATCGATCGAGAGCTCATCAACGTTCTTAATGTCCTCTCTATCTAAAGTTTAAGCTTTTTTGCTAAAATTTTGATAATCAAAAAAATCTTCTTATCTTTGCGCCCCCTATGTAGTGTAGGGATCGCAAATTAAGTATTAAATTATTAAGTATTAACCATTTAAAAGTACAAGATGGACACACAGAGCTACAAAACGGTATCCCTCAAGGCAGGTGATATCAAGAAGGAGTGGGTTGTGATCGATGCTACTGACCTCGTAGTAGGCCGTCTTGCTGCCAGACTTGCTCTCGTTCTTCG
>JAFYWC010000158.1 GCA_017546585.1 Bacteroidales bacterium
ACGTGTGCGACGAAGCGTAAATCATCATAGCTTCAAAATATAGTAATTCTGGTTGATCCTGCCAGAGGCCATTGCTATCAGGGTTTGACTAAGCCATGCGAGTCGAGAGGGTTCGGCCCTCGGCATACTGCTCAGTAACACGTGGTTAACCTGCCCTAAGGTGGTGAATACTCCCGGGAAACTGGGGCTAATGCACCATAGTGGATACTTGCTGGAATGCTGTATCCTCGAAAGATCCGTCGCCTTAGGATGGGACTGCGTCCGATTAGGTAGTTGGTGGGGTAACGGCCCACCAAGCCTGTCATCGGTACGGGTTGTGGGAGCAAGATCCCGGAGATGGATTCTGAGACATGAATCCAGGCCCTACGGGGCGCAGCAGGCGCGCAAACTTTACAATGCGAGCAATCGTGATAAGGAAACCCTGAGTGCCTGTTGATGCAGGCTGTTCATCTGTTTAAATTGCAGGTGAAGAAAGGGCAGGGCAAGACCGGTGCCAGCCGCCGCGGTAATACCGGCTGCTCGAGTGATGGCCACTATTACTGGGTTTAAAGCGTCCGTAGCTTGACTGATAGGTCTCTTGGGAAATCTTAACGCTTAACGTTAAGGCGTCTAAGAGATACCGTCAGTCTTGGAACTGGGAGAGGTAAACCGTACTTCGGGGGTAGGAGTGAAATCTTGTAATCCTCGAGGGACGACCTATGGCGAAGGCAGTTTACCAGAACAGCTTCGACAGTGAGGGACGAAAGCTGGGGGAGCAAACGGGATTAGATACCCCGGTAGTCCCAGCCGTAAACAATGTGCGTTAGGTGTATCGGTAACCACGCGTTACTGATGCGCCGCAGAGAAATCGTGAAACGCACCACCTGGGAAGTCCGGTCGCAAGGCTGAAACTTAAAGGAATTGGCGGGGGAGCACCACAACAGGTGGAGCCTGCGGTTTAATTGGATTCAACGCCGGACATCTCACCGGGTAAGACAGCTGAATGATTGTCAATCTGAAGGTTTTACATGACTAGCTGAGAGGAGGTGCATGGCCGTCGTCAGTTCGTACTGTGAAGCATCCTGTTAAGTCAGGCAACGAGCGAGACCCACGCCAACAATTGCCAGCATCATCTCCGGATGGATGGGGACATTGTTGGGACCGCCTCTGCTAAAGGGGAGGAAGGAATGGGCAACGGTAGGTCAGCATGCCCCGAATTACCCGGGCTACACGCGGGCTACAATGGATGGGACAATGGGTAACACCACCGAAAGGTGTCGTCAATCTCCTAACCCCACCCTTAGTTAGGATTGCGGGTTGCAACTCACCCGCATGAATCTGGAATCTGTAGTAATCGCGTTTCACTATAGCGCGGTGAATACGTCCCTGCTCCTTGCACACACCGCCCGTCAAACCATCCTAGTGAGGCTTGGATGAGTCCCTGGTCTTTGCCGGGGTCGAATCTAGGTTTCGTGAGGAGGGTTAAGTCGTAACAAGGTAGCCGTAGGGGAATCTGCGGCTGGATCACCTCCTAACGATTTAACAATTGACGCATCCAAAAGCATCGGCTTTTGTTGTGATAAGCGGTCGTTTCAATGAACCGTACAATCGCCACAGTACCAACTATGAATATACTCACTTACTCATAGTGAGGGGCGCGTAGCTCAGCTGGAAGAGCGCGGCGTTTGCAACGCCGAGGCCTGGGGTTCAAATCCCCACGCGTCCATCCGCCGCCGCAGTTTTTGTGGCAGCGGCTAATGCACCCGGAAATGCGAATTACCGGGGAAGGATCGAGAGTCACTGACTCTTAGAGATCGTGTATAGGTTACTGCATTTGGACGTTAAATGGGTATCAGCGGAAACTTTCTCACTTCACTTAAGAAAGTCGGTAAATTCACTTATCGCTTTAACCTTAAGACAGCACAGAAATGAATCCCTGTCACATAAAGTATCCATTTATCACAAATAATACCAAATGAAGTCAGCAACTAGAAATACTAGACGACAAGAACTAACTGAAACTAATTGTTCTGGTTCTTACGCCAGTTAGTGGATGGTTCGGTTTGAGAGCCGACGAAGGGCGTGCCAAGCTGCGAAAATCTGCGGGAAGACGCAAGGACTCTATGATCCGCAGGTCCCCTAATAGGACATCCTGACTTTAGTCAATCCGTAAGGATAGGGAACCCCCCGAAGTGAAACATCTCAGTAGGGGGAGGAAGAGAAATCAAGAGAGATTACGTTAGTAGAGGCGATCGAACCCGTAACAGTCAAAACTGAATCCCTTCGGGGACATGTAGTGTATGGCCTTCTTTCTGGAGTTAATTGACGATTGGAAGTAGCCTGGAATGGCTTGCCTTAGAGAGTGACAGCCTCGTACATCACCTCAATTAACCCTTTGAAGTGTCCTGAGTAGCGTGGGTCGGAATTCCCGCGTGAATATGGGTGTCACCTAACATCCAAGACTAAATACTCCTCAAAACCGATAGCGAATTAGTAGCGTGAGCGAATACTGAAAAGCATCCCTAAAAAGGAAGTTAAAAGTGCCTGAAACTAACTGGTCATCGTGTGTTGCGGCATGAAAGGATCTCTGCATCGAAAGAACCCATCGCGAGGTGGTAGTATGAGATGCTCTGCCGATGTCGCAACTTACGTTTTGAAGAACGGGCCAAAGAGTGTAATCTATTGGCGAGGTTAACCGTCAAGGGAAGCCGTAGCGAAAGCGACATGATCGTAGTTTACCTGGATCGGCGTACTAATAGTGCGTGGAGTCAATAGGTTACGACCTGAAACCTGGTGATCTATGCCTGGGCAGATTGAAGGGTGCCGAAAGGTGCGTGGAGGATCGCATGCGGTTTTGATATGCAAATCATTCGCGTGACCTGGGTATAGGAGTGAAAGATTCATCGAACCGGGTGTCAGCTGGTTCCTCTCGAAACATATCTAAGTATGACCTCGACCGAGAATGATAGTGAGGTAGAGCACCTATTCGGGATCCCGGGGAAGAAATTCCTCGCTCCTGTGTAAAACTCCAAACTCCCTATCTTCGTAGACGTCGGGCAGTCCGGATTGCGGGGTAAGCTTGTAATCCGTAAGGGAGACAACCCAGCCCATGGTTAATGCCCCCCAATGTAGGCTAAGTGTCAACACTGAATGAAGTCCTAGGTCAAAGACAACTGGAAGGTGAGCTCAGAAGCAGCTATCCTTTAAAAAGTGCGTAACAGCTTACCAGTCAAGATTTAGGGCGCAGAAAATGGACGGGGCTCAAGCCTACTGCAGATACCATGGCGCACGCATTATGCGTGATCGAGTAGAGAGGCGTCCTGTATGGACAGAAGCTGGGGCGTAAGTTCCAGTGGACCGTATAGGAATGAAAATTTTGGCAGTAGTAGAAGCAAAGAATGGTGAGAATCCATTCCGCCGAAGGGGCTAGGTTTCCTCAGCAATGTTCGTCAGCTGAGGGTTAGTCGATCCTAAGTTGCACCATAACTTGAGTGTGACAAAAGGGAAACAGGTTAATATTCCTGTACTCTTCACAATAGACTGACGCATCGGGTTATGCAAATCGGAACCGTCGTTCCGTCCAATCGTATAAACTCTTGGAGTACCGTAATGGTGAGAATTGAGTGAAAGCGTGATGGCGTAAGCTTGCAAACACCTGGTGCCCGTGAAAAGGCTGTGAAAGACTCGTACCGAGAACCGACACAGGTGCCCCTAGTTGAAAAGACTCAGGCGTTTCGGAATTATTTGTGGTAAGGGAACTCGGCAAAATGGCTCCGTACCTTTGGAATAAGGAGTGCCTGCCTAGCGATTAGGCAGGTCGCAGTGACCAGGGAGCTCCAACTGTCTAACAACAACATAGCAGACTGCAACTCTGTAAAGACTAGTATAGTCTGTGAATCCTGCCCAGTGCGGGTATCTGAACACTGATTACAATCGGACGAAGGACCCGTAAACGGCGGGGGTAACTATGACCCTCTTAAGGTAGCGTAGTACCTTGTCGCTTAATTGGCGACTTGCATGAATGGATGAATGAGGGCTCTACTGTCCCTACCGCAAATCCGTTGAACCTTTTATCCTTGTGCAGAGGCAAGGGACTCCCATCGGGAAGTGAAGACCCCATGGAGCTTTACTGCAGCCTGTCGTTGAACTACGGTATTACATGCGCAGCGTAGATAGTAGGTGTTAATGCTTCTATTCCGGTAGAAGTGGAGCCACAGTTGAGACACTATCCTTGTTCTGCTGTAGTTCTCACTCGAAATTCGAGGACATCGGTAGGTAGGCAGTTTGGGTGGGGCGCCACACCCTCGAAAAAATATCAAGGGTGCCCTATGGTCAACTCATGTGAGTCAGCAACTCACAGGAGAGTGTCAAGAGCATAAGTTGGCTTGACGTGATTTCGCCTAGCAAGAAATCACGAGTGGAAACACGGGTCTAACGAACCAATACGCCTTTTTGGTGAGGGCTATTGACTACAGAAAAGCTACCCTGGGGATAACAGAGTCGTCGCCGGCAAGAGCACATATCGACCCGGCGGCTTGCTACCCCGATGTCGGTTCTTTCCATCCTGGCTGTGCAGCAGCAGCCAAGGGTGAGGTTGTTCGCCTATTAAAGGGGATCGTGAGCTGGGTTCAGACCGTCGTGAGACAGGTCGGTTACTATCTGATGGGAGTGTTCGAAATCTGAGAGCAAGAATGAAATAGTACGAGAGGAACTTTCATTCGTCGCCTCTGGTGTATCAGTTGTCTGACAAGGCAGTGCTGAGCAGCTACGCGGCAAAAGATAAAAACTGAAAGCATCTAAGTTTGAAACTTCGCTTGAAAAGAGATTTCGTCATAGAGCGCCGGTAAAAGACCGGATTGATAGGTTTGGGATGTAAGCACGAAGGCAACGACGTGTTCAGTCCGCAAATACTAATGCTCAAATCCAGAATAAAAATTAAACTTGTCATCTGACTTCAAGGTATTAGTCAACGTGGTAGATGGATTCGTGAACTCGGATTCCTGTGCCCCGGAAAGTTTCGCTGTACCCAGACGTCATCCAAATGCAGTAACCAATACTGCCCTGAAAGGATTGAAACCAATCCTTTAATAAAACAGTAATTCCAATATTATAGTGCAAGTTTCACTGATTCTTGCACTACCGGACAATTACTGTGCCAAGTTGGCGGAGTGGCCACGCGGCTGCCTGCAGAGCAGCTATACTCCCGTTCAAATCGGGAACTTGGCTTTGGGGATTATGCGGCCATAGCAGAGAGGTTCCACCCGGACCCATTCCGAACCCGGCAGTTAAGCTCTCTTGCGTCGACTACTGTACTCAGATACGCGAGTTCTCGGGAACTAGTCAACGCTGCAACCCCCTTCCTTTTGTTGAAACATTCTTTACTGTAATCTAAACCCGAAAAGCGAAAGCTTCGCAATTCTTC
>JAFYWC010000019.1 GCA_017546585.1 Bacteroidales bacterium
CCCGTCGCTGATGGGATACTACGAAAAGTATCATTGCAGATAAGGAACCGCCGTATGCGGACCCGCATGTACGGTGGTGTGAGAGGTCGGAAAACAAAAGTAGGAGGAAAACCTACTTTTGTTTTCCTCCTACTCGATTATACTGGCGAAGGGAATCTTCGATTTCTTAACCCCAGTCAGCTGCGCTGACAGCCCCTGTCAGGGGCATACCGTCTTCCACTTCGTTTCAGCCGGGCGTCCCCGCTGCGGCGATGTTCTCTGAACATCTTGCTGACGCGGATGACGCGGCGCTGATGCGCCTTCGCCCCGCTCTAAATGCCTAACTGCAACTACATATATATATACAAGTGTGCGCGATGTGACAAAATTTAGTCACGTTGCGCACAGTTTATTTGTGTAAGTTCTTGAATGGTAATAGTTTGTAGAAGTGGTGTGTGCGTAAAGTGATGATTTTTTGTCACTTCGCGCACAGATGCCTATAGTTCTGCAGATATTTTTTATCTTTGTGGGAAAGGTTCGTAGATTATGAAACGTATTCTGGTAATTCTTTTCTCGGTTTTGCTGCTCAGCAGCTGCGGGATGTACAGGCATCAGTCGCTTCGTATTATCAATGGAGTTTTCTTTACAGAGAATCCTGAACCGCTTCCTGATGATGTGCCTGTGTTTATCGGAGTGATGAATGACGAGAAGTACGGTAGTATGCAAGTGATCAATCATCCGGTTTCACTGTCTGAAGAGGCTATGGCTTATGCGGTTCCTGTCCGCAAGGTAAAGAACGGGGCTGCAATTCTGGAAAACTCCAAGACTGTATCTACCTTCCCGGCATATTTCAGCAGAACTATGCCGGACCTTCAGGTGGGAGATGTGTTTCCGGATTTTCGTCTATTGGACAACAAAGGAAATGAGTGGAATCTGGATGATTTCAAGGGCAAGAAGCTAATGGTCAACTTCTGGTATACGGGATGCCGTTCTTGCTGCGCAGAAATGCCACAGTTCGGCAGTTGGGTGGCGAAATATCCGGATGTCCTGTTTGTTGCAGTGACTTTCCAGAATGCGGAGCAGATCCGGAAGACAGTGACAGAGCGTGGATTTCATTTCCATCAGTTGGTGGAGGCCACAGAACTTATGGAGACTATCGGTATCGGTACCTATCCGTTGACATTGATTCTGGATGAGGAAAGTCGGGTGGTTCTTCTTGAGGTGGGAACATCTCCTGTGCAGCGTGCAAGGATAGAACGTGCGTTAGGTATGTAACAGATTCAAGTGTATGATTATGAATATAAGAAATATAACGATTATGGGAGTTTCAGTGATTGCGGCTGTGTTGATGGTCGTTGGAACAGTGTTGCTGGTGCTGGGCACGCTTCCGATGGAAAACAAGTTGGAGAACAATACTCTTACTGTGAAGTTTGTGGTCGGACATAAGCAGATTGATATGACCGGAGCAGTATATCTACCTGTTCCGGATGATGTTCATCACCACATAATCAGAACAAACGGAACAAGCGTCGGCAAGAAGCATTCCGGACACTTCAAGAACACCAAGACCAAATCAAAGTTCATCTTCTATCTTACCGGAAACGGTGAGCAGGTCTATTTCGAACTCGACGGCAAGAAATACCTCGTAGACGGTATCACACCACCTCGTGCCGAATAGGGAAGTGTTTTACACGCTATTGAGTTTTGTGTTCAAATAAAGTTATAAGTGGCTATGAAAAAAACATTATTGGTTATTGGACTTGGAACAGCATTCTTGGCTGTCTCTCTTTGGGTATGGCTCTCAAATGGAAAAAGTGCAAAGGCTGTGAAAGCAAAATTTCGTCTTGGAGGAGCATTGCTTACACTTACTGGAATGATGACGCTTGGAGGTTGTGATGGCAAAGGACCATTAGTCTCCTGTTATGATCCTGCTCCTACTAATATGGTGTATATTGAACGCGGTGAAACACAGGATGTGAAGAATGGTGATCATATTACTGTCAAGGTTCGCTATTTCAGCGCCTACGGCATCAAAGTGTCTATTGCAAAGGATGCTGAAAATAATGAAGTTCTGCAGAGTGAGATATATAAGATCACAGAGTCAAGTGCTGATGTGATTCACACTATAGATGTAGCAGATTATATTGGCGAAGCTCATCTTCGAGTATATCTGATGATTTCGGAGAATGAGATCTACGAATATGACTATCTGAAACTGTATGTTGTCGAGTAAGCACAATATCCCATTCGTTGTCTTCGAACTGACCGACGCTTGCAACCAGAAATGTAAATTCTGTTACAACTACTGGAAAGGCGACGGTTGCACGACAGATGCGCCTGTACCTGATTTCCGTCTTGCGCGCCGTACTCTGCGCAGGCTATTGCGGCAGGCAAGTGTAGGTAGCATATCGCTTTCCGGTGGTGAGCCGATGCTGATGCCGCGCATCCAAGAGCTCACGCTTAAAGCAAGATTTGCCGGAGCCAATGTCAATCTCCTATCCAATGGAACCCTAATCAAGGACATAGATATTGAGATTATGAATCAGGTCGGCGTGGGAGCAGTTCAGATTCCAATCTTAGCTGCTGAGCCATCATTACATGACTACACGACAGGTCTTCCCGGATCGTGGCAGAAGGCCGTGGACAATGCACGAAAGATAAGTGCTGTAAAGTCTGATTGGCTATTGCCTGTCCTGATTGTTAGTAAGTTGAATGCACATTGTGTCGAGGATATCCTACGTTTTTATTATTCTGAGTTTGGTGCTAAAAGGGTCATGGTAAACCGATTCAATATCGGGGGCCTTGGAAAACTCAATGCTTCGGAATTAACACTTACTACTGCAGAACTGAGAGACGCTTTTTCCAGAGTCGACAAGGTGGCTGGCGAACAGAGAATGACCATACAGAGCGGTGTCTGTACGCCTATGTGTGTACTCAATCCTGATGACTATCCGAATATAATGTTTTCGCATTGCTCGACAGATCTGTCCCATCGTCCACTGACTGTCAACTATAAAGGAGATGTACGATTCTGCAACCATTCTCCACGCATATTAGGTAATATCTACGACAAAACTATCGGAGAGATTGTTTCCGAATGCCAAGGTGATGGATACTTTGATAC
>JAFYWC010000159.1 GCA_017546585.1 Bacteroidales bacterium
GATATGCTCAACAACGACTTCATCATCGTAGCTCTTTACTCTGACGACAAGCAGAAGCTCAACAAGGAAGACTACGTGACTGATGCTGAGACTGGAAAGGTTTACAAGGACCTCGGACGAGCAAACTCATACATTGCGCGTACAAAGTGGAATGTGAATGCTCAGCCTAACTACGTACTTCTCTCCCCTGACGGCGAGATGCTGGTACCGGTAAGAGGTTATGACCTGTCTGTCAGCGGATTCGTTGACTTCCTCCAATCAGGATTGGACGCATATAAGAAGAAATAAGAAAGGAAAGGGCACTTTGTGCTCTTTCTTTTCGTAATATAAAACACTATGAAACTTACTATTTTCACTAAGACACTTCTGATCGCTGTTCTCGCTGTCTTCGGACTCAAGGCATCGGCACAGAACGTTCAGCTTCACTATGATCTTGGCAGAAACATCGCCACAACTACTGTGGAGATGTTCAAACCGGACGCAGGCGGAAGCACATTCCTCTTTGTGGACCTCGACTACAGCCCAAAGGTTTCAGGCGCATACTGGGAGATCTCACGTGAGTTCTGCTTCTGGCAGGACAGCAAGTTGAGCTGGCTCTCAGCACACCTTGAGTACAACGGCGGACTTAACACTGCAGCAGGTTCATTCAACAACAGCTGGCTTGCCGGTGCTACATATTCCGGCCATTCGGAGGACTTTTCAAAGACCTGGTCAGTTACCGCATCGTACAAGCTGATTCCTGGCACAGTGGGCCTTAACGGCGCAAAGCAGCCGCACGCATTCCAGCTCACAGGAGTATGGAATCTCGACTTCTTCAATCACTGGCTTTCATTCAACGGATTCGCAGATTTCTGGAGAGAGCCAAGAATCTGGCAGGGTACAAACTTCATCTTCATCACTGAGCCTCAGCTTTGGGTAAATCTCCGCAACATCAAAGGATGGGAGAACATCAACCTCAGCGTAGGTACAGAGGTGGAGCTTTCAGTAAACTTCGTAAACAAGGGATTCCACGCAATGCCTACACTCGGCGCCAAGTGGACATTTTAATGATCTATAAAACGAAATACTATGCTTAACAAACTATTCGGATTTGAGCCTGGTAAACATTCAGTACGTACAGAAGTACTGGCAGGTATCACGACATTCCTTACTATGTCGTACATCCTTGCAGTGAATCCAGCAATGTTCGGCGAACTCAATATGCCGGAAGGTGCTGTCTTCACTTCTACTGCTATCGCAGCCGTCATCGGTACATTGGTAATGGCTGTTTGGGCAAAGCTTCCGTTCGGACTTGCACCGGGTATCGGACTTAACGCCTTCTTCGTTTACACAGTATGTATGGGTATGGGATATACCTGGCAGTTCGCGCTTACAGCCGTTCTCATCGAGGGTATCATCTTCATCCTTATGACTGTGACCAACCTCCGCGAGGCAATTGTGAACGCAATTCCACTCAGTATGAGAAATGCCATCGGAGCTGGTATCGGCCTCTTCATCGCATTCATCGGACTTCAGAACGCTGGTGTCATCATAAACAACGAGTCTACTCTCGTTACTTTGGGTGACGTCACTTCAGGCTCCCCTCTCCTTGCAATGATCGGACTCATCATCACAGGTTTCCTTTATATGAAGAAGATCAGAGGAGCTATGCTCATCGGTATCCTCGTGACTACAGCCATCGGTATTCCTATGGGAGTAACCGAGTTCCAGGGCGTTCTTTCTTCACCAGCACCAATCGATCCGATCTTCTGCAAGTTCGAGTGGGAACACGTACTTTCTATCGATATGGTAATTGTTGTGTTCACATTCCTCTTCATAGATATGTTCGACACAGTAGGAACACTCGTAGGTGTATGTACAAAGGCAGGTCTCGTGAATGAAGACGGTTCAGTGAAGAAGATCAAGGAGGCATTTATGGCTGATGCTATCGCTACAACAGCAGGTGCAATCCTCGGTACATCTACTACAACTACATATGTAGAGAGTGCTTCAGGAGTTGCACAGGGTGGCCGTACAGGTCTTACAGCCTTCACTATCGCCTGCTGCTTCGCAGTAGCATTGTTCTTCTCTCCACTCTTCCTTTCTATTCCTGCAGCAGCTATCGCACCTGTACTTATCATCATCGGTCTTATGATGCTTGAACCTGTCATCCGAATCCCATTCGATGATATGACAGAGGCTCTCCCTGCATTCATCTGCATCATCCTTATGCCGCTCAGCTATTCGATTTCTACAGGTATCCTTATCGGAATGATCTCATACGTTGTATTCAATATGGCTTGCGGAAAATTCGAAAAGCTCACTCCTACAATGTATGTCCTTGCAGTATTGTTCATACTCAAGTATATCTTCATCTAGGAGATAGACAAATAAAAAATCGGCCGGTAGTTTAAACGCTACCGGCCGATTTTTTATTGATCAGACTAGAACTTGAAGCTGTCCTTCAGAGCTGTTGTCTTGTTGAATACAAAGTGATCAGCTGTCGAATCAGGATCCTTGAAGAAGTATCCTACGCGCTCGAACTGAACTGCGATACCTGAGTTATCCTCGAGGAGAGCTGGCTCTGCATAACCCTTTGCGATGACAAGCGACTCTGGGTTGAGATAGCTCTTGTAGTCCTGTCCCTCTGGTATCTGACCCATCTGAGCCTCTGTGAAGAGCTTGTCATAGAGTCTGAGTTCGAGCTCCTTAGCGTGCTCTGTAGATACCCAGTGGATGGTACCCTTTACTGATCTCCACTCGCCTACTCCTGGCTTAGATGTAGGATCGTAAGTACACTTAATCTCGATGATGTTGCCCTCTTCGTCCTTTACGACCTCCTGGCACTTCACGATATATGTATACTTGAGACGAACCTCTCCGTCTGGCTTGAGACGGAAGTACTTCTTAGGAGGCTCCTCCATAAAGTCGTTTCTCTCGATGTATACCTCACCAGTGAAAGGAACCTTGCGTGATGGTCCTTCCGGATCTGCTGGATTGAGAGGTGCATCGAACCACTCAACCTTGCCTGGCTCCCAGTTTGTAATTGTGAGCTTTACAGGGTCCTGAACTACCATATAACGGTTTGCACGCTCATTGAGGTCCTGACGAACGCACCACTCCATAAGCTGGAGGTCGATGAGCTGCTCACGCTTTGCTACACCCACCTTCTCTGCGAACATACGCATTGACTCAGGAGTGTAACCGCGGCGGCGGATACCGCAGATGGTCGGCATACGTGGGTCATCCCAACCGTTAACGAAGTTGTTCTTCACGAGCTCAAGGAGCTTACGCTTTGACATAACTGTGTATGTAAGGTTAAGTCTTGCGAACTCATACTGGTGTGAAGGGAAGATTCCGAGCTTCTCGATGAACCAGTCATAGAGAGGACGGTGAACGTCAAACTCGAGAGTACAGATCGAGTGAGTGATGTTCTCGATACTGTCTGACTGTCCGTGAGCGTAGTCGTACATCGGATAGATGCACCACTTGTCACCTGTACGGTGGTGGTGTGCGTGGATGATACGGTAAAGGAGAGGGTCGCGGAAGAGCATATTAGGATGTGCCATATCAATCTTTGCACGGAGCACCTTCTCACCCTCAGCGTACTTGCCGTCGCGCATTTCGCGGAAAAGCTGGAGATTCTCCTCCACGCTTCTGTTACGGTATGGGCTCTCTGTACCTGGCACCTGCACTGTACCACGGCCTGCACGGATTTCCTCCTGGGTCTGGTCGTCAACATATGCGAGACCCTTCTTGATGAGTTCCTCTGCCCACTCATAGAGCTGGTCAAAGTAGTCTGAAGCATAGCGCTCGTTCTCCCACTCGAAACCGAGCCACTTGATGTCTTCCTTGATAGAGTCTACGTACTCTGTATCCTCCTTTACTGGGTTTGTATCGTCAAAGCGGAGGTTTGTCTTTCCGCCGTATTTCTTAGCGAGTCCGAAATTGATGCAGATACTCTTCGCGTGTCCGATGTGAAGATATCCGTTCGGTTCAGGCGGGAAGCGTGTCATAATAGATTCGTGCTTTCCGCTGGCGAGATCCGCCTCAATGATTTCTTCCAAAAAGTTGAGATTTCTGGTCTCAGTTACTTCCTTGTTTACCTCTTCCATATCTTTGGTAATTATATTTCAATCAATGAAACTGGGCAATCCAGTTTACTATTTGCCAATAATCGGGCAAATATACAAAATATTTAGTAATTTTGGACACAGCGACAAACGAATAACACTATGAAAACAAGAGCATTCATCCCGACCTGCCTACTTGCACTCCTTTGTGCTTGCAGTTCACCGAAAGACAGTATCAGGATCAACCAGGTAGGATTCTACCCTGACGAATCATATATGGACATTATGCCATCGTATGCATCCAATGAAATAGCCATCAACTGGAACGCATCTCTTGTTGCGGCTATTAACTGGCTGGCGTATATCCAGGCGCATTAGGAGTGGGATTTTTGCGGTAATTTTGTATTTTTGCACCTCCAAACACGAAAACAAAGGCACTATGATAAAATCAATGACTGGCTACGGCAAGGCCGAGGCGATTCTCGAAACAGGCAAGATCACAGTAGAGGTACGTTCACTGAACGGAAAGACAGCTGACATCAGCCTTAAGACATCTATGCTCCCTAAGGACAAGGAGATGACAGTACGTCAGAAGATTGCTGCTGCGCTTTCACGCGGCAACATCGATTTCTTCGTCACTTACGAGCCTAACGCTGCAGACAGCGCAAAGAAGATCAACATCGCCCTTGCTATGGAGTACTACCAGCAGATCAGCGAGCTTGCAAAGAATGTAGGTACTTCAAGCCTTCAGATCAACAACCCTAACGACCTCATCGCAACAATTCTCCGTATGCCTGAGGTTATGGATGTGAAGAAGCAGGATGTCATAACAGACGCTAACTGGCCGGTCGTAGAGAAGTGCATCGACGAGGCTCTCGCCAATATCAACGCATTCCGTGCACACGAGGGTGAGGTGCTCTACAAGGACGTGACCGACAATGTCAACAAGATCCTTGAATACTCTAAGCAGATCGAGGCATTCGAGACTGAGCGCACCGAGACCATTAGAGAGAAGATCCTCAGCCGTTTCGCTGACCTCAAGCTTGATCCAGATCAGAGCCGTCTTGAGCAGGAGATGATCTTCTACATCGAGAAACTCGACATCAACGAGGAGAAGGTACGTCTTCGTCAGCACTGCAAGTACTTCCTTGACACCATTTCAGGTGAGGAGTGCCCAGGCAAGAAGCTCGGATTCATTGCTCAGGAAATGGGACGCGAGATCAACACAACAGGATCGAAGGCAAATCACACCGAGATCCAGAAGATTGTCGTGAAGATGAAGGACGAGCTCGAGAAAATCAAGGAGCAGAGCCTTAACATCCTCTAACAAAGCATCCGTCTATGGAGAAGTTTCTGGAATTCGTCCAACAGCATAGCGATGACGATGTCACAAGACTGATTCTTGACAAGACCAAATGGCCGGACATCGACATCGACCTTGCGGCAGCCTGCATCGAAAGCAGGCGAAAGCTAAGGGGCAAGGTCGCTGAATGGTATGGAAACCAGAGGCTTATATTTCCCGTAAAATTATCGGCAGAGCAGTGCAGCAGCACGGCGACAGGCCTTTACAAGGCAATGTTCGCCACGCGCATTGCAAGCAGGGCCGGATGGCGTATTGCAGACCTCACAGGCGGACTAGGAGTGGACAGTTGGATGTTCTCCAGACAGGCCGGTGAAGTCCTCTACAATGAAATGCAGGAGAAGCTCTGCAAGGCTGCCGCACACAACTTCCAGGAACTCGGAGCAGGCAACATCAGGATAAGCAATGCTATCGCAGCACCTGACACGATTGAAGACATCCTCAAGGACTTTGACGCAGACATCGTCTATATGGACCCTGCCAGAAGAGGCGAAGGAGGCAAGAAAGTGTTCCTGATCGAGGAATGTACTCCGGACGTCCTGACGATAAAGGACATAATTTTCAAAAGAAGCAGACATATTCTCATCAAGCTCTCCCCTATGGCGGATATCACTATGGTATGCGACAGACTGGGTAGAAACTGCAGAGAAGTTCATTGCGTAGCCTACGACGGAGAGTGCAAGGAACTGCTCATTTGGATGGACAGAGAATGGGACGGAGAATACCTGCTCACTGCAGTGGAACTCCCGTCTGACTACCCATCAACAGTGGACAATACACTGACATTCAACACCTCAGAAGAAAGGAATGCAACCTTGAAGCTGATCGGCAGTGATGCCATTGAAAGTCATACATATCTGTTTGAGCCGGGAAAGGCTCTTATGAAAGCTGGAGCGTTCAATGTGCTCAGCGAAAGATTCTCTATCTGCAAACTCGGCAGATTCACTCATTACTATCTCACAGACAGCGCGGAAAAGGCTGAAGAACTGAGAAAGTTCGGCAAGATCTTCCAGATCGTCAAGGTGCTCCCATTGGACAAGCGCAGCATCAAGTCTGTAGGCAAGGAGTACCCTAAAGCCGAGGTCACAGCCCGCAACATCCCTATGGATACAGAGACGTTCAGAAAGAAATTGGGCGTCACCTCAGGAGATGACGCCCACATATTCGGGTTGAAATCAGACAACGCAGGAAACCTGCTGTTTGTCGTCTCACGTATTTAGTTCTGGTGAGCTGGACGGAGGAGGTCAAGAACCACCTTAACTGGGTTGAATGTCTCAAGCGGAACTTCCACGAAGAGAGTGTTCCAGTTGCTCATAGCACCGTTCCAAAGACCTGGCAACTCAAGAGCCTTGAGCTCACGACCCTGGTAGCTCTTCGAGCTGATGAATCCAGCATCCTCATCAACATACTTCAAGAGATCGAAGCTCTCACCCTTATAGTCGTGTAGGCAGCATACGATATCTACTGGATTGAAGTGAGTTGCATTTGCAAGCGACTCACGTGCGTGATCGTCTGACATATTGATCTGCACGCTCTCGAGAACCTGGAGAGAAGTAGAACCATCCTTTTCTGCGATGATGAAAGGACCGCCACCTGGCTCGCCCTGATTCTTCACCATACCTGCAACTCTAACAGGACGGTCAAGTTTCTTGCGAAGAGCCTCTACCCTTGCCTTGCAGCTGTCAGCAGCAGGCATCTTGATGCAAAGAACATCCTCAAGATACTTCTCGATATCATCACAAAGCTGTACAGCCTCTGGAGTTGCGCAAAGATCCTCATATACCGGATCATAGCCAGGCACGCCTACAGTTCTGTTTTCAGAACCCTGGATCGGCTTGCATACGATGTCAAGTTCCTTGAGGTATCCGTGAAGTGTATCGCGGAGCTCGAGAGCCTTGCCGAGGAGAACCATCTTCCAAGTAGCTGTAGCCGGGAGAAGTCTCTCATTGGCAACGTTGTCGATATTCTTGATGGAAACGACCTCTTCCTTGATGTTGTTAAGGTTGTAGATAAGGGCACCGTGACCTGCAGGACGGAAAAGAAGAGCATCAGTCTCTGTTCTGAAAGGCTTGTTCTCTACGTCAACAGCGATTGTATCTGTAGCCTTGTCCTGGAATGTGAAAGTGATGTTGTACTGTACACCATACTTAGCCTCATAAGCAGCCTTTACCTCTGCATATGCCTCCTCGAAAAGGTGCTGGTGCTCAGGAGAGATTGTCACTACAAGATTAGCAGTGCCATCCTCATTCTTCATATAGTTCTGAGCCTCTACAAGGTGCTCGGCGAATGCTGTACGGATCTCGCCGTCAGTGTACTTGTGGAACTTGAGAACACCCTTTGGCTTGTTTCCATAACCAAGGCCTTCATCTGTAAGAGTCTTTGCGAGAACTGACTCACGATACTCAGGGCACTTGCATACTGTCTCACCGAAAAGCTCAGGAGTGTAGAATGCGAATGACTGGATCTGATCAACGAACTTTGCAGCCGGTGCATCGTCAGCAAGTTCCTTGCCTGCCTTGAGGGCATCAAGACCACTGAAGAGGTCCTTGAACATACGTGAAGCAGCGCCTGATGCAGGGACGAATTTGCACTTGCCCTTCATCTGAGCACCCTCGTAATACTTCACTGCAGCTTCAACCGCAGCCTCGTCGAGTACCTGAATACCCTTCTCAGGAGTTGCAGGAGCAACAATCTTAAGCCAAGGGAAACCCTTCTTGAAGCGCTCAACCTGCTCTTCAACTGTCTTTACAGATGAGCCTCTCTGCTCGATCTGCTGAATGTCTTCTTTCTTAAACATATCGTTATCAATTATGGTTATTGTACATAAATATCTCTTCTATACTGGTATTCCGCACGAAGTTTCTCAAATTTGTGCGGTTCCATTCTGAGACGGAAATCATCAGTGAAAATCGGATAGTTGTACTGGAACACAGCTGCGATCTCACCGTGATTCTTTCCTCTAAGATCCAGCAGAACAGGATCGTGTCCTTCCTGGGTATCTACCGGAGTAAAATCCTTGAGCTCTTCGATTCCAAGGAACTCCGCCACATATCTGACTGCCATCTTCGTAGCATTCTCCTTGCCCTGATATGAGTAACCTGCAATATGCGGTGTCGCAATGTCAGCGATATCAAGGAGGTTCTCGTTGATGTTCGGTTCATTGCACCAGGTATCGATCACCACCGCACCAAGCTTAGGAGCTGCAGCTATGAGTGCATCTTCATTGATCACCTCTCCACGGGCTGCATTGATGAAGATAGCCCCCGGCTGCATAAGCGCGAAGAAAGTCTCGTCAGCCATTCCCCTTGTGTACTCGTCAAGCGGAACGTGCATTGTGACCACCTGGGAGTTCTCAAGCAGATACTCCAGGGAGCAAAATCCCTCCTGACCTTCTGCAGCAGCCCTCGGAGGATCACAGCGAAGCACATTGAAGCCGAGATAGCGGGCCATAGCTTCCACCTTGCTTCCCACGTGGCCTACACCGATGATACCGAAATTACAGTCGTCGATCTTTATTCCTTTTCTAGCGGAAACGCCATATACAGCCGAGAACACATACTGCATAACCGCTCCGGCATTGCATCCTGCTGCATTCACTACCTCGATTCCTTTTGAAGCACAATAAGGAAGATCTATATGATCCATACCGATTGTAGCAGTGGCAATCATCCTGACAGATGTGCCCTCAAGAAGTTCAGCGTTGCAATGAGTCCTGGTTCTGGTCATCAGAACATCAGCATCCAGAACATCTTCACGAACGATCTGGTCTCCCTTCTTGTACAAAACCTCCGCATAAGGCTCAAAGACGCCTTCGAGGAAAGGAATATCTAAGTCTGCAACTATCTTCATATCTACTTTATCATCTGAGGACCAGAGCCTTCACACAAGGTCCAGACTGCCAGTCCCATAAAAACATTTCATCCTTCTTCAATGCCTCATTCATCTGCTGGATCAAGGCATCACGCTGAAAATACAGCTGATTCCTCACGACTGACGACGAAATCGTACAGTATAGGACACCGTTTTCAAGATTCACCGCAAGCGTATATCTTGCCGCTCCTGTCACTGTGTTCCACACTTCGCCCACTCTCTGCCTGTTCATACCGCGGTCAAGCTTCATCTCCTTGATGAACTGCTTTACCAGTTCGCCCATACCGACAGCCTGCTGTCTGCGCATCTTTCCTGCTCTACCTCCCTGCTCCATAACATCAGATCTTCTTGAAAGTTCCCGATACGGTATCAAAATATGCTCTGTCCTGAGTCAAGCCATCGACTATTCCGGACATCCTGACCTTGTTGCTGTCAGTAATGAATATCTGGCCGAAATCCTGACCTGACACCATCTGCAGGAGATTGGAGATGCGTCCCATATCAAGTTTGTCAAACACATCATCGAGAAGAAGAATCGGAGCAAAGCCGTAATTGTTCTTCATTATCTCATACTGGGCGAACTTGAGCGACACCAGAAACGATTTCTGCTGTCCCTGAGAGCCGTGTCTTCTTATTGGCCATCCGTCCATAGTAAATGCGAAGTCATCCCTTTGGAGTCCGGCAGTAGTGTATTTCAAAATACGGTCCTTTTCGTATGACGCAGCAAGAAGCTGATCAAGCGGTCCCTTGAAAAGGTCTGATTCATACTCTATATCCACCTTCTCACTTCCACCCGAAAGAGCCTTGTAGTACTCTGCCACAACAGGCCTAAGCTGATCGACAAACTGTTTTCTTGCGTTATGTATAGGCTCTGCCAGATATGCCATCTTCATATCGATGACCTCCAGGAGCGAGCGGTCAGGAGACATATCCTTCAGCATCTTGTTCCTCTGGAGGAGGAGGCGGTTATACTGCTGAAGCGCAGACATATACGCGCCATCCATCTGAGAAAGAACGGCATTCACAAAACGCCTGCGTTCCTCTCCTGATTCGCTTACCAATGATATGTCTGAAGGTGAAACCATAACAATCGGAAGAACTCCGATATGCTCCGAAACCCTAGGATACTGCTTATCGTCACGCTTGACCTTCTTTTCACCCTTTGCAGTCATCCTCAGGGCAAAACGGCTTGAAAGACCGTTTTCCATCCTGTATGTACCTGAAATAGAGAACTCTTCCGTACCGTGTCTGAATGTGAACTTGTCTGAAGTCGCGAACGCACTCTTGGTCATTGAAAGATAATAGATCGCATCAAGAAGATTCGTCTTGCCCTCGCCGTTATTACCGCTGATGCAGTTGATGTTAGGCGAGAACTCCAATTCCTGAAGCTCAATGTTTCTGAAGTCCGATACGACTATTTTCTCTAATACAGGCATATATAGATATATATCTTGGCAAATATAACAAAAAGACCCGACAAAACGTCGGGTCCTATGATATATTTTCGCTATGCAATCATATGTTCAAGAAGTATCTTCAATCCCATTGCCATAAGGATAAATCCTCCGGCGAATTCAGCCTTGGACTTGAATCTGCAGCCGAATACATTACCCAGCCACACACCTCCAGCTGACAGCAGGGCTGTAACCACTCCTATGAAAAGTACGGCATACCATATGTTGACTCTCAGGAAGGCAAAAGACACTCCTACCGCGAGCGCATCAATACTTGTTGCAACTGCCATAGCAAGCATAGTACGGAATGAAAAGTCCGGACTGTATTCACAGTCTTCATCCTTTGAGAAGGACTCTTTAATCATATTTCCACCGATGATGCCAAGAAGCACAAACGCGATCCAGTGATCTAC
>JAFYWC010000020.1 GCA_017546585.1 Bacteroidales bacterium
GAGTATGTCGAGGTTTACGATCCGGACGGAAATCCTGCAACAAACAACGCCATCCATTACGACGACTGGAGACTTCCTACCGCTGCAGAGATTCAGATCATCATCGATTTCCAGTATGTCGAGAATGCGGCGATGGATGAGGTGCTCTCAGGAAGATATTATTGGAGTGCTACCGGTCAGGTCGGAAATCCTCAGTCGAGCAGTTCAAACGGCACCCAGTCGGCAGTACGCTGTATCCGAGACGCTTATTAATAGACAAGTCCTTTAAAAAGAACAGATATGAAGAATACGATTAAATATATGATTCTCGCCCTTGCTGGGGCAATTGCTCTGACAGTTTCCTGCCAGAGAGAGGACTTGATCGGACCAGGGCTCAACGCACCTGAAGGTTACAAGACCCTTCAGTTCGCGGCTCAGGTGCCTGATATGGCTTCCGTGCAGACAAAGGGCGTCGATCCTGACGGACTCGGTGTGCAGCAGATGACAGTCTTCTGTTTCGACGAGAACAGCCTCTTCATCACTACTGTGACAGCGAAACTTGTGCAGGATGCCGGCAATCCGTCTTTGACCGGAAAGTTCACAGTGACCGTTCCTGATCACACCGTGACCCTCCAGCTTGTCGGAAACCAGAATCTCACCTACTTCAAGGAGGACAACTACCGTGGTATGTCGGAGGTGGCCGTAATGTCGGCTCTTGAGGCTTCTGCAGGACGTATGATCTACTGGGCACGTGAGACTGTGGAGAACCTTCCAAAGTACAACTCTACATCAAATCCTATCAAGCTTCTCCGTAACCAGGCCAAGATCACTCTCAATGTCGAGAAGTCAAGGTCTGCTTTCCAGCCAGAGGGATGGGTTGTAGTAAATTCCAACGCATTCGGTACAGTGGCGCCTTACAGCCCTGATCACGGTGGCTTCGTGGCTCCGACACTCCAGGATCCTTTCGTGACCCTTCCTGAAGATAAGTCGAAGCTCGGTGACTATCTTGATGTGACAAACGCAGAAGAAGAGTACATCTTCGAGACTGAGAATACAGAAGCAGACCCTATCGACTTCATCGTAAAGGGAAAGAACGGCACAAACGGCAAATCTCTCTATTATCGAGTGTCTCTTATCGACGAAAGGGGCGACAATGTGATGATTATGCGTAACCATCATTATGTGGTGAATATCGTAGGTGAGCTCCACTATGGCCAGGAGACCTTCATTGCAGCTCTTGATGCACCTGCAACCAACAACGTATGGGTGTCTATTTCAGACAACATCGCCGAGGTGATGGATGCGGAGTATAGACTTACAGTAGATCAGACATATGTGGTTATCGGAGAGGACGAGTTCAAGAATCCTAACGACTACGTTCTCACATATCGCCTTGAAAGCTTTACAGCAGGCGAGACCCTTACTCAGGCAAATGTTACCTGGATGGACGGCAACAACGTTGCTCTCAACAACTTCTCGCACACTTTTGACGCATCTACAGGTATCGGAACAGTTACTGTTTCCCTCAATGATATGGGTGACCTCCAGAAGCGCGAAGGAACCCTCTTCGTCAAGAAGGGTCGTCTTTCAAGAAAGATGAAGGTGGTGACCGTAAAGGAGCAGAGCTTCGTTCCGTCGTGGATTACAACCAACGTATACGGAGGTGAAACAGGTGAGAACATCACAATGATGTTCACAATCCCTGAGGACTGCCCACAGGAACTTTTCCCTATGGACGTGCTCGTATCTGTGAACGCGCTTGACGTACGTAACGAGTCGGGAATGGTGCTTCCGGTCATCCGCAAAGGCGATGACGGTTACGGCGAGGACAACGGCATCGGATACAAATATGTGCTTACAGTGAACGGAACAGGCGTTCAGCGTCTTTATCTGGAGTCTATCCTCAACCACGAGACAGGTGACCAGGTGGATGTTACCATCGAGGCTAAACACTTCGCATCCCTCACAAAGACTGCTACATTCAAGGCTGATGTGAACCAGTGGATCCTCATCCACAACCTTATGTCTTATTCGGCTGTGCAGCCTGCTGACGAGGTGCTTTATTACTATCACGTACCTCAGAAGATCAACGCGGTTGTAGAGTTCACGACACATCTCGGAAAGGACATCAAGTGGAATACAGACAATACAGTGGCAAGCTACACTCCGGTGACTCCGTCAGAGAACGATGAGTTCCTCCTTTACTCTAAGTCGCTTGACAACGATACATCTGCTGCAGATCAGGATTTCACATTCTACACTGTATCAAGCGAACTTTGGTCTACCGGCGGTAGAGTGCTCGGATTCACGAGAAACATCGACGGATCTCAGGGACAGGGTGCTGTATATCATTTGATCACCAACACTCCAAGAAGTGCAGAGGTTGTACGAGTAGCCTCTAATCCTAAGGGTGCGGTTTCGGTGACTGGAAACGGTACTTGCAATGGCGACCAGTTCCGTTCTGCAGTGTTCGAACTTGCGAACTACCATCCGTTCCACTTCAATGCGAAGATCAACGGCCAGGGTACTACAGTGACCGGAGAGGCTAATGAAGTTACAGATAACGTAATGTTGACATATGTGCCTAACCAGAAGGTGACAATCAGCATCGATGTGACAAGCTTCGACTATGTACACAGAAACGGTACAGTAGCAACAGTGGATCCTTTCGGAACAGCATTCGACATCTATATCGACGCTCCTATGCTCGTGCTTGACGAGACTGACGTACTTTACACAAGCGGCAAGCTCGAGAAGGTGGCAGGCGTTGAAGGAAGATATGTATACCACGTTGACGCTTCGAGAGCTGTTGAGGCCCAGTACGGTACAAACGAGACAAAGAACCTTGTGTTCAAGACCAACGGCATCGTTACAGCCGGTGAAATCATCATCACTGCAGATGATACCAAGGTCGTATATTATGAGAAGAAGTTCAAGCTTCAGAACAGTTCGGTGACTGGAACAATGCAGTTCAGAAACAAGGCTACCGGTGCGATCGCCGCAGTTCCTGCTTCATCATTCGTTCCGTTCGAGGTGTTCCCTACATACAACCGTATCGGTACTGTGACTGTATCCGACGGAGGCCAGTTCGAACTTCGACTCAGAGACGAGTATGAATATGACTGGAATACCGACGACGTGAAGTTCCAGTATGCGGCACCGGACGGAATCCTCTACGAGAAGGTATATGGCAGCTTGAGCGCCCTCTATTCTTCACTATCGAGTCCTATCATACTCGAACCTGCAAACTAGCAGCCTAACACACTCTAAATAACGTTCAGCGCAACCACCCCTAGGCTGAGTCCATTCGGACGGGGTGGTTGCTTTTTTTGTCCCCGTTGCTCTGCAACAGCCCCGCGAAGTTTGCCAAATTGGAATAATAGTTTTAATTTTGAGAGATTTTGTAATTTTTCAGAAGAGATGACTATTGCTAGAGAATCTTGGGGTGTGTCTCCTTGCGGAAAGGAAGTCGTTCTTTACACCCTTGCAAACGCTTCAGGTGCATATGTAAAGCTTTCAAACATCGGTGCAGGCATCGTTGCTGCTGTCGTGCCGGACAGAGATGGTGTCCTCGCTGACGTCGTCTTGGGATATCCGGATGCCGCAAGCTATTTCGGTGACGGACCTTGCGCAGGAAAGATTCCCGGCAGATATGCAAACAGAATCGCTCTCGGAAAGTTTGCACTTGACGGGGTGGAGTATACGCTTCCTGTGAACAATGGTCCGAACCACCTCCACGGAGGTCCTGACGGCTTCCAGAACAAGGTCTGGGAGAGCCGTGAGCATAACGGCGGCGTTGAGTTCCTTTATTATTCGGAGGACGGCGAAATGGGCTATCCTGGAGCCGTGAAGACTGTTGCCCGCTACGAGTGGACAGAGGACAACGAACTCCGTCTGACCATCACTGCAGAGTGCGATGCGCCTACAGTGATCAACCTTACAAACCACGCATACTTCAACCTTAACGGAGAAGGAAACGGTACGATTCTCGGCCACCAGCTCCGTCTGAATTCATCGGAATACCTTCCTACCGACCAGACTCAGATTCCTCTCGGAGAAAGCGCTCCTGTTGCTGGAACTCCTATGGATTTCGTCAATCTCAAGCCTGTAGGACAGGATATCAATGCGGATTTCGAACCGCTCAAGATCGGCAAGGGCTATGACCACTGCTGGGTGATCGACGGCGCAGAGCCTGGCCAGCTTCAGGATTGTGCAGAACTGTATGCTCCTGAGAGCGGACGTGTCCTTGAAATCTACACCACACAGCCTGGCGTCCAGGTATACACCGGAAACTGGCTTTCTGACAGCCCTATGGGTAAGAACGGCCATAAATACGAAGACTACAGCGGTGTGGCCATCGAGTGTCAGAATTACCCTGATGCGCCTAACAAGGCTGACTATCCGTCGGCAGTCCTCCGCCCTGGCGAGGTCTACGACGAGGCCATCATCTTCGCTTTCCGCGTCCGCTAACCAATCAACCTATGAAACAGTACATCGAACTCCTTAAACATATCCGTGAAAACGGAACAATGAAGAGCGACCGTACCGGCACCGGTACGCAGAGCGTCTTCGGATATCAGACAAGATACGACCTCAGCGAAGGTTTCCCTCTTCTTACCACCAAGAAGGTTCACCTGAAGTCCATCATCTACGAACTTCTCTGGTTCATCGCAGGCGACACCAATGTGAAGTATCTTCAGGACCACGGCGTGACCATCTGGGACGAGTGGGCGGACGAGAACGGCGACCTCGGTCCTGTTTACGGTCACCAGTGGCGCAGCTGGCCGACTCCGGACGGCGGCACCATCGACCAGCTTTCCAATGTGATCAACCAGATCAAGAACAGCCCTGATTCGCGTCGTATGATCGTGTCGGCCTGGAATGTCGCCGAAGTCGAGAAGATGGCTCTGCCTCCTTGCCATTCGCTCTTCCAGTTCTATGTGGCTGACGGCAAGCTCTCCTGCCAGCTCTATCAGCGCAGTGCGGATGTGTTCCTCGGCGTGCCTTTCAACATCGCATCCTATGCGCTCCTCACGATGATGATCGCTCAGGTGTGCGGTCTCCAGCCAGGTGAGTTCATCCACACTACAGGTGATACCCACCTCTATGTGAACCATTTCGAGCAGGTGGCTCTCCAGTTGACACGCGAGCCTCGCCAGCTCCCTAAGATGAAGATCAATCCGGATGTGAAGAGCATCTTTGACTTCAAGTACGAAGACTTTGAACTTGTGGACTACGATCCGTATCCACGCATTCCTGCTCCGGTAGCAGTATAATATCGTTCCTATGGAAAAGTGCATCATCGTCGCAATATCCGACAACAACGCCATCGGCCGTAACAACGAGCTTCTCTGGCACATTTCGGAGGACCTCAGGTTCTTCCGCCGCACCACCCTTGGCTGCCCGGTGATTATGGGCCGCAAGACCTTCGAGTCCATCGGCCGTGCCCTTCCGAAACGCGTGAATATCGTCGTTTCGCGCGCATACAGCACAGCGGAGGAGGTGGCGGTAGTCGGCTCTGTGGAAGAGGCTCTGAACCTCGCGGAAGAGACCAATCTCGAGAGGTGCTTCGTCATCGGAGGCGGACAGATATATGCACAGTCTCTTCCTCTTGCGGACACTCTTATCGTCACCCACGTGCATACGGTCATCGAGGATGCAGATACATTCTTTCCTGAGATAGATCCGGATATCTGGGATGTGGCAGAGCGTTCGGAGATGTTCAAGGATGAGGAGACGGGTTATGAATTCGAATTTGTAAAATATGTCAAGAGATAGTTTCGGAAGCAGATTTGGAGCCTTGCTGGCAATGGCCGGCTCCGCAGTCGGTTTAGGAAATCTGTGGCGTTTCCCTTATCTCGTAGGAGAAAACGGAGGCGCCGCCTTCATTATATTGTATATCATCCTGAGTTTTGTGATCTGCCTTCCGATCTTCATATCGGAGTTCGTGATCGGCAGACGCAGCCAGGAGAACGCCTATTCGGCTTTCAGAGACCTCTCAGGAGGCTCTGCGTGGCGTTGGGTGGGTCTCTTTACCATCTTTGTTCCGATGGTCGTCCTGTCGTATTACAGCGTCATCGGAGGCTGGTCTGTGGAGTACCTTCTCAAGTCGTGCACATTCTCATTTACAGTTGGAATATCCCAGGCTGCCATCAATACCTTTTTTGTTGATTTCGTGTCTTCGACCTGGGGCCCGTTGGCTGCCCATACGGCTTTCCTGCTTCTGACTATGCTGATCGTTGTTGTCGGCATCAAGGACGGCATCGAGAGATTCAGCAAGGTGATGATGCCTCTGCTGTTCCTGATGGTGCTTTCTATAGCGATATATGCTTTGACCTTGCCGGGGGCAAAGGCCGGTGTGGACTATCTTTTCAATCCGGATTTCTCAAAGCTTACAGGAAAGTCTTGTGCCGCCGCATTGGGTCAGGCGTTCTTCTCGCTCTCCCTCGGCTTCGGTACCATAATGACCTATGCGTCCTATGTGGACAAGAAGGAGAACATCCTTTTCCATAGTACGGCGACTGCGGCTTCTGACCTTATGTTCGCGCTCATTGCCGGCCTGGCCATTATGCCTGCCGTCTTCGCCTTCGGCATCAGCCCTCAGGCCGGCCCAGGTCTCGTTTTCGAGACACTTCCATATGTGTTCGGACAGATGCCTGCAGGCGGTCTTGTGGCCATCCTGTTCTTCCTGGCCCTTCTTGTGGCTGCTCTTACATCGTCGATTTCGATGCTTGAGGTGGCTGTGGCGTATCTCGTTGAGGAGAAGAAGATACCGCGCATATGGGCTTGCGTCATCCTGTTTGTGATCTGCTGGGTGGTGGGAGCGCTCTGTTCGCTTTCGTTCGGACCTCTGTCGTCCGTGAAGATATTCGGAGACGGCATCTTCGATTTCTTCGACAACCTTTCTTCGAACATCCTGATGACCCTCGGCAGTCTGCTTACAGTCCTATTTGTCGGCTGGCGTCTCAAGAAGACCGATGTCTATGATGAGTTCACCAACGGCGGCACACTCAGCCGCAGCGCCAGGATCTTCGGCGTCCTCTGGTTCCTCATCCGCTACATCTGCCCTCTGGCAATCGCCATTATTTTCCTTTCGGGCTTATTTTAAGGTGATTTTACGCTAATTATGCTCGGAATTTGAGGATACCGGCGAGGGAGGCGAGAAGGAGGAGGATCAGGAGGATCGAGCTGGCGCGTGAGATGTTCTCGCCGAGCTTGTATGACTCCGGCTCGAATCGCATAATGAGCTGACCTTCTCCCTGAGGGATGATGGCGGCGCGGAGCATCCAGTCCGCGCGGAAGAGATCGATCGATCGACCTTCCGCAGTCGGCTGGTAGCGGCCGCCGCTTACCTTGCCATATGAACCCGCAGGCTCGACCCAGGCCTTCCAGCCCTTTGGATAGTAGATCTCGCTGAATACCGCTACACGGTCTGCGTCGGTGCTGAATGCATAACGGAGTTCGTTCGGAGCGTAGTGTGTCAGGGAGATGGATGTGGACATCTCGACTTCGCTCGATGTGACAGCAGAGGTGCTCGATGTGACAGTTGGGGTGCTCGAAGCAAACGCATCCTGTGCCCAGCTGAAGTCCTTGCCGATGATGGCGGTGTTGCGCAGGTCTGCATCCTCAAGCAGAGCGATCTCCTCGTCCGGAGTTGCAGCCGATACATAATCCGACACGAACCAGCAGTTGCCGTATGCATACGGATTCCTTACCGGAGAGAACTCGGATCCGAGGATGATGTATTTGCCGTTGAGCATCGACACGACCTTCAGTTCAGGAAGGCGTGCTTCCACATCCTGCACTGTTACAGCATTCTCGACAGCGTCGTATGCACGGTAGATTTCATTTGTGATATATTTCTCGATAAGGTCCTGGTAGCGCTGGAGCTTCACAGGGCTGTATCCGCCGATGCACTTGTGGTGGTAGCTCTGGATAGCGTCGTTGAATGTGTTCACGCTGATATCGAGAACGCGGTAGTGAGGATCTGTGTCCTCGTGGATGATCTCGTCTACAGGACGTGGCTCGTAGTGGGCTGTAAAGGCCTTAGGAGTCACAAAGTGGCTCTTGTTGAGGTATCTCTTTCCGATCGGAACAAGGTCGAAGACAACGAGGAGAATCACAGCGACAGCCACGATGGTCATTCTGCCCTTTCGTACGAATGAGCCATCCTTTCCGACAGCGTCCACCTTTGCCGGGCGCATAGCCCAGTACAGGAGTGCTCCGACTATGGTGATCATCCAGAACGAAGTCCAGGCATCGCTTCTGAGGAGAGCCTGTCTGTCTGCCACGAGTGCGTCAACGAGGATGTCTGGCTGACCTGCGTCCACAGCGCCGGTGAATGTGCCGGCAATGCTTGGCATAAGGGCGCATATGAGGCAGAAGAGGCCGGTGAACGCGTAAGCGATCAGAGCGCCGTTCTGGAACTCCTTGAGCGTGTATTTCTCCTTGAGTACCTTGTCGAGGGTGTAGAATCCGAGCAATGGAAGTGTGACCTGAAGCACAACCAGAGCCATAGACACAGTCCTGAACTTGTTGTACATAGGTGCGTACTCGAACCAAAGCTTGGTGAACCACATAAAATGGTTGCCCCACGCAAGGAAGACTGCGATCACAGTCGCAGCCACGATCCACCATTTCTCACGTCCCTTGCAGAGCGCAAGACCGAGGACGAAAAGGAAGACGGTGATGCATCCCATATACATAGGGCCGGCTGTGAACGGCTGCGGACCCCAGTAGAGAGGCATATGCCTGAGTGTCTGACGGAGGTTAGGCTGGCCGGCTCTCTTGAGCAGCTTGCCGGTCTCCGAGTCCATATCGAGGGCTCCCGATGATGAACCTCCGTTGAAGTTCGGGATGAGCAGGTTAGGCATTTCGCTGATGCCGTATGACCAGGCAGTCGCATAGTCGAGGTCGAGACCTCTGTCATTGTGGCTGTCGCTGTCTGCTGAAAGTTCCGAACCTCCACGCATAGTGTAAGGTGTGTACTCGTATGTAGGGATGAGCTTGTTTGCATTGGTTGCGATGCCCACGATGCCGATGCCGAGAAGGAGTGCGGAAGCGATGAAGAAGCGCTTGAGCATCTCGCTGCGGCGTGCCTTGTCGATGCAGATGTATATGAGCTGTCCGATGGCATATGCGAAGATCACGATCGCGAGATAATAGGTGATCTGAAGGTGGTTGGCCTTGATCTGCATACTGAGGGCGAGCGCGAAGAGCGTTGCTCCGAGGATGGTCTTAGGCAGCCACTTCTTCCAAGAAGACGCCTCCTGGCAAACTGCCAAGGCCGATCTGTATGTGAATATCACTCCGGCGAGCACCCAAGGGAAGTAGGCGATGGCCTGCATCTTGGTGTTGTGGCCCACCTGGATGATCTGCATATTGTATGAGCAGAACGCGATCGCGATGGCTCCGGCAATGGCCACAAGCCTGCTTGTGCCCATAGAAAGCATCAGCAGGAAGCCTCCGATCAGGGCGATGAGCAGATAGCTGGCCGGGCGGCGTCCTGTGAGCAGGAAGTCGTAGATGGCGTCTGTCCAGTCTCCCTCGAAACTGTCGATGGTGGCTGTCGTCGGCATTCCTCCGAACATCGAGTTGGTCCAGGCCGTAGGGTCTTCCGGATGTGCCTCGTTGTAGGTCATAGCCTCGTTGGCCATACCCTTCCAGGAAGCGATGTCGCTCTGGTTCACGATCTTGCCGTCCAGCACATAGGGTGCGAAGCCGTATGCCAGTCCGATGAAAAGCAGGAGAATGCCTGCATATATTCCGATGTTCTTCAGTAATTTCTTGTTCATATGCGTATGTGGTGGAGCTGTGCCGTTTTTTGCCCGAAAAGCGTTACAGCTATGCAACTTTTGGTTGATTTTGTCTTGTTTTGCAGAGAGCTGTGCCGCAAAAATGCCCAAATGAGGTACAGCTCTTATGATTATACGAGTTTTTCAAACAATTGTGCCATCCGACGGGTGAGATTGCGGCGGGTGAACTGCGAGATGTCCGCATCATCCACGGTGAGCTTTCCCGAAAGGTGATTCTGCCAGCAGAGGTCTATGAATCGTGCGATGGACTTCTCGTCCTCCCAATCCAGCACGAAGCCGGTCTTTGTGGTGTTCAGGATCATAGACATCGCTCCGTCTGTCTGGCCGATGCCGAGCACCGGTCTCCAGGATGCGAGATATTCGAAGAGCTTACCGGGAAGCACGGCCTTGTACTCCGGCTCCTTTCTCAGCGGAAGAATCAGCAGCGAAGCCTTGCGCTGCTGCTCGATCGCAGCTGCGTGCGGCTGGTAGCCCATATCGTTGAGGCTTTCGCCGAGTCCCGCGTCAATGATCGACTGCACGATCTGCTCGTCGGTCTTGCCCACAAGCCTGATCTGGAGCGCCTTTCTGAAGTCCTCGCATCTTGCGCATTTGTCGGCAAGCACCTTCCAGAGAGTGGTAGGGTTGCCGTCTGCCGCGAAGAGTCCTGTATGGGTGACGATGAAGTCTCTGCCTTCTCCTCCGGCAGCCTCCTCGTATTTTCCGTTAGGGAAGTCGCACTCGTCGAAACCGTTTGTGATCAGTTCCACCGGAGTCATAGTCATCGCCTGGAACTCCTGCTGCACGAGCGGAGATACGGCCACGACTACATTTGCGTCGTCCAAAACCTTCTTCTCCATCTTCTTGTGCCATTTCCTTGTCGCCTCGGTCATTGACAAGTGCTTGAAATAGAATATTTTAGTCCAAGGGTCGCGGAAGTCTGCGATCCACGGAAGACCAGTCTCCGCAGCCAGCTTTCTGGCGATGAGATGCATCGACTGAGGTGGTCCTGTACTTACGATAAGGTCGACCGGGTGCTCTTCAAGATACTTCTTGAGGTATCTCACTGACGGTCCTATCCAGAGACAACGTGGGTCCGGACGGAAGAAGTTTCCGCGTATCCACATAGCCACCTTCTGGACGAAGGACTTGTTCTGGGCGTTCACCGGATTCACCTCCACGGCTTCCTTGCTGTGGCCTGACTTGCGTAGCAGTTTCTTGTACATCTCGTACGGCTCCACTATGCGCCTGCGGATCACCTCCGCCTCTGCCGGCACCTCCGCCTCCAAAGAGGCGTCGACCGCCAGCTGCTCCGGATTCTCCGGCGTGTATATCACCGGCTGCCAGCCTTCGGACGGCAGATATTTGGCGAATTTCACCCACCTCTGCACTCCCGAGCCACCTGTCGGCGGCCAATAATACGATATGATGAGTACCCTTTTCATTCTTTCTCAAAATCCCACAAATATACAAACTAAATCAGAATAAAAATTCGTAAATTTGCCTTGATATAAACGAAAACGAAAATGGCAGAAAAGAAACCGACCGAGACACCTATGATGAGGCAGTTCTTCGCAATGAAGGCGCAACATCCGGAGGCTGTGCTTCTGTTCAGGTGCGGCGATTTTTATGAGACATACGGAGATGACGCACTGATAGCCAGCAAGGTGCTCGGCATCGTGCTCACAAAGCGCTCAAGCGCCACTCCAGGTGCGATCCCGATGGCGGGATTCCCTCATCACTCCCTTGAGACATACCTTCCTAGACTGGTGCGTTCAGGCTACAAGGTGGCCGTGTGTGACCAGCTTGAGGACCCGAAGCTGACAAAGAACATCGTGAAGCGCGGAATCACCGAACTGGTGACTCCAGGCGTGGCGTTCAACGAGCAGCTTCTTGAGCAGAAGGAACATAACTATATAGCCGGCCTCACCTTCCACAAGGACAGATGCGGTGCGGCTTTCCTCGACGTTTCCACAGGTACATTCCAGGTGGCGGAGGGTTCGCTCGACTACATCGGCACTCTGCTCAGCTCGTTCGCTCCGAAGGAGCTTCTCGTGCCGAGAGGCTACGAGAAGGGGACAAAGGAGCGCTATGGAGACCACTTCTATGTTTCGACACTCGAGGAGTGGGCTTTCGTGTATGACAATGCCGTAGAGAAACTCAAGAGACAGCTTCAGGTGGATTCCCTCAAGGGATTCGCCGTGGATGCATTCCCTCTCGCAGTCACTTCAGCCGGTGCCCTTCTGATCTATCTTGAACAGACTCAGCATAAGGAACTCAGCAACATATGCTCTATCTCCCGCATCGACGAGAATTCGTTCGTGTGGATGGACAGATTCACTTTCCGCAACCTTGAGATCTTCGCTTCCACAGCAGGCAAGGAGGGAACATCCCTTGTCGAGGTTATGGACAAATGTTCTTCTCCGATGGGAGCGCGTATGCTCAGGACCTGGCTTGCGATGCCGGTGATGGATCTTCAGGAACTGGAGAACAGATACTCGGTGGTGCAGCATTTCATCGACAACCGTGACGATCTTATGAACCTCCAGGCAATGATCGGCGAGATCGGTGACCTCGAGCGCATCATTTCACGTGCGGCTGCAGGCAAGATTATGCCTCGCGAGGTTATGCAGCTGCGCCGTGGCCTCAGCCAGACTGCGCCTATTATGCAGCTGTGCGGCGGCAAAGGCGTTGAGGCGCTGGAGGAGCTCATTGGCAAGATGGGCGACTGCGCCGAACTGCTGGAGCACCTCGGCAAGACAATGCATCCGGAGACAGCGTCACAGCTTGGCAAGGGTGACGTCATCGCAAGCGGCGTGAACGAGGAACTTGACGAACTCAGGAAGATCGCACGTCACGGAAAGGACTATCTGCTCGAAGTGCAGCAGCGCGAGATCGAGCGCACAGGCATTTCTTCGCTGAAGATCGGCTTCAACAATGTGTTCGGCTATTATCTCGAGGTCCGCAACGCCCACAAGGACAGCGTGCCTGAGGAATGGATAAGAAAGCAGACTCTGGTCAACGCAGAGCGTTACATCACAGAGGAGCTGAAGGAATATGAACAGAAGATCCTGGGCGCGGAGGAGCGCATCTATGCACTCGAGGTGCAGATCTATGCGGAACTCGTGAAGAAGATCCAGGAAAACATAGCGATGATCCAGAAGAACTGTCGCATCCTTGCGAGACTGGACGTGCTCAGCGGCTTCGCCGACCTTGCGGTCAGCAACCGCTATTGCCGTCCGAAGATGAACGACAGCAAGGTTCTGGACATCAAGCAGGGACGCCACCCTGTCATCGAGACAATGATGCAGGCAGGCGAGGAGTTCGTCCCTAATGACATATATCTTGACACCGAGAAACAGCAGGTGATCATCCTGACCGGTCCGAATATGGCCGGTAAGTCGGCCCTCCTGCGTCAGACTGCCCTTATCGTGCTGATGGCCCAGGTCGGAAGTTTCGTGCCTGCGACAGAAGCCACAATCGGATACTGCGACAAGATCTTCACACGTGTAGGTGCTTCAGACAACATCTCCCGTGGCGAATCCACATTTATGGTCGAGATGCTCGAGACATCTATGATCCTCCACAACCTCTCATCCCGTTCGCTTGTGCTCCTGGATGAGATCGGCCGCGGTACATCAACCTATGACGGTATGTCCATCGCCCGTGCGATCGTGGAGTATGTGCACGAATTCGGCGACGGTGCGAAGACCCTCTTCGCTACACATTACCACGAGCTCAATGATCTCGAGGATATCTATGCAAGGGTGCGCAACTTCCACATTGCAGTCAAGGAGGTCGGCAGAAACGTGATCTTCCTGCGCAAGCTCAAGGAAGGCGGCGTGGCTCATAGTTTCGGTCTCCACGTGGCCAGAATGGCCGGTATGCCTAAGCAGGTGCTCGAGTCTGCGGAAAAGACTCTTGCCGCTCTTGAGGCCGGTCACGCTCCTGATTCAGGTAATTTCGAGCGAGCGAAGCGAGTAGAGAAATCCAAGAACACTATCAAACCGCACAACATCAAGGAAGGCCGCGTAGAAAGCGACGGCTCTCTCCAGCTTTCATTCTTCCAGCTGGAGGATCCTCTCCTTTCGTCGCTCAAGGACGAGCTCGACAAGGCTGACCTCAACAATATGACACCTCTCCAGGCCTTCGACCTCCTTCGCAGTATGAAGGAACAGCTTGGAATCTAATGACCACTGTTATGCATAAATTACTGACCACATTTGCAGCGTTGCTGATCGCTGTGGCCTCTTTCGCAGCGACTAAAGACTATGAGGTAAAATCACCGGACGGTAAACTCGTCGTGAAGGTGGAGACGGGATTGAGTCTCAACTATACACTCTGGCACGACGGAGACCTTCTTCTTGACAAGTCCGAGATCGGAATGTACACTACCGAAGGATATGAATTCGGCGGAGTGCAGGCTGTCCGCAAGGTGTCGCAGAAGAGCGTGAGCGAAGTCATCAAGACCATCGTATACAAGAAGGCTGAAGTCAAGAACGAATACAATGAGATCACTCTCAAGTTCAGAGACTTTTCATTGGTGTTCCGCGCCTATGACGACGGTATGGCCTACAGGTTCATCTCTCATCTTGAAGAGCCGTACAATGTGGATTATGAAAAGGCGGAGTTCAACTTCGCCGAGGACTGGAAGATGTGGGCCGCATATGTGTGCCAGCACACGGAAACTCTTGACAGTCAGTTCTTCAACTCATTCGAGAACCAGTATTCATATACACCTCTTTCAAATTGGAACAAGGAGCGTCTCGCTTTCCTTCCTCTTATGGTCAACGGCCCTCGCGGCAAGAAGATCGTCATCACCGAGGCCGACCTTCTCGACTATCCGGGAATGTACCTCTACAACGGAGACGGAGATTCTCAGCTTGAAGCCACTTTTGCTCCGTATCCTAAAGAGGTGGTGCAGGGAGGTCACAATAACCTCCAGCTTCTCGTGCAGAACCGTCAGAGATATATCGCACGATGCCTTGGCAAGGATGTGTTCCCTTGGAGAGTAGTAGCCGTTTCGGAAAACGACGTCCAGATGGCGGACAACGATATGGTGTATCGTCTTTCTTCTCCAGTGGAAAACGAGCACGGCTGGGACTGGGTGAAACCGGGCAAGGTAGCTTGGGAATGGTGGAATGCGATGAACATCAGCGGAGTGGACTTCGTTACGGGCATCAATGACGTTACATACAGACACTACATCGACTTCGCTTCTGAGAACGGCATCGAGTATGTCATCCTTGATGAGGGATGGGCGGTGAACGGTGAGGCGGACCTCTTCCAGGTGGTGCCTGAAATCAATCTCCAGAGCCTTGTCCGTTATGCTGCAGAGCGCAATGTGGGCATCATTCTTTGGGCCGGCTATTGGGCGTTCGACCGTGATATGGAGAAGGTGTGCAAGCACTATTCAAATATGGGAGTCAAGGGATTCAAGGTGGACTTTATGGACCGTGACGACCAGCATATGGTCAAGTTCCATCAGAGAGCGGCCGCTACTACTGCGAAGTACAAGCTTCTGCTCGACCTCCACGGCACATACAAGCCTACAGGTCTCAGCAGAAAGTATCCGAACGTACTCAATTTTGAGGGCGTCAACGGTCTGGAGCAGATGAAATGGGCTCCTGAGAGCGTAGATCAGGTCACATACGATGTCACTGTTCCATACATCAGAATGATGGCAGGACCGATGGACTACACCCAGGGTGCAATGCGCAACGCATCAAGGGGCAACTATCGTCCGGTGAACTCCGAGGCGATGAGCCAGGGAACACGCTGTCGTCAGCTTGCTGAGTATGTGGTGTTTGAATCGCCTCTGAATATGCTCTGCGATTCTCCTTCGAGCTACAGAAAAGAGCCGGAGTGCCTTGCTTTCATCGCCGGCGTTCCGACCGTATGGGACGAGACCGTGGGCCTCAGCGGTGAGGTAGGCCGTCATATCGCGATCGCGCGCAGAAGCGGCACAGACTGGTATATTGGCGCGATGACCGACTGGTCTGCACGCAACATCGAGCTGGACCTTACCTTCCTTCCAGAGGGAGAATACACCGTGGAACTTTTCTGCGACGGCACCAACGCCTCGCGCATCGGAACGGACTACCGCCGTCAGGTCTTCGCCCTTCCGGCTTCCCGCAAGATAACAGTTCCGATGGCTCCCGGCGGCGGCCTCGCAGCCAAGATTTCAGTTAAATAGTTCTTTTTTGGCAGACTTTCGTTTAAATTTATTACCTTTAGCGCCCGAAAAGAAATCACATAGTAATCAATAACTTTAAAATAATAATATTATGGAATTACCTTTCGCCGAATCGTATAAGATTAAAATGGTAGAGCCTCTTCGCAAGAGCACACGCGAGGAGCGCGAGCAGTGGATCAAGGAAGCTGACTACAACCTTTTCCAGCTTAAGTCTGACCAGGTTTACATCGACTGTCTTACTGACTCAGGTACAGGCGCTATGAGCGACCGCCAGTGGGCAGCAATGATGATGGGTGACGAGAGCTACGCAGGTTCTTCTTCATTCTTTCAGCTCAAGGAGACCATTACAAAGATCACAGGTTTCGAGTATGTAATCCCTACTCACCAGGGTCGTGCTGCCGAGAATGTTCTCTTCAGCCACCTCGTGAAGGCAGGTGCAATCGTTCCTGGAAACTCACACTTCGATACAACAAAGGGTCATATCGAGAGCCGTAAGGCATTCGCTATCGACTGCACAGTAGATGAGGCTAAGGACACTCAGCTCGAGGTTCCTTTCAAGGGTAACGTTGACCCTAAGAAGCTCGAGAAGGTGCTTGCTGAGCAGGCTGAGCTCGTTCCTTTCATCATCGTTACAGTTACAAACAACACTGCAGGCGGTCAGCCTGTATCTATGCAGAACCTTCGCGAGGTTCGCGCTATCGCTGACAAGTACGGCAAGCGCGTGATCTTCGACTCTGCACGTTTCGTTGAGAACGCATACTTCATCCGCACTCGTGAGGAGGGTTATGCTGACAAGTCCATCAAGGAGATCTGCAAGGAGATGTTCTCTTACGCTGACGGTATGACAATGTCGTCAAAGAAGGACGGTCTCGTGAATATGGGTGGTTTCATCGCTACACGTCACGAGGACTGGTACGAGGGAGCAAAGAGATTCTGTATTCCTTTCGAGGGCTTCCTTACTTACGGTGGTATGAACGGCCGTGATATGGCTGCTCTTGCTGTAGGTCTTGACGAGAACACTGAGCTCGACACTATCGAGACACGTATCAAGCAGGTACAGTACCTCGCTGCAAAGCTCGACGAGTACGGTATCCCTTACCAGCGTCCTGTAGGTGGTCACGCAATCTTCGTTGACGCTGACCGCGTTCTCGACCAGATCCCTAAGGAGGAGTTCCCTGCACAGACACTTGCTATCGAGCTCTACATCGAGGCTGGTGTACGTGGCTGCGAGATCGGTTACATCCTCGCTGACCGCGATCCTGTGACTCGCGAGAACCGCTTCGGTGGCCTCGACCTTCTCCGTCTCTGCATCGCTCGCCGTGTGTACACAAACAACCATATGGACGTGATCGCAGCAGCTCTCAAGAACGTTTACGACCGCCGTCACGAGATTACTCGTGGTGTTAAGATCGTTTGGGAGACTGAACTTATGAGACACTTCACTGTAAAGCTCGAGAGGCTCTAATCGAGAAGTCATTGCGAGGCCTTTAGGCCGTGGCAATCTCAAATAGCGTGAAATATAAATCGCTGATATCCAGCGTAATATAGAATATGCGTGCTGCCAAAGGGGAGCACGCATATTCTGTAATGTGATGAGCGGTAATGACTTGCATTTCACGCTCAATTTTGTTTCTGGGGGCTATTTCAGCGAAGTGGCGATCTTCTCGGCGAGGGCGAGGAAGGCGAGGCCGTCGGGGCGCGATGAGAGCGCCACAGGCTCGCCGGCGTCGCCGCCTTCACGGATGCTCTGAACGATAGGCACCTGGCCGAGCAGAGGAATGTCGTACTTCTCTGCCATTCTGAGGCCTCCGTCGCGGCCGAAGATGTAGTATTTCTCATCAGGATGCTCTGCCGGAGTGAACCACGCCATATTCTCCACGAGACCGAAGATAGGCTTGTTCACGTCCTTGTTGCGGAACATATTGACACCCTTCTCTACGTCAGCGAGCGCCACGTCCTGCGGAGTGCTGACGATGACCGCACCCTCAAGAGGAATGTCGTGCACAAGGCTGATGTGGATGTCGCCTGTTCCCGGAGGCATATCGAGAAGAAGGAAGTCCAGTTCGCCCCAACGTACCTGAAGAATCATCTGCTTCAGAGCGTTGCAGGCCATAGGACCACGCCAGATGAGCGCCTGCTCGGGACGTGCGAAATATCCGATGGACATCCATTTCACGCCGTATTTCTCAAGAGGTACGATAACTTCCTTCTCACCCTCCTGGAATGCGTCAGGCATCTGACCCTCTGTCGCTGTCATCTTAGGCACAGACGGACCATATACGTCGGCATCAGCAAGGCCTACCTTGTAGCCGAGACGCGCAAGAGCCACAGCAAGGTTCACTGAGACGGTAGATTTACCGACTCCACCCTTGCCTGAAGCGATGCCGATGATGTGCTTCACGTTGGCAACCTCCTCGAAACCGAGATCAAGACCAGGTTTCTTCTTCGGAGCCTCGTTCTTGATGATTGTCTTTACCTCCACAGCAGTGCCTGCCGGAGCGTTTCTGATGATGGCAGCCTTGGCGCTGCCGATGAGATATTCCGCGAGGGGATCGCGGTGCTTTGCGAAGCCGAGGGTCACTGTGATGCTTCCCTCGGTCACTTCGATCTTTTCAACCATACCGAGCTCCACAAGGTTCTTGTCACCCTTTGCCGGGTGCTCTACCTCACGGAGCCAGCCGTGTATTTCGTTTTCCTGTACCATAATATATTATTTCACGATAGTCATCTCGTTGAGCAGCCAGCCTGCGCCGCCGAACTTGTCAACGATGAAGAGTACATAGCGGATGTCCACATTGATACATCTCTGGAGCTCTGGCTCGAACATCACGTCGCTGCTCATAGACTCCCAGTTGCCGTCGAATGCGAGACCGATGAGCTGACCCTTCGAGTTCATAATAGGGCTTCCGGAGTTGCCTCCTGTGATGTCGTTGTTGCTGAGGAATGCCACAGGCATCTTGCCGTTCTTCATTGCGTAGCGGCCGAAATCCTTGTTCTTCCAGAGTTCCTTGAGTTTCTCAGGCACAACGAACTCCCAGTTGTTCGGATCTTCTTTCTCCATCACTCCGTCAAGAGTAGTATAGTATCTGTAGAGCACAGCGTCCTTAGGAGAGTAGCCTCCCACCTTTCCGTAGGTGAGTCGCATAGTGAAGTTCGCATCAGGATATGAAGGCTCGTCCTTCTTCCACTCGAGAAGACCTGCTGTGTACAGCTGGCGAGCCTCTGCGAGACGCTGGTTTGCAGCTCTTACAGAAGGGATCACTCTTGCGATGACGCGTCTGATGTCTGAGTTGAGCTCGAGAGCAGGGTCGCCGTCGATCTGTGCAGGAGTTGCAGCTGCGAGGCGTGCCTCGTTTGCGAAGATGCTGTTGTCGAAGAGGTCGTCCACAAAGTTGTCCACATCCATAGACTTGAAGTCCTGAATGCTAGGGTAATATGTCTCCTCTACATTGTCTCTGTAGAATCTGATCATAGTCTTGGCTACCTTGCGGTCTGTCTTCTCGGAGTAGTCCTTATAGAATGCGGCCATTCTTTCACGTGCCTGAGCGAAAGCTGCAGCAGAGTCTGCACCCTCCTTGAGGGCCTCCTTGAATACCATCTGGAACTGTGCGGCAGCGCTGCATACTTCGATGCGTGCGAGAGACTCTGTCACATATGTATATACGTCATTCTCTACAGAGTTCATATTTGCAGCCTCAGCGAGATCCATAAGCACTGTGCCGTACTTCGCTCTTCTTTCAGGTGAAGTCGCCACCCAGCCGAGGAACATACGCTCTTCGTTCTCCGCTCTTCCGATGATGTCGAGCTTGTCGAACGCAAGCTTCATACCCTGCCACTTCTTCCAGCCGTTAGACGAGCTTGAATACTTGCTTGCATACTGGATCTTCACCTTAGGGTCAGCGAGCATATCCTCGAGGAGGACATCCTGGCGCGCTGTACGCGCTGCGATGCGGATGTCGTTGCCCTGGATCTGCTTTCTGAGTTCCGGAGAAGTCTGGAAACGTGTGGTACGTCCAGGGTATCCCATAATCATAGTGTAGTCACCAGCCTCGATGCCGCTGAGAGATATCTCGAGGTGGTTCTTTGCCTTGAGAGGAACGTTTGCAGGCGAGTAATCTGCAGGGTTGTTGTTCTTGTCTGCGTATACACGGAACATAGAGAAATCACCGGTGTGACGTGGCCACATCCAGTTGTCGGTGTCTGCTCCGAACTTACCGATCGATGAAGGCGGTGCTCCTACGAAACGGATGTCTCTGTAGACCTTGTATACAATCAGATAATATACGTTCTCGTTGTAGAATGTCTCGATTCTTGCCTCGCAGTATGGATTGTCTTCCTTTGCCTTCTTGATGATGTCCTCTCTTGCCTGAGCAAGGGCCTGTGCCACTACAGGAGCCACGTCTGTGGTGTCCTTGTGCGACTTGATGGCCTTCTTCTCTGCCTTCTCGAGAATGCCGGTCACATCCTTCATATACTGGAGGAAAGTCACGGTGAGTCCCTCGCAAGGGAGCTCCTCAGAGCGGTTCATCGCCCAGTATCCGTCCTTGAGGTAGTCGTGCTCCACGCTGCTGAGCTTCTGGATGTTGCCATAGCCGCAGTGGTGGTTGGTCACGAGAAGTCCCTCGCCGGAAATGATCTCTCCGGTACAGCCGCCGCCGAACTGCACGATGGCGTCCTTCAGCGATGTGCTGTTGATGTTATAGATTTCCTTCGGAGAGAGCTCGCAGCCAAGCTCCTTCATAGCTTTGCCGTTCATCTTCTTGATGAGCGGAAGAAGCCACATTCCTTCGTCAGCTCTGATACTGCCCGCAAACACAGTGAGGGCGGTAAGGATGCATAAAAACTTTTTCATATTAAAATAAGGTTGGTTCCAATTGCTTGAGGTGGAAACTCTTTCTGTGGTGCGGTGTGTATCCGTGGCGGATGATGGCGTCTATGTGCTCCTTTGTAGGATAGCCCATATTCCTTTCCCATCCGTACTCCGGGTACTCGGCCGCGAGTTTCCTCATATATTCGTCCCTGTATGTCTTTGCAAGCACAGATGCCGCGGCGATGGACGCGAACTTGGCGTCGCCCTTCACCACGCACTGGTACTGATAGCCGTCGAAAGGCTTGAACCTGTTTCCGTCTATCAGCAGGTATTCCGGCTTCACATCCAGTCTGCGCACTGCCCTCTGCATTCCTGCGATGGATGCATTCAATATGTTTATGGTGTCAATCTCTTCTGCACTTACCTCTTCGACAGCCCACGCGACGGCCTCCTGCTCTATCACCGGACGGAGCAGTTCCCTTGCCTTTTCGGTCATCTTCTTGGAGTCGTTCAGCAGAGGATGATAGAAGTCCTTCGGCAGGATCACGGCTGCCGCAAAGACCGGTCCGGCCAGAGGGCCGCGTCCGGCTTCGTCGCAGCCTGCCTCTATCAGGTCTGCATTCAGATAGCTTAACAGATGTGGTTCATTGCGCATTCTGCAAAAATACACAATCTATTTGTCGTTGCCAAGCTATTTTTTGAGCATCGAGATGATTTGATCCTTGCTTTGGATGTTTTCTTCAAGCAGCCTTATGACTTTTTCAAGATCCTGGATGCGTCGCTCAAGGTTGAAGACCTTGCCTTGATACTCTTCCCGGACCTCTTTGACATCCTGTATGCCCATCTGTATCGGCTTGTAGCCGAGGACGAGTTCTTCTGCAGATGTGTCGAATACGTCGGCAATCTGTCCGACATAATTGTTGAGGATGGAGGTCTTGCCCTTTTCCAGGTCTCTGTAGGCGGTGATTGAAATGTTCAGCCTGTGGGCCATCTCTTCCTGAGTCAGCCTTCGCCTTTGCCTTACTTTGCGGATGTTGTCTTTGATTGAAATGTTGTCCATTTCTGCCGTTGTTTTAAGATTCGGCGCAAAAGTATTTGTAAAGCAGAAGCAGGTTAAACAAGAAAAACCGACGAACCGCAAGCAAAACTGTTAAAAAAAGAGAAATAATTTAAAAATAAAGAAAAATGTGACGAAAATCCCCGGCATTTGATGGTCAAAAGTTGCGATTTCCGCGGCCAAGGACGAGTTTTGCGGAAAAGAAGATCCGTATGAAGAGAAGAATCGAAGAGTCGTACTCCGCCCTGTGCTCCGCTATGGCCTCCGGCAAGCCGGTGCCGGCCCCGCTTCCGCCAGAAGTGGACAATCTGTTTTATGAACGTCTGGGGATGTCTGCAGAGGACATTCTGCTTATGCTTTCAATGGATGAAACAATGTTCTGATGTCAAAAACTCCCCGCAATTCATTGATATTCCGACATAATTTTATTAGATTTGCGAGGATGCGTCTTCCCAGACGCTGAAAGACACATAATACAAACACATAACACAACAGAACTGATGAAAACTTATTCAACTAAAAACATCCGTAATGTGGTTCTGCTTGGTAGCACCAAGTCAGGTAAGACCACATTGTCTGAAGCAATGCTTTACGAGGGTAAGGTGATTGACAGAAGAGGTACAGTAGAAGGAAAGAACACTGTTTCTGACAACGCTGAGATCGAACAGTTGAACCAGAGATCTATCTATGCGACTCCGCTCTACGCAGAGTTTATGGATACAAAATTCAATATCATCGACACTCCGGGTGCAGATGACTTCGTCGGTGGAGCCGTGTCTGCATTCAAGGTCTGCGACCTCGGTGTGCTCGTTATCAATGCTCAGCAGGGTGTTGAGGTAGGTACTCAGATCTACTCACGCTATGCTAGAGAATATCACATTCCGCTTATCGCTGCTGTAAACCAGCTTGACGGCGATAAGGCATCTTGGGAGACAACTCTCGAATCAATGAAAGAGGCATTCGGCAACAAGCCGGTAGTGGTTCAGTATCCTGTGACAGTAGGACCTGAGTTCGACGGCTTCATCGATGTACTCAAAATGAAATATTATCGCTTCGAAGGCGATACAGGCAAGCGCCAGGACCTCGAGATTCCAGCAGATCGTCTTGAGGAGGCTGAGGAGCTCAGAAACGCTCTCATCGAGCGCGCTGCCGAGTATGATGACACACTTATGGAGACATTCTTCGAGCAGGGTTCTCTTTCTGAGGACGAGATCAGAAAGGGTCTTGGAGTAGGTATCCGCGAAGGAAAGGTTATGCCTATCTTCTGTCTCTCTGCAAAGAAGGACATCGGAGTAAAGCGTCTTATGGAGTTCACAATCCGTACTGCTGCTTCTCCAGCTGAGCGTCCGTGTGTGACTAAGGATGAGAAAGTATATGAGTGCAAGGAGGATGCTCCTGTATCACTCTTCATTTATAAGACAGCTGTCGAGCCACACCTTGGTGAGGTTGCTTACTTCAAGGTTATGACAGGTGAGCTCACAGAGGGTATGGACCTTGAGAATCCGGAGACAGGCGACAAGGAAAGAATCACAGCCATCTACGCTGTTGCAGGTAAGAAGAAGGAGAAGGTTACAGACCTTAAGGCCGGTGACATCGGATGTACAGTGAAGCTTCGCGCAGCAAAGACAAACGTTACTCTTTGCGCTCCAGGTGCAGACATCGCATACAAGGAGATCAACTTCCCTAACTACAAGTACCGTTGCGCTGTAAAGGCAAAGGACGCTAAGGATGAGGAGAAGGTGAGCGAGGCTATGGCCAAGATCGCTGCCGAGGATCCTACATACATCATCGAGTACCACAAGGAGCAGAAGCAGACTATCCTCAAGGGTATGGGTGAGCAGCACGTGAACACTCTCAAGTGGAGACTCCAGAACGAGAACAAACTCGAGATCGAGTTCTCTGCTCCTAAGATCTCTTACCGTGAGACCATCACTAAGGTCGCTACAGCAGACTACCGTCACAAGAAGCAGTCAGGTGGTGCTGGTCAGTTCGGTGAGGTTCACCTCCTTATCGCACCTTACCAGGAGGGCGTAGATCCAGGCAACAGATTCAAGGTTGACGGAAAAGAGGTTGTCCTCAACATCAAGGGCAAGGAAGAGTTCGACCTTCCTTGGGGCGGTAAGCTCGAGTACTACAACTGCGTTGTCGGTGGTGCTATCGACGCTCGCTTTATGCCGGCAATCCTCAAGGGTATCAACGAGAAGATGAGCGAAGGTCCTCTTACAGGTTCACTCGCACGTGATATCCGCGTTTACGTTTACGACGGTAAGATGCATCCGGTAGATTCAAATGAAATCTCATTCATCCTCGCAGCTCGTAACGCATTCAAGGAGGCATTCCGTATCGCAGGTCCAAAGATTATGGAGCCTATCTACAACGTTGAGGTTATGACTCCATCTGAGCATATGGGTGCTTGTATGTCAGATCTCCAGAACCGTCGCGCTCTCATCGAGGGTATGGGTTCAGACAAGGGATTCGAGGTTATCAAGGCACGCGTTCCGCTCGCAGAGCTCTACCGTTACTCTACAACTCTCAGCTCACTCTCATCAGGTAGCGCAACATTCACAATGGAGTTCGCTGACTATCAGCCAGTGCCAGGTGATGTACAGGACAAACTCTTGAAGGCTTACCTCGAGGAGGAGAAGGAAGACTAATTCAATAACATAAAGTTATAAACGCAGATCGGGCGGCCCGTTTGGGTCGCCTGATTTTATTATTTTGATTATCTTTGCGTGATATGTCTGGAAAAAGAGTGAAAATAGCAGCTTTGGGCTTGGGCAACAGGACCTGCAAGTATCTCCGTTATGTGGCGGAGCATCAGGACATTGCCGAGCTTGTGGCTGTCGTTGATACGGAAGCTGCACGATTCTCGAAGGTGCAGGAGCCGTTCGCTCTTTCTGCAGACAGGTGCTTCACCTCTCTTGAAGCATTGGCCGCGTCCGGCCTTGAGGTGGATGCCTGCATCATCGGCACCCCCGACATACATCACCATCAGATGGCCCTTCAGGCGATGCGACACGGATGGCATATCCTTCTCGAGAAGCCTATGGCTCAGACCTATGAGCAGTGCAGCGATATCGTCCGTGTGAGCGAGGAGACCGGCAGGATGGTGTCAGTATGCTATGTTCTTCGTTATCATCCATACTTCATAAAACTCAAGGAACTAACCGAGAGTCCTCAGGTGGGACGTCTTCTTTCGGTTCGTCATATCGAAAGGGTAGGAAAGGACCGCCTGACACATACATTCGTGAGGGGACCTTGGAACAAGGCCGAGATGAACACTTCAGTGTTCTTTACCAAGTGCTGCCACGATGTGGATTTCGTGCTTTGGCTGACTGGCGACGATGTGAAGTCTGTCACTGCCGTATACGGCTCGAAGATGTTTGTCGAGAGCGGTGCTCCGGAAGGTTCCGCTTCAAGGTGTCTTGACTGTCAGTTGGAGAAGGAGTGTCCATACTCTGCAGTGGATCTGTATCAGCGCAGAAGGGACTGGATCAAGGGCTTCGCTGCTATGCCTGGCGAAAGTCAGGATGAGATGATCGCAAGAATCCTGAAGGAATCACGATATGGAAGATGTGTCTACCGTTGTCCTGAGCACGATGTGATAGACCGTCAGAGTGTCGCTCTTGAGATGGAGTCCGGCATCAGGGCTGAAGTGATAATGGAATGCCAGACAGAAGAGACCAACAGAGTTACAGTTGTCGAGTGTGAGAATGCTGTCATTTCAGGTGACGAGTGCACTATTGAGATCGCATATAAGGACGGCACACCATCTGAAGTGTATGATTTCAGTTGGACAAAGTCTCTGGAGCTTCACGCCGGAGCTGATATACTGATCATAAAGGAATTCATAGAGGCCATCGGCGAAGGTCATCTTCAGACCCGTACACCCGGTTCCGCCTCATTCGTCAGCCACAAGATCTGCTTTCTCGCAGAATTCTGATCCCGTCCTGTAACGGCATTACAGATTATTGACCAATAGCGTGTTTTGCAAAGCGCTTATAATTAAACACTTACAGAAACTGCGTGCTCCCCTTTGGCGGCACGCAGTTTCTGTAATGTGTTGATATGCAACAGGTTGCATTTTACGCTTTATCTGATGAAGTTGGTCATCACAGGCTTCTCCTTTACAGGATCAGGTACGCCTGCTGCGCGTCCGGCTGCGATACATTTGAGCAGCCAAGCCATATTGCGGCCGAGCTCACGCATCACCTGCATTCCCTCCTCATCCTGAAGCACCTGATCTGGAGTGCTTCCGTGAACCATATTCCAGTACTTTGATGACACGACAGGCATTGACGAGATTGTGAAGTACTTGTTGATCTGGTCGAATGCTGCAGTAGTACCGCCTCTGCGGGCACTTACGATGCCGGCTGCCGGCTTGTAGCGGAATACCTTGCCTTTGCCGTAGAATGCACGATCCATAAATGAAGTGAGGGCTCCAGAAAGGGCAGCGTAGTGTACAGGGCTTCCGAATACGAATCCGTCTGCCTGCTCTGCCTTGTCGAGGAATTCGTTCACGCCGTCGTTGATGCAGCATCTGAGTGACGGCTTCTCTCCGTTAGGGCCTCTCTTGATGCACTGTGCACATCCGAGACATCCTGAAATAGGCTTTGTTCCGAGCCAGATGATTTCGGTCTCTACGCCTTCCGCGAGAAGTTCCTTCTCGACTTCCTTGAGGGCTGTGTAGGTGCATCCTTCCTTGTGAGGACTGCCGTTAACAAGTAAAACTTTCATATTTTCTGATGTTGTTAGTTATTTCAAAAGTTAATTCTTGGACTTGCGTTTGCTGCGCTTCTGGGAGAGGTCGCTCATATTGAGGAGGCCTTCTTCGGTGAACTTGCCGTGGAAAACCATAATCACGGTCTCGGGGCGGGTCACGACCAGGAACATCTCGTGGAAGACTCCTCCGTCAGGACTGTCAAGATAAAGCACAAGGTTTGAGTTGGTGTCTTCTCTGTATACTTCTCCGGCCTTGATGTATGGCTGCAGTGCCTTGTTCAGTTCAGCGTTGAACTTCGCCATATCTCCATCGGACACATCCTTCATATTTAGCATATACATCCTCTCGATGTCGTCCATCACAGCGGATATAGGCTCCTTCTTCATATAAGGCTTTGCCATTCGCAGCATCAGGCCTTCCAGCTTCACAAGTTTTGCCCCTTTGATGACCTCGCTTTTCTGAAGCAGACTCACGGCAGGAGTGTCTGCCGGCAGCGGCCCGTCAGCATAAACTGTCTGGCATATCAGGATAGCCATAAATGCCAGAAATATTGTTGCAATGCGTTTCATAAGGGAAAAGAGGAGCACTTATTATGCCAGTTTCTGGGTCAGTGCGATGAAGTCCTCGACACTCAGACGCTCAGGACGCAGTTCGAATACGGGATCCGATACAAACTCAGTCAACTGCTCCTCTGACCAGCCGAGACGATCCGCCTTTGCGCGGATAAGCGGCTTGAGCGAGTTGCGAAGCGTCTTGCGTCGCTGGTTGAAGCCGGTCTTGACGACTGTCTTGAACAATGCCTCGTCGCATCCGAGCTCTGTGCGCTGGTTGCGTACGAGTCTGATGACCGCAGACTTCACCTTTGGCGGAGGGTTGAATGCGCCCTCTCCGACAGTGAACAGGTATTCGATGTCATACCAGGCCTGAAGCAGCACCGAAAGGATGCCGTATGTCTTTGTGCCAGGCTTCTCGGCGATGCGCTCAGCCACCTCCTTCTGGATCATACATACCACCTGAGGCACCTGCTCCTTGTAGTCAAGCACCTTGAAGAAGATCTGTGATGAGATGTTGTATGGGAAGTTTCCGATGACGCAGAACTGTCCCGGAAAGAATGTTTCGAGTTTGAGTTTGAGGAAGTCGGCTTCGATGAGCTTTCCGTTCACCTGAGGGAAGTGTACAAGGAGATAGTCAACTGATTCAGTATCAATCTCTACCATACGAAGATCCACCTCCGGTCTCTGAAGCACGTACTGTGTCAATACACCCATTCCCGGGCCGACCTCAAGTGCTGGCATAGGGTTCGATGCGTCGTGCTGAACGTCCAGACCCGGGCACGGAACGATAAGTGCCTCTGCAATTCTCTGTGCAATAGAAAGGTCTGTCAAAAAATGCTGGCCAAGGGCCTTCTTAGCTCTAACTTCCATATGTAACCGTATAAATTCCTACAAATATAACCTCTTTCCTTTAAAACATCAATATCGACAAGATTGCCACGGCTTCCAAGAAGCCTCGCAATGATGCGGTGATTTAGTTGGTTCCGATCCAGATGAACGCCATTCCGACGAGGATGATAGCCAGGTCGATGAGTTTTGCGCGGAGGTTCCTCTCCTTGAAGAAGATGACGGCGCAGGCGAACGAGACGATCACCGAACTGCGTCTTACCAGCGACACTACGGAAATCATCGACTCAGGGTTGTTCAGCGATGTGAAGTATGCGAAATCGGCGAAGCAGATGAACAGCGAAATGAGCGGAATGGTCCATCTCCACTGGAACGGTGTGGTTTCGCTGCGCTTCGGATACCATACCAGGCCGCAGATCACTGCCATAATGATCATCTGGTAGAGGTTGAACCAGCTCTGCACGAACATAGGGCAGAGCTCCTTCATTATGTACTTGTCGTATAGGCCGCTGACGGCTCCGAGAATCGCCGCCAGACCCACGCACCATATCCACTTGTTCCTCTTGAAGTCGATGGATTCCTTCTTTCCTGCACGGCTCATCAGGTAGATGGAGAGCAGCGTCAGCAGGACGCCGATCCATTGGTATGCGTTCAGCCTTTCGCCGAAAAGCAGCACGGCTCCCACAAGCACGAGCACCGGCCTGGTCGCGTTGATCGGGCCGACGATCGTAAGCGGCAGGTGCTTCAGACCGAAATATCCGCAGATCCACGACGACAGCACGATGAATGCCTTCAGCACCACCAGCAGATGCGCTTTTACCGTGGCGGATAAAGCGCTGTGCGTCAGCGAGTTGCTGAAACCTCGTGCCGCCAGAGGGGAGCACGCACTTTCAGGAAGTGACTGTGCGTCAGCGAGTTGCGCGCCACGCAAAACGTCGCTTTCGAAGGGGGCGGTGTCGAGGAAGGTGCCTGTGAACCAGCCGAATCCGCCGATGTAATCCAGCAGAAATGGCGAGAATATCAGTGTAGAGAACACCGTATTCAGGAAGAGGACAGGAAGCACGGCGTTTCCCTTGAGGGACGCCTTTTTCGATGTATCATAGAATCCGAGAAGTGTCGCGGATACGAAAGCCAGAACCAACCACATAGGCAATAATCATTTTAGGGCTGCAAATGTATCACAATTATTATTTATTTCGTATTTTTGTAAGTTTTTAGGAAGAAAATAAACAACAGATAATATGTACAGAACACACACCTGCGGAGAACTCCGCATTGAAAATGTAGGCCAGACAGTTACACTGGCAGGATGGGTGCAGAAGTCAAGAAAGCTTGGCGGTATGACATTCGTTGACCTCAGAGACCGTTACGGCATCACTCAGCTCGTTGTGGATGCACACGCGGCACAGGAGCTTGTAGAGACTGCTGCAAGCCTCGGTCGTGAGTGGGTGCTTCAGGTTACCGGTGAGGTTATCGAGCGTCAGAGCAAGAACCCTAAGATGGATACAGGTGACATCGAGATCAGCCTCAGCGAGATCAAGGTGCTCAACAAGGCCAACACTCCTCCGTTCACAATCGAGGAGGAGAGCGACGGAGGCGAGGAGCTCAGAGCGAAGTACCGCTACCTCGACCTTCGTAGAGGACCTCTCCAGAGAGCGCTCAGGATCCGTCACCAGATCGCACACGAAGTACGCAACTATCTCGATGCTCAGAACTTCCTCGAGATCGAGACTCCATACCTCATCAAGTCTACTCCGGAGGGAGCACGTGACTTTGTGGTTCCTTCACGTATGAACCCGGGTCAGTTCTATGCTCTTCCACAGTCTCCACAGACATTCAAGCAGCTCCTTATGGTTGCCGGCTACGACCGTTACTTCCAGATCGTACGCTGCTTCCGTGACGAGGATCTCCGTGCTGACCGTCAGCCTGAGTTCACTCAGATCGACTGCGAGATGTCATTCGTAGAGCAAGAGGACGTACTCAACACATTCGAGGGAATGATGAGAACCCTCTTCAAGAACGTTCTCAACGTGGAGATCGCTGAGCGCATCCCACGTATGAGCTGGTACGACGCTATGGATTTCTACGGTTCAGACAAGCCGGATATCCGTTTCGATATGAAGATCCACGAGATCACTGACCTCGTCAAGGGTTACGGTTTCTCAGTATTCGATGGCGTAGACTACATCGGTGCAATCAACGTTGAGGGTACTGCAAACTACACCCGCAAGCAGATCGACGAGCTCACAGAGTGGGTGAAGAGACCTCAGGTGGGTGCAAAGGGACTCGTTTACATCAAGATCAACGAGGACGGCAGCATCAAGTCTTCTATCGACAAGTTCTACACACCAGAGCAGCTCCAGGCTGTCGCTGACCGCCTCGGCGCAAAGAAGGGCGATATGCTCCTCGTAATGTGCGGTGCAAAGAGAAAGACCCAGAATATGCTCGGAGTACTCCGTATCGAGATGGGTAACCGCCTCGGTCTCCGCGATCCTTTCAACTTCGCACCTCTCTGGGTGGTTGACTTCCCTCTCGTGGAGTGGGACGACGAGACTCAGCGTTTCTACGCTATGCACCATCCGTTCACAGCTCCTAAGCCAGAGCACCTTGAGCTCTTCTACAGCGACAAGAAGGAAGACCTCGAGAAGGTATGTGCAAACGCATATGACTTCGTTCTCAACGGAACAGAGCTCGGTGGTGGATCTATCCGTATCCACGAGGCGGCAATGCAGGAGCGTATGTTCGAGGTTCTCGGCATCTCTAAGGAGGACGCAGAGTACAAGTTCGGCTTCATCATCAACGCATTCAAGTTCGGTGCACCTCCACACGGCGGTCTCGCATTCGGCTTCGACCGCGTATGTTCGCTCTTCGGTGGCCAGGAGACAATCCGTGACTACATCGCATTCCCTAAGAACAACCAGGGCCGCGACGTGATGATCGATTCTCCATCACTCATCGACCAGGTGCAGATGGACGAGCTCTTCCTCGAGTCAAAGGCAGAAATCAACAAATAATCCCCCGACGACTATGAAAAAATATATTCTTTGTCTCTTCAGCGCACTTGCGCTTCTCCTTGTTGGATGTACAAACCAGCCGCCGCCAGAGGTGATCAAGTGTGAGGTTACCCTTACTGAAGGCATTGCAACCGACTCACAGGTAGAGTTCTACCTTTCGGCGACAAACGCCGAGGAGGTTGCATACCTCTGTGTGAACACTTCTGAGGAAACTCTCGTGATCTCTGCAGAGACACTTTTCGAGACCGGAGAGATCTTTACAGCTACTGTGGATCCGGTGCAGCATCAGATCGAGAACCTCAAGCCTGATACAGAGTATACTGTCTATGCGGCTTCAAGAGCCAAGGTGGAAGACAAGTATTACTACAGCGACGTGGCTTCGATCGTTATGAATACTGCCGGCATCCCAAAGATGCTTGAGTTCGTGTCTTCTTCAAAGACCGGCTTCTCTTACAAGGTGACTGTAGAGGAAGGCAAGGCATACCTCCACACATACTTCGAGGGCTGGTTCTTCGAGTACAACTACGAGATGAACAAGTACATTTCGGAGGCTAGCGGTGAGGAGTTCGATGCGAGCATCTTCATCCTCAACCTTCTTGCGACATACGGATCGCTCGGCAAGGACTCCCAGACAATCGACTGGTACGCAGGCCAGGAGAGCGAGGTCCGTGGCGAAGTGTTCCTCGTTCCGGGCATCAGATATTATGCTGCCGCAGCATTGTTCGACGAGGAGACTGGTATGTGGGTAGAGGGCGAGAAGCCTGAGATCATCCAGTTCGAAATGGATAAGCCTGGTGAATCTTCACAGACAATCAACTGCTCGGTTGACGGCATTTCTCCTTATTCTGTAAACATCCGTATGGAGTGTGACGAGAATCTCGTGAACTTCTATATGTACAACCTCTACAGACTTTCAGACTACAAGACTTATGTGGCAGAAAACGGTATCGAGGGAATGAAGAGCTATGTTTCAGAGTATGGCTACGGAAAGGGCAACACATACACTGACACTTGGACTGTAGAGCCAGGCACATCATATATGCTCTGCGTTTATGGTGTAGACTACAACGGTGACGATTTCTACACAGAACTCCAGGTGAACGTTCCGCTTCCGGAGGCGAAGATCTACCTCTCTATGGAGCCGTATGAGCGTGATCTCGAGGGCTACAATACTTACAACACACTCAAGGTAGACGCTTCATTCTCGAACTTCATCGGCCTTGACTATGAGGAGTCTGTATTCTGCCTTTCAGGCGGTCCTGTAGAGAAGAGCCTCTTCGATATGGCTATCGAGTCAGTAGGTATGAGCGGTACACTTGAGGAGCTTCAGGAGTACGGCGAGATGATGTATGTCCTCGGAAATGCATATTTCGGCCTCCATCCGGTGACTGTAAACGACGCCATCCTCGCTTCACTCAAGGAGAAGAACTCGTTCAGTATGATCCATTCCGGTCTCCAGCCTGATACAGAATATGTATATATGGTGGTTGCCCAGTACGACGGCAAGACTATGTGCCGCCTCGCTGCAGCAAAGACTGACGAGGAGCCTGTCCTTGTTGAGGAGCTTGACGCATACAAGGCATTCCTCGGCAACTGGACAGTGACAGGAAAGCAGACTGATGACTGGGCTACTTACAATACATTCAATCTCAAGATTGCACGTCTCACATCTAACCGCAGCTTCAAGATTTATGGCTGGTCAAACCAGCAGGTAGGTCAGGACTTCCCGTTCGAGGCAAGCTTTGACGAGGCGACCGGCAAGATCAAGATCCAGACTCCACAGGTTCTCGGAAAGGTTACAATCAACGACTATGAGTATGAGGTTCATTTCGTCGGCAAGGCTTACAAGTCAGGAAGCGATCAGCTCATCGTTCTCGGTGATTACGAGGGCCTCGCTTATGTCGGCAGAATCAATGAGCCATACCTTACACTCCTCGGCGAGATGCCTCAGTACGCAGGCCAGTGGTGGGAGTACAAGTCAATGTCTTATGTGCTCTACGACGCTGCAGAAAAGCAGTACTACGCTCTTGAGCCGTACGATCTCGTATACTTCCAGACCGTCAGAGCAAACTAGTTTTTGCGTGAAATATAAATCGCTGTGATTCAGCGTAATATGAAATATGCGTGCTGCCATTGGGGAGCACGCATATTTTGTAAGTAAGTATGTGTCAGTGTGTTGCATTTCACGCTGAAAACGAGTTTCTAGAGGCCGATTTCTTCGATGATGCGGGTCATTCCGGCGTAGCGGTCGAGAGTCCAGAGGATGAAGCGGATGTCGACGCATACGCATTTATTGTAGCCGTCCTGGCACCATACGTCGCTTGAGAGCGACTCCTTGTTGCCGTCGAAGGCGAGGCCGATAAGCTCGCCGCGCGAGTTGAGGACCGGACTGCCGGAGTTGCCGCCGGTGATGTCGTTGTCGGTAAGGAAGTCCACATACATCTGCGAGCCGTTCTCGCCGAAGCCCCATCTGCCCCACTGCTTCGCGCTGTAGAGGAGGTACTGTCTGTCGTTGAGGTAGAAGTCGTACTCGGCAGGGTTGAACTTCTCGAGGATGCCGGCAGGAGTTGTCTTCCAGTCGCAGACTGTGCCGTCGTAAGGCTCGATACCGCCTACTGTACCGTAGGTGATTCGCATAGTGGAATTCGCATCAGGATACTGCGGAATGCCCTTGTCGAGTCGCATCTGATAGAGTGCGCGGGTGAACTCAGACTCGAGGTCGAGAAGGCTGAGGCCGTTCTCCGCCACTGTCTTTGCATCGTTGAATGCTGTGATCTTCACCTCCATAATGAACTTGCAGAGAGGATCCTCCACGATCTCCTCCTGCGGAACCTCCTTGGCCATAATCCTCGCTATGCCCTCCTCAGAAGTGAACACACTGTTGTTCCAGAGATACTCTGCAAATGCCTTGGTGTCGCATACTCCGTCTACGGTGAACTTCGCGAGAAGCTCCTTCTGCCAGTCGGTGAAGTATTTCGAGTCGATATTGTTCACATACTCCGCAATGGCGTAATCCATAAGTTCGCGCTCCACGCGGAGATCGATCTCCGCATATTCCCTCTCCTGGCGAGTGCCTGCTCCGTGCGGATTTCTGGCGTTGTGAGCCCTTCTCACGATAAGGCCGAGCCTTGTGCCGCGGATGATGGTCTCGCGGAAATAAACGGCGTTTCTCTCCGGTCCTGACACGGCTGCATATGTATCCTTCAGATTCTGAAGAAGGTTGCCCCATTTTTCCTTGCGCTCATCGGAAGCGTCCACCCATTCCTGGAACTCAGCCTCCTCGACCGCCTTCTGTCCGATCACATCAAATCTTGCGCAGCAGTCAACCTCGCCGCTGTAAAGCTCCTGGACGTTGCTGAGGCTGAAGAAATAGTCTGAATACTTCAGGCGTACCTCAGGATCCTTGTCCATCCACTTCTTGATGATGCCCATCTGATCTCCGCGGATCCTGTTGCTGATAGGGTGCTTGAGGTTCTCGGTGAAGTCCACCTCGTATGAACTGCTGTAACGGTTGGTTCTGCCAGGGTAGCCGATGATCATAGTGTAGTCGCCTTCCTGGTAGCCGTCGAGGGAAATCTTGAGCTTTGCAGCAGGCTTCAAAGGCACATTGTCCTTCGAATACTCGGCAGGGGATCCGTCAGGAGCCGTGTACACTCGATACATAGCGAAGTCGCACTTGTGCTGCGGCCACTCCCAGTTGTCGATGTCTCCGCCGAAGGCGGCAGACGACACTGGGGGAGCAGCGACGAGACGCACGTCGCGGTAGACCTCATAGAGGGCGATGTAGTACCTCGAACCCTTCCACATAGATGCAAGCCAGGCATCCATACCGGTCTTCTCCTTGTACTCCTTCTCCATAGTGAAGCTGAGCTTGCGGATGCCGGTAGGTATTCCCTGGGCTCTCAGTTCGGCCTTAAGTTCCTCCACCTCGTCTGTCACGTCGATGACCTTCTTGAGGAAGTACACGCTCTTGTTCTTGATGTTCACTTCCTCGTCAGATCTGAACGCCCAGAATCCCTCCTCCAGATAGTTGTGCTCCGGAGTGCTGAGACCGTGGATGTCGCTGTATGCACAGTGGTGGTTGGTGATGAGAAGGCCTTCGTCAGAAATGATGCTTCCGGTGCATCCGAACTCCATCGAGACAACCGCGTCAGACACCGATGCTCCCGGCGCATCCGCATTGTATATCTCTCCGGCAGAAAGCTCGAGACCGCGCTCCTGCATCTTCTTTTCCAGTGCGGCATCGATGGCATTGATCATCCACATACCCTCGTCCGCCATAGCGCTATAGCTGCCTATCACAGCAGCCATAGCGGTCAATATTGCTTTTCTGCTTATTGTCATCAATGTTAAAGATTGCCACGTCGCTACGCTTCTCGCAATGACGTGTATGACTATCCTAATAATTACTCAGTATATTCATAAGTGCTGCCCTGAGCCTTGAAGCTGAGCTTCGCCGGCTCCTGACGCACGTCGTCAGCCTTGTAGGTGATGGTCCAGGTCTCCATAGTCATAAGTTCCCAGAGTCTTTCTGCAGTCATAGGCTCTGCATATCTGATCTGGATAGAAGGCTGGAGATCCCTGTTGAGATCGAGATATACTCCGATCACACCCTCCTGAGTCGAAAGATGGTTGCTCAGGAACGGCATATTGCGAAGAATGATAGGCTTCTCGTAGTTCTTGTCCACGATCTCGTACACATACTGCTGCTTGCCTTCAGCCGCAGCGATGCGGCTCTTCCACTGCACGCGGAACGGATTGAACATCTTCCTGATGAATGACTCTGTAGAAACCATAGAAACCTCGTCCTCGAGCTTCACGAAATCATAGTCCACCGGAGTGATCTTCTCGCCGCCACCGTGAACAGGCATCGCAAGCTCCTTCTTCTCAACGACTTCCTTGAACCAAGCCTTGTCGACCTCCTCGGAAGGATCCATATAAACACGGACGATCAGAGGACAAGCGAACTCAGTCTCAAGACCATAAAGTCTCTTGCCGGTAAGTCTGAACTGCAGACCAAGATAGTTGATGTCCATCTTGTCATACATACCCTCTGTACGGATTGTCACCACCTTGAGCGAGTCGCACTCAGTGATGTCCGGAGTCTGGATACGGAACTTCGAAGGAACGAAAATCGCCTCCTGGATCTTGTCAGGGTCGGTCTGTGCAGGGTTGTAGAGGATGTCTGCAGCGTGTCTCTTCACGAACACCTTCACACCGTACACGCCCTGGATCTTCTGAAGCTTCGCCTTGAACGCCATAGAACTTCCGTAGCACTTCACCGAACGGAGACCTTCGACGGTCACTGTCTCAAGATCGCTCATATCCACGACCTTCACCATAGTGCTGTCGGCGCCCATAACCTCCATTCCCCACTTCATATCGATGGTAGGAAGTTCGAACTTGCCGCCTGACCAGATGCCGAATGCTACGAGAACAACTGTGAGGACTGCAGGAAGGAGATTCCATACGCCTCCCTTGCCCTTCTTGCTGCTGCAAACGCCCACCTGAAGAGCTCCTGTGTTACATACTGCCACACACTCGCCGCAGAGAGTACAGTCCACAGAATCCACCTTGCCGTCGCGGAACGACTTGATGTCGATGTGGTAAGGACACTTCTTTGCGCAGAGACCGCAGTTGTTGCAGGTCGCCATATTCTTCTGGACCTTGAGCACCTGAAGCTTAGGTCTTGCGTGGAAGATCTCGAGGAGATAGCCCACCACGCAGAAAGCTCCAAGGAGCACAGCCCAAGGAATATCGGCTCCGAGAACGTCACCTACATAGTAAAGCCCGAAAAGGACTCCGATCCACAACCAGAACTTGAGTGTGTTCGAAATCGCTCCGAGCGGACAGAGGTAACGGCACCAGAACATATCCACGAGGAAGCTTCCAAGCACTACGATGCTGATGGATACGATTGACATCCAAAGAGTTATCTCGCCTTTGAATCCGGTTGCGATAGCATAGTAAGGATCAAGGTTCTTGCAGAAGAGTTCGCTTGCCTCCACTGTGCTGTAGAAGATCCAGAAGAGGAGAGCATACTTGATCACGCGGAGCACCTTGTCGGCGATTGATCCGTTGCGGACCTTTACAGACTTGATGTGCATAGCGTTGCGTGCCTTGCTGATGAGGTCCTGCACAGTGCCGAGCGGGCAGATGTACGCGCAGAAGAGCTTGCTGAAAAGCACGACTGCAGCCACCAGTGCGAGACCCATCATCACCTGAAGCGATGACATACTGCAAGGAAGGCTGTTGTTGGCAAGATATGTGGCAAGCGCCTGAAGACCGCCCATAGGGCAATATGTCTCAGGGTCCACGGCTGTCTCAGAAGGGACGAGGCCGGTGATGAATACCACAAGGGCGATAAGCACTCCCCACTGGAGGAGGTACTTAGGCCAGTTGCTGATGATGGTTGATCGTCTAGCCATAATGGATTATTTGTTCTTTACACAACGGAGTGATGCTCCTGCGAGGAAGTTGCCGTATGCTACGGTCACCTTCTCGTTTGAAGCGTTGTATGTTGGCATCAGATAGTAGTACTGGACGTTCTTGAGCGAGCCGTCCTCGTTGGTGAATGTCTTGTACATAGAAGAACCGATGAGGTAAGACATCACACCGTAGTTGCCGTCGTAGTTGGTTACTGTGAAACTGCCGGCACCGGTGACGTTGGCCTTGTTTCTCATACTTGCGAACTGCCACTCCCAGCCTGCCTCTGCAAGTGCAGTGAGGCTTGCTCCCTTGATTGTAGAGTCGTAATATGCACCGTCAGTGTTGATTACTGCAGAATTTGCACAATGACCTACGAGGCCTGTCATTTCAGTAAGAGTAGGGATGTGCCAGCCGGTAGGGCAGATGCCCTGAACGCCTTCGAATGTCTCTGCATTCTCAAGTGTCACAGCCTCTACGCCGAACGCTGTAGCCGCATCGTAAAGAAGACCGAGAGTCTCTGCAAGTGCAGGATCAGCCACCTTGTCTGCGTTTGCTGCAGGATACCAGATGCCGGCATCCTCTGCAGGGTCAGTTGAAACGCTCTTTCCGCGTGGAATGTAACGGAGGTTCTCTGCCATCCAGGTGTTGCCGTCGGCAAGTGTGACTGTGGCATACTCTACGCCGTCATAAACGAAGTAGCCTTCGTACTCTGTGAACTCAACCGGAAGTTCCTCTGAAGAACCCTCGCCGTCGAACTCGATCTCACCCTCGTCTGTCCAGTTCTCGATCTCGCCGGATGCGCTCACGATCATATTGTCCTCGACGATGCGTGCGTTGATTGTGTACTGTCCGCCTGACTTGAGAGTCATCTCAGCAAGCGGCTGAGTAATCTTCTTGCCGTTCGAAAGCGACACTGCGAGCTCCATCTTCACTGTTCCTGGGATGATGATGGCCTGCCATACCTTTCCGGCAGTTGCCTCATATGCCTTTACGGCAACAGTCTCTTCTGCAGCCGCAACAGCAAGGTTCGCATAGTCAACCTCTGCAGAAACAGGTGTGCCGTTGAGCTCTACTGTGCCCACGTTTGCGCCGGAAGCGTTGTCGATGTTAACGACGATCTTGGTCATAAGGTGCTTGAACACCATTGTGACTGCGTTAGGTGTAGGGAGTACACCCTTCTTTGCAGCAGCCATAAGGTCAGCAGGAGCGATGCCCTCTGTCTGGTCTGCAACTGCCTCATACACAGCAGGTGCGCCCTCTGCCGAATATGGATAATATGCATACACGTCAGCCTGTGAATATGCGTCAGCATACCACATAAGTTCGCCGGAGAACACATTTCCGTCGAATGTGAGGCACGCGTTGGAAGCGTATGCTTCCGCTCCGTTGACCTTGGTCATAGTCAGACCGATCTGGTCACCGGCCTCGAAGTTTACTTCTGTCGCCTTTGTGATCACAGGTTCCACCTGAACCTTTCCCGGAGCCATCTGAGGCTCTGCGGTCTGCTGGCAGGCTGCGAATGCGAGCGCTGCAAGCGCAAGTGTAAGATAACGTTTCATAATATTTGTGTTTTTAGTTTTATTTTACTTTCAGTTTTAAAGATTGCCACGTCAGGACTTCGTCCTTCCTCGCAATGACGTGTTTGTCTTTTGTTTCTATGTTTTCTTCCACGTCATTACGAGGAGCGTTAGCGACGTGGTAATCTTTAAAAAGTCATACCGATGGAAATGGTTGCTTTGTAGCGGTTTGGGTTGTTGATGTACTGGAGGTTGAAGCCGTGGAGCCAAGTTCCTTCGGCCTCGGTGTACAGTCCTTTCCAAAAGTTCCAGCGCAGGCTCAAGCCAATGTTTGTGCGCGATGCTGTCGCATACTCCATCTGCCAGTTGTACCAGTCCTCAAGCCTGAACGGTGTAGTCTGTACTCCTGACTCTGTATCCACGATGTCTTCATTCTCCGACACCCATCCCTGGCCATAGCAGCCGGTGACGCCCCAGTCGAAACGGCCGGTGTGGAACAGCAGGCCGAGGTACGCCGAAGCCTCGGTGAGCGACTGTGTGTATGCATACGGATACATCTGGGACGAGATAGTATTCTGTACATCCACATCAAGTCCTGCCTTGAATTCCATTATGCCGTCTGCGATGAATTCGTATTCAGGTGAGATGCTCCAGCCTGAGCGGGTGAGTATCCTGTTGGTTCCGTGATTGATGACGGTGCTGACTCCGTTTTCAGTCACCTTCTCCAGCACGGTTTCGTCCAGAACCAGACCGTTCCATCCGAACTTCACTCTTGCGAAGTGCTGTGACCTTTCGCCGATATGCCTGTATCCGGCGATAGCGTTCACTCTGTCGCCGGGGAAACGGAACCATATGAACTCCTTCTCTCCTATCGTTCCTGCCGTGCGGAGATACTCTGCCTCCGCGAAGAATCCCTTATACTGAAGCTGTACCGCTCCTCCGTTGCTGAAGTCCTTTATAGGGAAACCCTTCACTCCAGCTTCCTGCAGTTGCAGTCCGCTGCCGGTCCAGATGTTATACACTCCGTACATCATACCCTTGTCAAGGAAGGCATAGTATGACTGTCCGGAATTTCCCACCTGCTCGGCCTCTATGGTCTCGCCTGTCTTTCTGAATATGTAGTTCGCTCCGACTGCAAAGTCTCCGTTGTGGTAAAGGAAGCCTGGAGATACGGTCATATCAAGCAGCCAGTTCGAATGTCTGAGGTCCTTGCGCTTGGCGATGTTCGCAGACTCGAAGTCCATCATCGCTCCGATCCTCCAGTGAGCATCCAGATCATATGCTATACCGCCGTCGAATGCATATGTCTGCAGCGTCTTTCTGCCAGGAGTGAACTCCATCACGTCCACAGGGTAGAATCCCGGTCTGATCGACATAGAGCCGCACATATCATAGCCTTCGGTCTGGGTAAACGAGAACGAACCCTTGAGAGTCATCCTTTCAAAGTGGCGTATGCTGGCTGTCTCCGCTCCGGCGCTCCACCCCTGCGGGGCTTCCCAACTGTCGCGGAATCCGCCTCCCTCATAGCCGGCAAATGCCTCGGCATATGAACTTGAAACAGTGTCCTGACGCACTCCGGTGACGTTCTCGGACTCGTTCCACAGATTGTTTCGCAGCACCCTTTCATAGGTCTGCGCCGACACAGCCATACTGTAGAACAGCAGGCACAGAAGCGATATGTATCTGACCTTATTCATACAGTGACTGTTTTTCGGATTCATAGAAATCGTTCAGCGAGTTGTTGGTGTCTGCCAATATCTCGTATCCCGCTACAGCGGTCGCAGCCTCATCCACCGATCTCATAAGAGTGTGTCCGAGGAACACGTCAGTCTGTGTCACATAGCCGGCGTCGAGAGACGATACAAGCCTCTTCTGGTTTGCGGCTGAGCGGCCGTCAAACACTTCCACAGCGTCAAGCACCCAGTCGAACGGTACCTTCACCACCCTGTCCACATTGCTGCCCGGAACCTGGATCACGTTGTCCTGATTCTGCACGTGCTCCTGGATGGTAATGCCTTCGGCGCGGAAGATCACCACCGCAGGTGATGAATTGGACATAGTGTAGGCGTTTGCCTGGCCGGTCTTTATCACCACATCAAGATATCTGTCCTGGGAAATCAGGTTGCCAGGAGCAGGATGATATGCGGTGTTTGTAAAGTATGTCGGATTATAGCATACGAAGTAGTCCGGCTTGTTGAGGTTCACGGAGAGAGGATACTGCACTGTGTGGTCTATCGCTCCGCGGAGACACATCACGGCGTCTTCTCCAGGCTGGAGAGGGAAGTCGTCACCGTCGCCAGGGAACTGCCATACCGCCTGGATCACAGGGATGAACTCAGGAAGACCGCTTTCGTCTACCCAAGGGTTTGATCCGGTCGCATTGTATGGAGAGAGTGTGCCGAAGCAGATGCCGTCAAGGTGCTGCACCTTGTAATCGTTGTTGTGCAGGATTATGTACTGGTCGGCCTGGTAATCGCCTTCCTGAGGATATTTCTTGCAGCCTCCGCAGTAGATTTCCTTGATCACCACAGAGCCGGCCTTCGATACGATGACGTTGAGGTTGACGCCAAGATCTCTTCCGGAAAGCACCACCTTGTCTGCAGAAGCGTTGAACACTTCCTTCTCGGTCTTTCCGCTGAGGTTGATTCTGTACAGACCGTTAGGCAGACTGAATCTCGAGACTCCTTCCGTGTCTGTCTGCGATACATATCTGCTGCCGGTGTTCATATCTTCCACCCTCACCTCTGCTCCGCTGCGCACGATGTCTCCCTCCGGCCACACGGTCGCTACAGTCAGGGTGTGCAATCCTCCTTCGTACGGATTGACATCCCTGATGTCCGCACATCCGGCCGCCAGGAGTAACAGTGTCAGTATGTGTATTATTCTTTTCATTTCCATTTTTTAGATTTCTCGACTTCGCTCGAAATGACAAGTTTGTGTTTCTTGTTTTTCACTGTCATTTCGACCGTTTTTCACTGTCATTTCGACCGTCTTTCTTTGTCATTTCGACTGTCTTTCTTTGTCATTTCGACCGAACGAAGTGAGTGGAGAAATCTGTCGCTTTAAAATTTCAGTCTACAGGTGAGGCCGTAGTAGAAGGCAGGTGTGAAGATCGCTCCCACGCCGGTAGCCAACGACTTGACATATGGCCTCGAGTTGGTAAAGTTGTTTGCAAAGAACGACAGCGACACGTGGTCTCCTATCTCTTTGGTTATGCTCAGATTGGCTGACATATACATTCCGTAGCCGTCCTGTGCGAATGTGTAGGCATTGCCGGACTTCATAATGAGGTTGGCGAATGCCGGGTCGGCAGCCTCTGCTGCCGTAAACGGATGCACATTGCCGTCAAGGTCCATATATGAGACAGGGTACACGGCAGTGTATGAATTTCCGTCATAGATATTGCCTCCGGTAGGAGTGTTTCCGTCCTCGGTCACGGTGAAGGCATATGCTGCCCCGTTGTATTCCGAGAGGTTTCGGCTGCGACGGAGGACTGTCGCCTCCAGCCTGCAGGTGATGATGAGGCGCGCCTGAGGGATATGGGTGATCGCCGTAAGGTTTGCGTCAAGGTTCTGTGTGGTCTTTCCGTTGGCCACGGCTGTGTTGCTGCCGCCGTTGGCATATATTCCCACATACTGATATGAGCGGTTAGGCAACGATGTGTGCGACCATCCGTTCTGGTAATATGCGGACAGCTGCTCGTTCAGATACTTGGTGTAGGTGTATGCCGCATCAAGTCGGAAAGTGGTCCTGAGCGGCTTTATTTCAGGGAATTCCACAATGAGTTCGGCTCCGGCCCTCTTCACGTCGGCACCGTTGTTCTGCTTTGTGGACTTTGCGAAGGTCTGGTCTGTCACCTTCACTTCCATAGGTGTCCAGTACTCGTCGTCATTGCCTCTGACATACATCATTCCTGTCTGCTTGTCCACAATGATCTGTGGGTTGTCCGGCATAGTGAACCCCTCCGGACGCTGGAGTATGTCATATGAATAGGCCTCGTAGACATTCTGGAAATTGTACGGACCCTTGGTGATGTTGTAGAATCCCACCAGAGACATCTTGAAGCCTCCGAAGGATGCGTCTATTCCGAACTCCGAGTTGCTGTTTCGCTGCCAGCGGAGATCCGGATTGTACACTACCGTGTATGGCTGAGTGTAATAGATGTAGCTTGTCTGCTCGCCGTGCGAGAATCCGTAGGTCTGGATGTCACGGTACTCCTGCTTAGGATAGAGGATGTAATATGACGGCAGCTTTTCAGTGATTCCCCAGCCTCCTCTGATAGAAAGACCGTCCGTCAGCTGCCACTTCGCATTGAATCGTGGCGAGAAGGTGGTCTTGTTGTTGTAGAGGGAGTTCCTGATGAACACGTTCTCCATTCGAAGACCGGCAGTTATCTCAAGCTTGGTCTCGGCGACAGGAATCGCGACATCCTCCTCCGCATACACCGAAAGGTTGTGCATAAAAGGATAGTCGGTGTAAGGACGTGGTCTGTAGCCGTTTGCGGCCAGCGACGGATCTTCATAGTATTCTCCCTGACCCACGTTGCCGTTGGCCTTCCACTGCACTCCGGCCTTCAGGACGCTCTTGTAGCCGTCCCAGCGCTTGTGCCAGTTGTACTTCACCGATGCGGCAAAGTCAAGTTCCTTGGAGTCTATGATCTGGTCCGAGAAATATGTCAGAGGAAGACGATCTGCAATGTAGTAGCCCTCCTTCTCCGCGTGTACCGCCGGCTGGTTCGATGCGTACGACTCGTACTTGTGGAACCTGTACAGATTGTCGTTGAAGTTCACCGATGCATCGAACTTCAGGTTTGTGATCCAGTCCTTGTTCAGCATCCAGCTCAGCGAGGTGTTCGCCCTGAACACATTGTCGCGCTCCTTTTCGTACTCTCCGGTGTATCCGTCCGGATCGTCCTTGCTGTTCATTCCTCCGATATTTCCGGAGAAGCCGGCCTCGAAGCGGAGCGAATTCGCGAAGTTGTTGCTGTAGTTGAGCGTTATTCCTGTGCGGTTGTATGATTCGTAAGGTGAGATGAGCTTCTTTACTGCACGTGCCCATTCTGCACTAAGGTTGAGGATTCCGTTATCTTCCTGAAGGTCAATGCCCTTTGAAACGGAAGCCTGGTATGTGCGCGGGTTTACCGCAAAGGTCACATTCGTAGGAGTGCGGCCTTTCTTTGTGTTGATCTTGACCATTCCGGAGTTGAGGTCTCCGTACTCTGCGGACGGCACTCCGGTAATGACCTCGATGGATTCGATATTGTCTACGGCCACGCTTCTCGTGTCCACGCCTCCCATCTCTCCGAAGGATGCGTTGTTTCCAAGTCTCACTCCGTCCACCTCCACGGCCGTTCCGAAGGCGGCGTTTCCGGTGGCGGCACCTCCCTCGCGGAGAGAGAATGCGTTTTCGGTAGTAAGGTCAGGATTCACGGTCTTTCCGCCCGGAAGCAGAGCCGCAATATCTGTCGTATTCGAAAGCTGCAGATGATTGAGAGCATCGCGGCCGAGGCTGTGGGACGTACCGAGTCCGTCCTTCGCCTTCTGCGCTGTGACCACCACCTCGTCAAGGGCGAGCGAACTCTCGTGCAGTTTCAGCACGATGTCCACGACGTCCTTTCTGACATCGATTTCAACCGAGGCGTTTACATAGCCGAGGCAGGAAGCCTCAAGCACATATCCGCCCGGCTGCACATTCTCGAACGTGAAGTTTCCGTCGATGTCAGTGGTTGTCCAGAGATAATCGTTTCCTATCCTGACCGCCGCTCCCACAACGGGCGCTTCGGTCTTTGCCTCCAAGACGCGACCCTCTACCAGGCGCCCCTTCGGAGCGCCCGATGCAACTGCTGCGACAAACAGGGTCAGCAGCATTATGAGAAGTCGTCTTGTCATCTGCCGTGTCTGGGAAATTACTTCACTTCAACGACCTTGCCGTGATCGTTTGCTACAGCCTCTTTCCACTTTGCAGTGTAGCCTGGCTGAGTGATCTTGGCAGGGATGCAGTCTGTGTGCTCGTTTGTAACGAATGTTCCGTCCTCGTTCTGGGCCTTCACGTTTCCGTCGATGAACTTCACGAGAAGAAGCTGCTCAAGCTCTACCCACTTGCCGAAGATCTTCTGTGCATTGTCCACAGAGAACTTTGTGAGGTAGTCGCGTACTGAAGTGTATGGATCCACCACCTTGCGGCACTTGTCGTTGCGGCGGATCTGCTTGCGTGGCTTCTGGTCAGCCTCCTTGTAGAGGGCGAGAGCCTGCTCGTCTGCCTTTGCGACAGCCTCCATCATCTCAGTCTCCCAAGCGTCGATGGCTGCGTCTACAGTAGGGAACATAATGTTGTATGCCTTGTAGCAGGCGTTTGCTACGCGGTTGGTCATCCAGAATGCTGAAGTAGGAGAGTAGGTGATCATATCGCCGTTGCCTACTCGGAAGCACTCAGGAACCTCTGTTGTGCAAGTGTAGATAGGTGTAAGATAAGAGGTTGCAGCATCGTCGCAACCGAACCAGTTGACGCCTCCGATCTCGTCAGGAAGCCATCCGCGTGACTGTCCCACGAACCAGAATCCTGTCTGCTGTGTAGCGATCGCTCTCTCGTTCATATACTCCTTTCCGTTGTGCTCGAAGCCCATAGGTCTCCAACGGTATGGAAGAGCGTTTCCGCCTGCTCCGATGTCCTGGGTCATATCCATAGGAGTGCCCTCGTAGTGGTCGCGCATAACGTCAGCCACGTCCTTTACGCTGATCTTGCGTGAAGGCTTCACGAAGAGAGGGAATCTCTTTGTCTTGTCCCATCCCATCGCATAGTCGATGTAGTCGTATGCGTCCTTTGTCACTACATTGCCGTTCTCATCCTCGAATGTGAACTTGCCGTCGCAGAGGATGTTGAATGCAGACCACGCACGTGCCTCGCAGCCGCGCATTCCGCTGAAATCGAGCGGTGCATAAGCGTCGCAGAAGCTGAAGTCCTTGTCCTCGCCGCTGAAGTAGCCCATTTCACGTGCGAAAGAGATCACGTCCGGAGCATAGATGCAGTTCTCAGGATCGTTCTGAGGGAAGGTGCTGATGCGTGCCTGGTTTGCGTGAGAGCAGATGTATCCGTCAGGAACTCTTCTTGCAACCCATACGATGCCCTTGTGGTCCTTGCCCTTTCCGATAAGGTCCATAACCCACACTTCCTCAGTGTCTGCGAGAGAGAATGACTCTCCGCTTGAGTAGTATCCGTAAGTGTTTGCGAGATCCACGATGATGTCGATGGCCTCACGTGCTGTCTTGGCTCTTTCGAGTGCAACGTAGATGAGTGAACCGTAGTCCATAATGCCGTTGTTGCCCTCGAGTTCAGGACGTCCGCCGTATGTGGTCTCGGCGATGATGAGCTGGTGCTCGTTCATATTTCCGACCCTCTGGTATGTCCTTGCCACCTGAGGGATGTAACCGAGGAACTTGCCTGTATCCCACTCGTTGATCTGGCGCATATCGCCTTCGTTCCATACGGCTGCAGGAGCATAGTAAAGCTCGCCGTAAAGCTGGTGTGAGTCGGCCGCATATGAAATCATAGTCGAGCCGTCTGTGCTGGCTCCCTTGGTCACGAGGACGTTGGTGCAAGCGTCGCTTTCAATGCTGCTGAAGCAGAAAGCCGCTGCCAATGTCAACAGAATGGATGCTGAAATCTTTCTCATTTTGTTCTTTTGTTATTATTAATTACTTTTGTGTCGTATTTTGCATAACAGGGCAAAAGGCCCTATATCTTGCAAAAATATAAAAAATACCGCACTTTATGAAATTGAAAATACACGCATCTGTCGCTCTGGCGACTTTTTTTGCGCTTTCTTTTTTCTGCTGTGAGGCCAATGCCCAGCAGCAGCCGAAGCAGCCTGACATATACGAGCAGGCCGAGATGGAGGCCGACAGGCTTCAGAGAGTGCTCGACCTTGAGGATTGGCAGGTGTTCTATGTAGATTCGACTCTCAAGCACGATTTCCCTGCAATGATGGCCGATTACGACCAGCTCAGAAAAGCCAAGGTTGCCAATTCGGCTATGTATCAGGACGTTCAGGACAAGTGGATGGACCAGATCGATGCGACATACAAGAAGATATTCACTCCTGAGCAGTGGGCAGCTTACCTGAAGCAGGGTGCGGCAAAGGCCCAGAAGGCCCGTGAGAAACGTCGCCTCAAGGCTCAGGGTAAATAATAAATGTCATCCCGAGCGAAGCCGAGGGATCTAAAACCAATATATGGATTTCTTAGAAGTAATAGAGAAAAGGCATTCGGTCAGAAAGTATTCTGATCAGCCGGTAGACAAGGCGATTCTTGATGCGATCGTGAGAGTGGCTCAGACCGCTCCTTCTTCGCGCAACAGCAAGAGTTCGGTGTTTATGATTGTCGAGGACAGGGACACTCTCGATGCGCTCTCTCAGATGCGTGACTATGGTTCGGCCCTCCTCACAGGCGCACAGGCTGCCATCGTGGTGCTCGGCGACGAGACGAAGACAGATCTTTGGGTGGACAACTGCGCGATTTCTGCGACATTCATCCAGCTTGCGGTGACAGCGATGGACCTTGTGAGCTGCTGGGTGCACATCAACGGCCGTCCTTGCGTAAGACTTGAGCCGGAGGGAGCGAAGGCAGAGGATTATGTACGTAACCTCCTCGGTATCAAGGACGGACTCAAGCCATATTGCGTCATCGCAATCGGTTATCCAGAAGAATAAGAGATTCCCACGTCGCTGACGCTCCTCGGAATGACATATCGGTGAATCCCACACGTCATTGCGAGGTCATGAAATGACCGTGGCAATCTTTAAATGATTGAAAATAAAAATATTAAAGAAATATGAGAGAAAAAATTGAAGCCCTAATGGCTGAAGTTGCTGCTTTGTCGTGCAACACAGAGCAGGAGATCGAGCAGGCGCGTGTGCGTCTTCTCGGAAAGAAGGGTGAGATCACTGCGCTTTTCGATGAGTTCAGAACAGTGGCTCCGGAGCTCAAGAGAGAGTTCGGACAGAAGCTGAACGTGCTCAAGAACACAGCGGCAGCGAAGATTGAAGAACTCAAGGAGGCTGCATCAGAGTCACAGGCCGGCGGTGCGGCTGCATTCGACTATACAATGCCAGGTGATCCGGTTCAGCTCGGTTCACGCCATCCGGTTTCCATCGCACGCGAGGAGATCGTGAACATCTTCCGCAAGTTCGGCTACGATGTGGCTGAGGGTCCGGAAGTAGAGGACGACTGGCACGTATTCGAGGCTCTCAACTTCCCGCCTGAGCACCCGGCTCGCGAGATGCAGGACACATTCTTCATCAACGACAGCGACAATCCGGTGCTTCTCCGTACCCACACTTCTTCCGTGCAGGTACGCGCAATGGAGAAGATGCCTCTCCCTATCCGTATCGTATGTCCTGGCCGTGTGTTCCGTAACGAGGCTATCTCTGCACGTGCACACTGCATCTTCCACCAGGTTGAGGGACTCTACATCGACGAGAACGTTACTTTCGCTGATATGAAGCAGGCTATCCTCCTCTTCGCACGCGAGATGTTCGGTGCTCAGAGCCAGATCCGTATGCGTCCGTCATACTTCCCGTTCACTGAGCCTTCTGCAGAGATCGACGTAAGCTGCAACATCTGCGGCGGAAAGGGCTGCAACATCTGCAAGGGTACAGGCTGGCTTGAGATTATGGGCTGCGGTATGGTCGACCCTAATGTCCTCGAGGCTTCAGGCATCGACAGCAAGAAGTATAGCGGCTTCGCCTTCGGTATGGGTGTGGAGCGTATCGCAATGCTCAAGTGGCAGGTGCGTGACCTCCGCAACTACTTCGAGAACGACCTCCGTTTCCTCAAGGAATTCGAGACATCGCTCTAAGATGAGGCTTCTCTTCATAACAGATTTTACCGAGCAGTTTGCTTACAGGTTTTTAAGTGGCATCTTCAATTACTCACAGCGTACAGAGCAGTGGGTGGTCTGCAAGATGCCACCTTCGTATATGCGCCAGCTCGGTATCGAGGGCGTTGTGTCCTGGGCGAAGACGTGGAACGCGGATGTCGTCATAGGCCAGTTCGAGCCGGACGACGACGTGACTCTTTTCAGAAAGAACGGAATCATCGCGATCGCGCAGGACTACGTTGTCAAATTTTCCCAGATTCCGAATGTGACGGCGGACTATGACCTCACGGGAAAAATGGCCGCAGAGCACTTCCTGAGCAAGGGTTTCGAGAACTTTGCATTCTTCGGCTACAAGGGGGTGTGCTGGTCGGACGAGCGTTATCAGGGCTTTGTCAGGCGTCTGGCACAGTCGGGATATGGCGAGAATGTACATCTGTATGACGGTCAGCAGATTGACAACCTCTGGTATTATGACCAGACTTCGCTGCACGAGTGGCTGATGTCGCTGCCGAAGCCTATAGCGGTAATGGCCTGCGATGACAACCAGGGAAACATTCTGATCCAGGCCTGTCACGTCTGCGGTCTGAAGATACCGTTCGATGTGGCAGTCATTGGTGTGGACAATGACGAGATCTTATGCAATATGTCGGAGCCGGCAATGTCCACAATCAATGTCGATATCGAGCGTGGAGGATATGATACGGCCGCAATGGTCGACAGGATGGTCAAGGACCCGTCGTATCAGGGAGAGGATATCATTCTGAAGCCGTTGAATGTCGTTCAGCGTGTCTCGTCGTCCATCTTTGCCACCAACGACAGTGCGGTCCTCAAGGCCCTCCGGTTCATCATCGCCAACATAGACCGCAGGATCCAGGTTTCCGATATTCTGGAGCACGTTCCTATGTCAAGACGTCTTCTTGAGCAGAGGTTCAAGCAGATGACGGGTATGACAATCTACAACTACATCACTATCCACAGGATAGAGCGTTTCGCTCAGCTTCTTCTGTCCAGCAAGGATCCGGTTTCGGAAATCGCTGCAAGATTTGACGAGTTCGACGCAAAGAGTATCTCGAGACGTTTCAAGAGCATAAAGGGCTGCACTCCTACCGAGTACAGGAAAAAGAAGTTAGGAAAAAGGGGATTATAGCCCATTTAAATCATCTATAAGGCATATTCTGCGCAATTTGTGGTATTAAATACGCAAATTGTGCAGAATTTCTTTTTGTACCTTCTTAACTTTGTACATTGCAGATTGTGTAAATCTGCGTATGGATGAAACTGACAAACACAACTAACCAACATAAAATTTAACAAAATGAAACAGAAAGTAGTCCATTTTTCCAAGCTGGCTGCTCTGATGTGTCTGTTCCTGGGAATGTGGGGGTCTGGTGCTCTCGCACAGAACAGGGGTGTTACCATCAACGGTAATGTCGTTGACGCGTACGGAGAGCCGGTAATCGGTGCGGCTGTTACCATCCAGGGAACGACCACCGGTGTGGCTGCCGACATGGACGGAGGCTTTACGCTTACCGTACCCGGTGAGAATTCTGTGATCGAGGTATCTGGCCTTGGCTACGTCACTGAAGTGATAACCGTAGGCAAGAAGCGGACATTCAGCGTCGTGCTTCAAGAGGATACCCAGACCCTTGAAGCAACGGTTGTGGTCGCTTATGGTACGCAGACCAGAGCTACCATTACCGGAGCCTTGACGTCCATCGACACTAAGGCCCTGGTCGAAGCGCCAGTAGCCGATGTCACCAACATTCTCGCCGGCCAGATGCCGGGTGTCTCCACTATTCAGGAGAGCGGTCAGCCGGGTGAAGACTATGCCAAGATCTACATCCGAGGCGTAGGTTCCCTGAGCGACTCCAATTCCAGCCCTCTCATCCTGGTCGATGGTGTCGAGCGTCCGATGAACACTGTGGATCCGAACGAAATCGAGAGTCTGTCCGTCCTGAAGGACGCTGCCTCTACAGCGGTGTTCGGTGTGCGCGGTGCGAACGGTGTCATCATCATCACCACCAAGCGAGGCGACGCAGGCAAGCCAAAGATTTCAGTCAGTTCCATCACCGGTGTCCAGATGCCGATGTCCTACATCGAGCAGTGCGACAGCTACGATTTTGCCCGTTACTACAACGTTTACCAGTGGAACGATGGCAAGACAGATCCGGGCCTGTACTTTACTCGCGAGGCCATCGAGGCTTACCGCACAGGTTCAGATCCTATTATGTATCCGAACACACACTGGAACGAGCTGATGTTCCGCGATGCTTTCCTTCAGACCAAGAACAACATCAACATCTCAGGTGGCTCCGACAAGGTGCGCTACTTCGTGTCGATGGGTTATATGTTCCAGAACGGTCTGCTTAAGCAGATTCCAGGCGTTACTTATGACAACAACTACGCGTATAACCGTTACAACTACCGCGCGAACCTCGACTTCAAGCTTACTGAAACCACAGATATGAAGTTCAACATCAGCGGTGTGATCGGCAATACACGCGAGCCGCTGAATGACGGTCGTGACAACATCTGGATGCTTACTATGCTGTGGGCCCATCCGACAGCATCTCCGGGAATTGTGAACGGTATGCCTGTGACAGTGGTTTCATACGACGCACTTCCAGACGGCCTCACCAAGTGGAACGGTTGGGAGTATTACTATTGGTCGGGTTATCAGAGCAAGTTCAAGACCACCCTCGGAATGGATATGACCATTACCCAGAGACTGGACTTCATCACCGAAGGTCTCAGCGCTTCTATTATGGGTTCATATGATACCGATATGTCCCTGACAAAGAAACGTACCGGTTCCGGTGGTTATGAGCAGACTATCGAGTACGCATCTTGGGCTGACGGATCAGGTATGGATATCTCCGATCCAGCTTTCGACCGTACATATGTCCCAGTGATCAGTGGAAGCCAGCCTACCTTGAGCTATAGCGAGTCTACCGATGACGACAAGAGCTGGTATCTGGAAGCCCGTATCGACTACAGACGCAAGTTCGCTCAGAAACATTCGGTAAGCGGTCTCCTCCTGTACAACCAGTCACGCGACTACTACCCTTCGAAATATAGCTGGCTCCCATACGGTTACGTGGGTTGGGTGGCACGCGCTACCTATGGCTATGACGATAAATACCTCGTTGACTTCTCTGCCGGTTACAACGGTTCCGAAAACTTCGCTCCAGGCAAGACACGCTACGGTCTGTTCCCTTCAGCTTCCCTTGGTTGGGTTATTTCCGAGGAAGATTTTATGGAGAAGGTCAGCTGGGTCGACTTCCTCAAGCTTCGTGCTTCTGTCGGCCTCGTAGGTAACGATCAGGGTAATTCAGTCCGATTTATGTATATGGACGGTGTCTGGAACGAGGCCGGTTCATATTACTTTGGTGTGAACAAGAGCGACGGCGTTCCTCGCTATGAATTGGGAACACCGGGCAATGCAGGTGTGACCTGGGAGACTGCGCTCAAGTCCAACGTCGGTCTGGACTTCGACCTGTTCAACAACCGCCTCCATTTCTCAGGCGACCTCTTCTACGAGCACCGTACAGGTATCCTGATTTCTCCTAATTCGCTGCCTTCGATCATTGCTACGTCACTTCCGAATATGAACCTCGGTGTAGTGGATAACAAGGGTTATGAAATCGAAGTCGGCTGGAATGATCGCGTCGGCAATTTCACTTACGATATCAACGCCAACGTCACCTTCGCCCGCAACAAGATCATCTATCAGGACGAAGTTGAGCCAGAATACGAATACCAGCGTGAGACCGGCGGTTCTACCGGCCGCTATATGCTGTATCAGTTCGAGCGTCTGTACCAGAAGAGCGACTTCTATACTGATGCTGACGGAGTGTTGCGCTTGAATCCGGATCTGCCACAGCCTTCCAATGCCGTATATCCGGGCGACTGTATGTATAAGGACCTCAACGGTGACAAGATCATCGACGGACGCGACAGAATGTACGACGGTTATCCGAACCGTCCTGAATACGTGTTCGGTTCAAACTGGAAGTTTGGTTACAAGGGCTTCAACCTGAACCTGAACTGGGTGGCAGCCACAAATGTGAGCCGTGTATGGAACGACGACTACCGTATTCCGTTTACGAACTCCGGCCACCGAGGCCTGTTGAAGATCTTCGCGGAGAACTCTTGGATCGACAATGACAATCCTTGGGCTCCAGGTCGTGAGGACGGCACCCTGCCGCGTTTCACCAAGACTAACTACCCTTGGAACTCTATGGATTCCACCCTTTGGACTGTGGATGCCTCATACCTCCGTCTCAAGAGCGCCAGCTTCGGTTACACATTCTCACGCAGCCGCTTCTTGGAGAAGTTGGGTATCAACTCCCTGGGCGTGATGTTCACAGGATATAACCTCTGGACTCTCTCTAAGATGAAACTGCAGGATCCGGAAGCGAAATCAAAGTCATCCGACGGACAGTACCCATTGGTCAAGACATATAACCTTGCCCTTAACATCAACTTCTAAACCGAGCGAACCGTGAAAAAAATAACACAACTTTTGACAATCGCCCTTGTGGGCGCTGGTGTGGTCGCTTGTGAGAGCATGAGATTGGGAGACGCCGGTCTTTCCCAGGCTCCGGAAACTTCCGGCGCCACAATCGACACTCTGTTCGCGTCAGTGAAAGACGCCGACAAGGTGCTGACTACGGCTTACTATTATCTCCCTTACGGTCTGATCTCCGATTTCGATTCCAAGATGGGAGGCGATTTCCTGGAGTCTATCACCGATCACTTCATCAGCAATAAGCATTCGGACAGCGACGGTCCGAACAACCTATATTATTCAGGCGGTCTTTCTGCCAACTTGACCGGTTCCTATGCCGGTGGTGAGAATTACCGCTTCGGCAGCGAGAAGGATTACTACGTGATCCGTTATGCTTGGCTGTTCCTGGAGAACGCCGACCGCATTCCTGACGCTGATCCCGCCCTCCTCGCTCAGAAGAAGGCTGAAGCCAAGGTATGTATGGCCATTGCCTATTCGAATATGCTCCGTTATGTGGGCGGTGTTCCTATCTTGAAACACGCAGTCGATCCTGCTGAGAATATGCACTATCCGCGCAACACATTCGCTGAGACAGTCGATTACATCGTGAGCCTTTGTGATGAGGCTGCTCCGGATCTTCCGTGGTCTGTAAGCGCTGTGGACGATGGCCGTATGACTCGCGCCGCTGCGTTGGGTCTCAAGCTGCGCGTCCTCTGCTTCGCCGCTTCGCCGACTTTCAATTCTGATAAGAAATGGCATCCTCTGGCGGACGAGTACACCTGCTATGGAAACTATGACCATTCCCGTTGGCAGGCAGCGAAGGATGCGGCTGATGAGTTTATGCGCGAGCAGCTGGCAAACGGCCACTACGCATTGTGTGAAGCTCAGCCAGATGCGTTGACAGGTCTGATCACTCCTCGCTCTTACCGTTTGGCTTACCGCAAGGGTTATTATGAGCGTGGAAGCTCAGAGAGCATCATTTCCATCCGCAAGTCCAACAGCACCAGCTACAACGACAAACATTACGAGGTACAGGGTTCCTACGGTAGTGGAGCATCCCTTAACTGGGTGAACAAGTTCCCGTGGGCAGACGGTACGACATTCCCTGAGGATTTCCCTTGGGAGGATAAGACCGCTTGGCCTGAGCATCCGTTCTTCAAGCCGGACCCAATGGGTACGCTGAAAGTGAATGGAGCTACCTTCTCCGAGACACGTGACCCTCGCTTGTACGAGAATGTCTGCGTTCCTGGCGACATCTGGAGAGACGGCTCTGTGGGCCGCGCCTACGACAATCACAAGTATCACCAGGACGGCTGTCCAGGTTTCCTTATGATGAAGTTCGTTCTTCAGCAGAATACCGACCGCTCACAGCCGCAGCACTGGCCATTTATGCGTTTCGCTGAAGTGCTTCTTAATTGTGCTGAGGCATACAATGAGGCAGACGGCTTCCCGTCAGACAAGGCTTACACTTGGGTGAACGCCGTACGTTCACGCGTCGGCCTGCCTGGCCTCCCGGAGGGTATGACTAAGGAAGAATTCCGCGATGCTCTCATCCTGGAGCGTGAACTCGAGTTCGGTTTTGAGGAGGTTCGTTGGTTCGATATGATCCGCTGGGGTCTGGTTGACGCCTTCATTACTCCGCTCAAGGGTCTTACATCCTTCGGCGACAGCAACAACGCGGCGACAGTTTTCACCTTCAAGGAAAAGGATGCGTATCCACCTCGCAAGTGGTACACATACAACGCTGCCGATTGGGATACCAAGTGGTATCTTGCCCCAATCCCTGCTATTGAGATCAACAAGAACTACGGAATGACTCAGAATCCGGGTTGGTAATCTTAAATGTGCACGAATATGAAAAGATTGTTAGCATACATAACCCTTCCGCTTCTGCTCGTCAGCGCGACGGCTTCCGCACAGAATGCCACATCGCCGCTGGACTCCGTCAACCTGGGAAACCTGTTCGGGTTCCAGGCCAACGGCAATCCGGTAATGTGCGAGAGCATCTTCGAGAAGAGTCCTGAAGTGGATGTTGCCAACGCCCTATATGGGCAGTTATCCGGCCTCTTGGTGAAGAATAGCTCCAGTGTATATGACTCTAACCAGTCTAAACTGAAGCTGGCCCTTCGCCTGCACGGCCACAGCCCGCTCGTATTGGTGGACGGCGTTCCCCGTTCATTGGACGACCTTGACGGTATCGAGATCGAGAAGGTTGAAGTCCTCAAGGATGCGGTCGCTTCCGCTCTGTACGGTGTGAAAGGCGGCAACGGAGTTGTCTCCATCACTACCAAACGCGGAAAGGATTCGCCGTTGAAGGTGACTGCAAAGTACCAGTACGGCTATCAGACTATGTTCCGCGCCCCTGAATTTGCGGACGCTTATACCTATGGCTTCCTCGTGAACGAGGCCCGTACTTTGGACGGACTGCCAGTCAAGTACAACGATGCCGAACTGCTCGCCTTGTACAGTGGCCAGTATCCGTACGCATATCCGAACGTGAACTGGTGGGACGAAGTATACCGTAACCACGGAGACAACCACCAGGCTGAATTCACCTTTATGGGCGGTAACCGCAATTTCCGCTATTTCACTGCGGTGGAATATCTGAAGGAGGATTTCCTTTATAAGAAGGCTACCTCTGACGACCGCTACAACGCGAACCATTATGACAACCGTCTGGGTATCCGCGCCAATGTAGACGTGAACATTACGGAATCCACTCTGATGAAGATCAATGTGAAAGCCCGTCTGGCAGAATTCAACAAGGGTAACTACAGCGGCCGTATCGAAGAGACCCTGTATACTCTCCCTTCTGCTGCTTTCCCTGTGAAGCAGGCTGACGGTACCTACGGCGGCACTTCTTTGTACGGAGCCGCGAATCCGGTAGCCCAGATGCAGGAGCTTGGACAGAAGCAGTATTCACAGACCAAGGTGCTGGCTGATATGCTGCTCCGTCAGGATCTCGGAATGTTTGTTCCTGGTCTTTCTGTCGATGCCGGTATCGCTTTCGACTATATCGGACGTTTGTCAGAGGACGCCACAAAGGAGTTCCAGTATTCGGAGCTTATCAGCACGTTGGCTACTCAGGGCAACCAGAGCTACATCCTCTCTGAGCAGAAGTACTATGGCACGAATTCCAAGACCGTCGAGTACAGCCACTGGTTCTCTAACCTGCAGATGAAGATGGAATTCCAGGCACGCGTAAATTGGGAACGTGACTTCGGCGTCAACCACATCGACGCTCACGCCGCGTACCGCCAGCGCTCTTGGATCCTCAGCGGACAGAACAACTCTTCCAAGACACAGGAGGTTCTGGGTACGGTGAGCTATAACTGGAAGAAGCGTTTCTTTGCTGATGCAGTTGTCAACTACTCAGGTTCATCCTATTTGCCTAAGGGCAGCCGCTTCAATGTATATCCGGCCTTGAGTCTGGCGTACATCGTTCTGGACAAGAACTCGTACGTGAAGGTGTACGGCTCCGCTGGTCTCAGCGGTTCTGACTCTGATTTGGAGCACGAACTCTGGCGCCAGAACTATGTGAGCGGTAACAGCTATTACTTCGGTCCTAATGGCGGTTCTAGCTTCAGCGGCCGCACAGAAGGCGATATGGCTGCCGTCACACTTGCTCCGGAACTCTCACGCAAGGCTACATTCGGCGTAGACCTGGGCTTCTTTGACAAGCGACTTATGGTCAATGCTGAAGGCTTTGCAGAGGATCGCCGCAACATCCTCATCTCTCCATCAAACATTTCAGAGGTGATCGGTGTGGGTGTGAACGAGCAGAGCGTCGGCGAATATACTTATAAAGGTGTAGATCTTTCCGTTTCCTGGAACAACCGTCACGGAGACTTTGACTACGGCGTATACGCCAACGGCGGATGGCTGTTTACCGAAGTGATCAACGACGGTCAGGCCTACCAGATGTACGACTACCTCTACCACAAGGGTAACCCTGTGGGCCAGTGCTACGGTCTTGAGGTCATCGGCATCTTCCAGAACCAGCAGGAAATCAACAACAGCCCGCAGCAGACATTCGGCGCTGTCCGTCCCGGCGACCTCAAGTACCGCGACCAGAACGGCGACGGTGTCATCGACAAGCAGGACCGCGTGAAGATGTTCGGTAGTACTACTCCGCTCCTCCAGTTCGGTTTCGGTCTCAATTTCGGTTATAAGAACTTCAAGGTATATGCAGATTTCCAGGGTGTGACAGGTGTCACCGTCGACCTTTTGGATTCTCCACTGTACCAGCCGCTTGTGTCTAACGGAACTATCTCCAAGACATTCCTGGACCGCGAAATCACCTGGGCTCCTGGCCGCGAGGCTTACGCTACGATGCCGCGCTTGACTACACAGGAGAACCCGAACAACTACCAGGCGAACTCGCTGTGGTACCGCGACGGTTCCTTCATCAAGCTCCGCAACTTGGGCATATCATATACTATTCCTAAGAAGGTGATGAGAGTCTGCGATGCAACGGTCACACTGACCGGAACGAACCTGTTCAGCCTCGACAATATCGGTTTTGCCGATCCTGAGCAGCTGGGCGCCTATTATCCTTCTACCCGAGTCTTCTGGGCCGGTATCAAGTTCAACTTCTAAACAGGAAAAAAGATGAAAAAGTTATTCTATATTTTGTCTGTAGCCTTCCTTGCGGCCGGCTGCAATTTCCTGGACTTCGACGAATCTTCGAGCGACTACAGTCGTGACGATATGTACCTTACATACAGCAATATCCAGAAGATGCTCACCAACATCTACGGATATATGCCGAACAAGAATATCTACGACGTGAGCAGCGCCCTGCGCGACTGCGGTTCTGATGACGCCGAATACGGTGATCCAGATGCAAGCGTACAGCGTTTCACCAACGGTACTTGGAGCGCTCTGAACACTGTTGATGACAAGTGGAGCACGATGTACAGCGGAATCCGTTCTGCCAACGAGTTCCTGGAGTCAATCAAGACCGTGGACCTGTCGATGTACCAGTACGAAACCAAGTACCAGCGTTGGCTGGAGCACCTCAAGTACTATCCGTACCAGGCTAAGGTTCTGCGTGCATATTATTTCTTCGAGTTGGCCCGCAGATACGGCGACATTCCAATGCCGATGACTATGCTGACTGCCGAGGAAGCGAATGCGATCGCAAAGACTCCTTTCGATGAGGTGATCAACTTCATTGTAAGCGAATGCGACGAGTCAGCTGCCAACCTGCCTGACACCTATGTGGGCTTGCTGGACGACGAGGTCGGCCGCGTCACAAGAGGCTTCGCCCTGGCCGTGAAGACCAAGGCTCTCCTGTATGCTGCCAGTCCTCTTCATAACCCTTCGGGCGACAAGTCAAAGTGGGAGAAGGCTGCTGCGGCTGCCAAGGAAATCATTGACCTGGGTATCTACAAGTTGGATCCAGATGAGAAGGCCAACAATTATACCTCGCAGGAAGTGATCTTCGCGATTATGCGTTCCGAGAGCAGCAGTTTCGAGCTGTACAACTTCCCGGTACGTTTCACTGAGGGACAGCGTACTTACCTCGCAGGAAACTATCCTACCCAGAACCTTGTGGATGCCTTCCAGACCGCAAACGGTTATGACATCACGCTGGGTTCAAACGGATGGCAGACTGCTGACCCTGACTTCGACGTGACCAGACCGTATGAGGGCCGCGATCCGCGCTTTGCGCGTGCGATCCTCGCAGATGGAATGTCGTTCAAGGGATCCACAATCGAGACTTTCGTAGGCGGCAAGGACTATTCCGCAACCCGCAATGACTTAGGTTCTCCAACCGGCTACTATCTCCGCCGTTACATCCAGGAAAGCACCAGCTTCGTTCCTGAGAATACGGTATCGAACAAGCACCAGTGGATTGTTTACCGCTATGCGGAGGTTCTCCTGACTTATGCGGAGGCCTTGAATGAGTACCTGGGAAATCCTGCTGCAACAGGAGGAGAATTCTCTCTCAGCGCCCTTGAAGCCCTGAATATGGTCCGCGCAAACGCCGGTATGCCGGAAGTGACCGCAGCTTCACAGAGCGACTTCCGCGAGGCTGTGCGCCGTGAGTGGCGTGTGGAGTTCGCGTTCGAAGACCATCGCTTCTGGGATGTGCGCCGCTGGGACATCGGTCAGGCGACACAGGGACAGATCGACGGTGTGGAGATTACCCGCACCGGTGGCAAGAGCGAATACAAGCGTATGACTGTCGAGACCCGTACCTGGTCCGCACGCCAGAACTTGTTCCCTATTCCGCAGAGCGAACTCTTCTGCAATCCAAACCTCAACCCTCAGAACACCGGCTGGTAGCAGTCGTCAACTTTGGATAATAACTATCGATATATGAAAACACTAACTAGAATCATTGCAAGCTTGTCTATCTTTCTGACTGCGGCTGCCTGCCAGCAGTTCGATATCGACACGCAGATGACACCAGAGAAGGAATTGGCGAACCTGCGATTGGTCTGTGACGCCGTGGACAGCTATTCGTTCCCTTCGACTAACGCGGACAAAGTAACTTTCAATGTGAGTTCCAACACGCCGTGGACCATCACACGTTCAAGCGGCGCTGAATGGTGCACAGTTACTCCATCTTCCAGCTCATCTTCCAGCCTGATCTCCGACGTAGTCGTGAGCGTGGCCGACAATGAAAGCGGAGAAGACCGTACCGCAACCCTGACTGTCAGGGGTGAGCGCGTCAACAGCTATTACACCATCACCATCAACCAGCACCGCAAGGGCAGGTTGTTCGTGACACCGGTCGCAAAGGACTATGTGGCGACAGGCGGTCCGCTTTCCTTCACCATCAATACCAACGTGGCGTGGGAAGTCCGTACCGATGTTTCTTGGCTCTCTTTCAATCGTGAGAACGGCCAGCCTGATCCTGACGGCAGGACCATCACCATTATCGCTACTGCCGAGCCAAGTGACGTACTTGAGCGTGTTGCAACTGTGACTGTTGTTGCAGGCGACGACGAGGAGTCCTTCACCGTTGCTCAGAGGGGTAGCTTCGATCTTACCGAGATCACCGGTGAATTCCCTGGTTCCGGTGCCACTCAGCAGCTGAAGCTCCGCACTGACCTTGCCTGGACAGTGAGCGCAGACAAGGACTGGATTTCCTTCGACAAGGAATACGGCGAAGGCAGCAACAATGCTACCGTGATCAATGTAACTGCCGCTCCGAATGACGACGTTGCACGTAGTGCTGTGATTACCGTGAGCGCAGGTGGACAGAACCGCGAGTTCGAGGTCTTCCAGTCTGGTACGACCTTCGAGATCGTCGCTCCGGAAGATCCTACAATCGACCGTTTGGGTGGCGAGCTTCTCGTCGAGGTCAACTCTTCAAAGGCGTGGGAACCTCAGACTGATGCTCCTGGCGTTGCTGTAGAGAAGGTCGATGACTCCCACTTCAAGGTTATCGCTGGTTTCAACGGCTACTTCGCTCCTCGCAAGATCCAGGTCAGCATCGTCGGCGGCACAGCTACTGACAGCATCGAGATCACCCAGGACGTGAACTTCGAAGTCGAGGGCGGTGAAGTGTTTGAGGACGGCTCTGTAAAGCTTGATGGTGCCAATAAGGCTAGAGTATACTTCAAGGACGGTCTCCGCTATTTCAACGCCGTTCTTAACGTGAAGGAGATCAGCTTCGGTTCAGATGGCCAGTTCTGGTTCTTCAGCGACACCGACGGTGACTTCGGTAACTGGATGACAGTAGGTAAGTTCAGACTTCGTACAAACTGCGGCAGCGTAAGCAACTACAACAATACTTACTACGATGACGTTATGTCTGTTGACTTCCTCAACACAATGACCAAGTATGAGTTCGCAGTAACTCCTGACGCTGAGACTGCAGGCAACGGTAAGTTCATCTTTACTGTAAACGAGACTACAGTAGAGTCTCACTCTTGGGCTAGCCCATTTGCTGGTAATGACACAACATTCCAGTGGTACTTCGGTTTCAATACTGCTGTAGCGGGAACTTACTACGTGATCGAGTCTGTAGAGTTTACTCCAATCGCTGAATAAAGCTAATTTACTATGAAGAGATATTTATTGACTTTCTGTGCAGCCGTGGCCCTGATTTCAGGGCTAGGCGGTTGCCAGCAGGTAGATGAGCCCATTAAGATAGTGGACTTGCGCTACCGCGCGGAGGACAGTTACGACCTTCCTGCGTACGGTGCCAAAGCCTTCACTATTATGGTGGTGTCTACCGAGCCTTGGACTGTCACCAGCGCAAATCCTGACTGGTGTATCATCAGTGAGGAGGAGGGTGAGGCATCTGATCCGACTCTCGTGCATCAGGGAAAGGCAGAAGCCACAACCATCCGCGTCCAGTACTATGACAATGTTGACCTGGATGACAGGGAAGACAAGATTACCATCAAGAGCGACTACTGGGTGGGCAAGGAAATCATCGTCCGCCAGAAGGGTAGTGCTTTCTTGACAGTCTCTGAGACAGACCTTGCTCAGGATGTGACCAAGAAGGGAGGTGATCACTTTATCCATATCGAGTCCAACCAGGACTGGAGTGTGCGCGTCACTGACGGTGACTGGGTGGAGGTTACAGAAGGTGCCAGCGGATACGGCACAGGTATCGCTACGGTAAACGCTGCCGAGAATACCTCAGAGCTCCGTTATGCAGAAGTGACAGTGTACGACCGTCACGAAGTTGCTGTGGCTCTCATCAAGTTCACACAGGACGGTGTTCAGTTGGTTCCTCTCTCGACCGAGATCCGCGCCGGCTACGACCAGCTTTCCGCTGAATTGGAGGTTCAGTCCAACACCCAGTGGGTAGTTACCAAGGAATCTGAATCTGACGATTGGTATGAGATCCTCACACCGACAGGCGAAGGTGACGGCAAAATCCAGCTCTCATTCACTCAGAATGATACTGACGGCCTCCGCAGCGCTGTCCTTCTCCTCAAGAACGTGGTGGCTAACGAAGACGACTACGCTGCTGTGAAGGAGATCAAGGTGAAGCAGGCATACCAGATCACCCCTGTCCGAGTGCCGTTCAACAACGATGAACTCGGCAACTGGAGTTCTGACTGGACCAATACGCCGTCTTACAGCAAGGATCTTGGAGGTACCCTGTTCACAGCCAAGGCCCGTCTGCACAACAGCAGTATGCCGTTCGGTAACTATACCTTCCACTGGAGTGCCATCACACAGAATCCGGCGTCAGAGACTACAGTTCGCGTGCGCCACTGGTTCTGCTTCGATGAGGGCGCCGAGCTCAAGGCCGATATTCGTCCAGGCGACGGCAAGATCAGCTACGATGTGAACGCTGCCGGCGACGGCAACAAGCCTACTCTTGAGGCCTATACGGATTTGGATTTCACCCAGCCAGTGGAAATTACCTACAAGTTCGATCCAAGCGGTGCAAATCACTGCCACGTCACCTACCTGGTGAACGGTGTGGAGACTAACAGCTTCGACACTTCTGAGACGCTGCTCCGTTCTATCACTTGGGGAACTAACTTCAATGTGTACATCGGTGTGGATAACGAGAACTCAGGTTCAGCTGTCCTGGAGTGGTACGAATACACACCTCCGATGAACTGGGAAGACTAGACAAAGGACCTTTAAATGAAAGAGATTATGAAAAAGATTTACAATATAGCGATTCTTTGCGCAGTCATTCTCCCGCTCTTCGCTTGTCAAGAGAACCCTGTCGATCCGGACGGTCCGGTTACAGGGCTAGAAGTGGAGCCTGAGACACGTACGCTCACTTTCGTCCTCCCTGAATTTACTTTAGGGGAGGGCGAGGAGGCGCCCGAGGTCCTCAAGACAGCCTGGGTGGCAGGCGACCAGATCGTTGTCCACGGCGAATATGCCAAGAATCAGGTGACTGTCACCCTCGGAGCCAACGATATTTCCGATGACGGCAAGACTGCGACTGTCGAGGTGAGCGGACTCTATCCGTACAAGAGAGAAGACTGCTCAAGCACACTGTACGCCTCTTATCCGGCGTCGCTGGTGAACAACCTCAAGCACTGCTTCTTCTATAGCCAGTTCTCGACCTCCAATGCGCAGATTATGGCGGCGTGCAACAATGAGGATACCTTCCAGTTCCAGAATATTTGCGGCATCCTGTCGATGTCTGTGGACGGGGAATATGATGGATATACCATTTCGACACCTAAGAAGGATCCGATGGGATACGAGTTCCTGCAGGTGAAGATTACCGACAAAGAGCAGAACTATAAGCAGTATGTGGGTGATCCTATCATCCAGCTGGACGGAACCATCGACGGTTCTGAACTCCTGGTCTTCCTGCCGGAAGGTACCGCTTTCCCTGCAGGCTTCACCGTGAAGTTCAAAGAGGGGGATGACTATACCAAGATCTTCAAATACACTGATCCTGTGGAGATTGCCCGCGGTGCCATCGTGAATATCGGTGACATCACAGGAGATATCCAGACTTATGTCAATCCGTTCTCCAGCGATATCAAGGATTTGGATATGGCCGGCAACGCGAACTGCTATGTCATCAGAGAAACAGGTGGCTACAAGTTCAAGGCGGTATATGGAAACGAGTCTACCAACTACATCCCTGACGTCGAGTCGGCTGAGATTTACTGGGAGACCTGGAACGACGCATCGGAGGTTACTCCTAACAGCGTGCTTGCTTCTGCTGCTTTCGCTGAAGACTACATCATCATCCGTACACCGGAGACCCTGAAGTCAGGTAACGCGATGGTAGTAGCCAAGGGCGCAAACGGTACAATCCTCTGGAGCTGGCACATCTGGATTCCTGAGACTGACATCGTGACTGCAAACTTCGGCGGTATTATGGGTGTAGATATGATGGACCGTAACCTGGGTGCTCTCGTGGCAACTGTTGCGACAAGCGAGCCGGTGGATCCTACTTCATACGGTATGGTATACCAGTGGGGCCGTAAGGATCCGTTCACTGCGGCAGCCGAGTTCAATGGCGAGGCTCCTGCGACCTACGCTGGAGTTCCTGAGACATTGGCAGAAGGTCAGATCACTCTCGAGGAATCTATCGCAGACCCACGCCTCCTCGGTCACATCAACAACGGAGACTGGTGTCTGACTCCTAACAACGAGTTCTGGGCCGATGCAGAAAAGACTATCTACGATCCGTGTCCTCCGGGTTACCGAGTGTCGAAGAAGAACACTGCCAATCCGTTCTGGTCTAGCGACCTGACAGTGCAGGCAGGATGGGGTATTGACAGTGCAGCCGGATGGCTCAAACTGGGATCTCCAGAGGCTTCTGTCTTCCCTATCGCCGGTTATCGCGACGACTACGGTGTGGACGCTCTCGCCAAGGTTGGCGTACGTACTCTGTACTGGACATCTCAGGCATCCGACGATGCCAAGGGACCTTGCGCTGACCTCCGCTATGACAAGGGAACCTTTAAATTCGGCTCCGCACCGAAAGCCCGTCTCGGTTCTGTGCGCTGTACTGTAGAATAATTTGAAACTAATAACTAATATAAAACCATATGAAAAAGTTTTTTACTCTCGTTGTGCTGGCGCTCCTGGCTGTGGGCTGCACAATGGAATATGACGACACTGGCATTAGAGATCTGATCAATGGATTGGACGTTAGAATCAGCAAACTGGAGAATGATATTTCAGCTCTGCAGTCCGCTGTAGGTGACGGCAAGTTCGTTCGCAAGGTGGAAGAGTACAAGGATCCGGAAACTGGCCGTACCACCGGTATCACAGTCACTTACACTGACGGCAATGTTGTACACTTCAATATCGTTCCTACCGATCCGTCTGAGGGTCCTGTATTCTCTGTGATCCGCAATGGTGCAGGCGAGCTTGTCTGGGCTGTTGATGGTATTGCCATCAAGGTTGACGGTGAAGAGGTTCCTGTTTACGAGACTCCTGTTTTCTCAATCGATGAAGAGGGTAATCTGTGGGTGGAGGTCGCTGGAAAGAAGACTAACCTCGGCCCGGTTGCGACCGGCGGTGCTACTCTCCAGGATGGTATCTTCACTGACCTTGCTGTTACAGACGACGCTGTTGTCTTGACTTTGTCAGATGGAACAACAGTGAACATTCCGTTCGCTGAAGCTTTCAAGCTGAACATCGACACTACAGAGTATGAGTATGAGACAATGGATCCGATCATAATCCCTTACACTGTGTCTGCAAAGACATCAGGAACTGTGGTTGCCGTATCTGGTTACAATCCTAAGGCTTTCAAGGTTGAGGTTGATGATGCAAACATCGTGATCACTCCTCTTAAGCTTACTGAGAGCGCAGTCCTCCTTGCATATGCAGACTCCAAGGTAGGTCTTACTTCTTTCGTGAATATCGTCATCAATTCAGCAATTGAGGAAGGACCTAAGAACCTTGGCAAGAAGGGAACTGCCAACTGTTACCTCGTGACAGAGGCTGGCGAATACAAGTTCCCGCTCGTGAAGGGTAACACAGAGGAAAGTGTTGGTGCTGTTGCCAAGGCTGCTCTCCTTTGGGAGACCTGGAATAATCAGGATGCTGTGACTCCTAACAGTGTCATCGCTTCTGTTGACTATTCAGGCGACTTCATCACTTTCGCTACTCCTGCAACACTGAAGCCAGGTAATGCCCTCATCGCTGCACTTGATGCAAATGACGAGGTTCTCTGGAGCTGGCATATCTGGATTCCTGCTACTCCTATCACTGATGCTGTTGAGCAGAATTATTCAGTAAAGGCGGCTATGAGCAGAAACCTTGGTGCTCTTGTTGATACTCCTGCAATCCTTGATCCTGTCGCAACAGTAGAGTCTTTCGGTCTTCTCTATGAGTGGGGCCGTAAGGATCCGTTCCCAGGTCTTGGTGTAGTAAGCGGTACAGGTGCCATTACTGTAGCTGGCACAGAAATGACTAGCCAGGTGGCCCCTATGACAGTTGAGGAGGCGATCAAGAATCCTACCGTTTATGTGATCAAGAACGAAACCAGCAAGGACTGGCTGCCGGAGATTACCGATGAGGTCGGCAAGCTCTGGGGCGAAACTGAAAAGAGTGTTTATGACCCTTGTCCGGTTGGCTATATGCTTCCTCAGCGTAACACTTCTTGCGGATTCTGGGATTCCGGCACAAATCTCAATGACAGGGAGTATTTTGCGCTTGATGCCGATAACTGCTGCTATACTGTAGGTTCTATGATCTTCCCTCTTGCCGGTTATATAGCTGAAGACGGAGAAGGCCAGAAGAAGGCAGGAGCACGTACAATTGTGTGGTCTGCACGTTGGGATAGTGGCACCGAGAACGGTTATGGTATGTACGGATACATCGACGACGGTATCAAGTTCAAGCGTGCCGGTCAGGTTCGTACCCGTGGCGGTAGCGTGCGTTGCGTCGCTGAATCCGCTGAATAACAAATCTTTACTATGAAAAGTAGAGTCAGGTTTATTATGCTGCTGCCGCTGCTGGTTTTCCTTGCAGCGGTATGCGGCTGTACTCAGGATCGGATGGGAATGCTTGTTCCGGATCCCAATACCAAGCCGAACTCGGGAGAGATTCCTTCGGGAGATCCTTTCAATCCCGAAGATCCCGGCCAGGACCCGGACATCCCTGACATCCTGGACGAAAATCCTTGGGACAGCCCTGAACGTCAGGCCCGTATCGGTATTACTCCTATCATAGAGATCTACTATACGGAGTACACCAAGGACGACTGGTTCCCATCTCTGGAAGAGGTGAGAAACTTCACTCACATCAATGTGGGCCACGTTCGTTTCAAGGATAAGGTGAACGGAACCGGTATTGAGATTCCGGCTAAATCGATTACCATCGCACAGAAGTTCGTAGCCTACAAGGCCCAGTATCCGGAGCTTAAGGTCAAGTTCCAGATGGGTGGCTGGGGTAAGAATGCGGATGGTTGGTCTCAGATGGCCCGTGATGAAGCAAAGCGTAAAGCCTTTGTGGAGGAATGCGTGGCTATTACTGAGCAGTATGGAACTGACGGCTTCGACATAGACTGGGAGTATCCTACCTATGCGGCCAAAGAAGGAGAATACGTCAACGGCGCTGACCCTTCCGACTGGTACAACTTCATCACCCTCCTCAAGGAAATGAGGGAGGCGATGCCGGACAAGATACTTTCTTATGCAGCTTCTTCCAGCGGAAAATATACTGATAACGTCAATGCCCTGAAGTACGTGGATTACATCAATGTGATGACCTATGACCTGGGCAATCCACCTTATCACAACGCTCCGCTTTATCGCAGTTCCATTGCTAAAACCCGCACCTGTCAGGAGGTTATTGATGATATCTTCCACGGTCAGCAGGGTATTCCTTACCAGATGATGAACTTCGGTATTCCATTCTACGGTCACGGTGACGGTTACGCGCAAACCACAGGCAACTATTATCCTGCTTCGGTGACTTACGGTGATCTTGAAGACATTTTCTTCAACGGTACTTGTGACGGTATGAATGTGTCAGGCAAGAACTATCGTGTCTGGGACGACGTGGCCAAGGTTCCATACCTGGCTGATGCTCTTGGTAAGATGTATGCCAGCTATGAGGACATAGAATCCGTAAATGCAAAGGTGGAATTCCTCAAGTCCAGGAATATGCTCGGAGCAATGATCTGGGAGTTCCGTGAAGACAATAAGGAAGGTACCCTCCGCCACGCAGTTAAGCACGCTATGGACGGAAATCCGGATGCTCCTGGCAAGTACGAACGTCCGGATGAGTATGTTCCGGAGAAAGAAGCGCCTAAGATGGGCAAGGTGGAATTCACTACAAAACTCCAGAGCAGTGACGGCAAGTGGATTCCGGAACTCTCCGGTCTGTGTCTGAGCAAGGACGGCGACTTCCTGTGGGGATGTGACGACAACGGCGGACTGTACAAGATCAACTTCGATGGTACTTTCAGCCTCCATTGGGATAAGAGCGCCGAAATGGAAGCCCTCGCGATTGATCCTGCCACAGGTACAATGTACATCGGCTTGGAGTCTACTTCAAATTCCGGCTATGCGGTACCAGCTCCGGGTTACAACAGCAAAACCAACTTCGGTTGGGTAGTGGATGGCGCGGCCAATATGGGCAACTCCGGTGTGGAAGGCATCGCCTGGTACAAGGGTGAACTCCTGTTGGGTACCCAGACCGGTGCGACTCTGTTCCGCTATACATTGGACGGTAAGCTGCAGGAGAAGAAGAGCCTTCGTACAGTATGCTCTACCATCTCCGAGATCGCAGGTCTTGACTACGATGAAGAGAACGACTGGTTGTGGGTGATCGACTCCAACTCCAATAAGGACGCTCCGCAGTATGATCCTTACACCATCTATCTGTTCGACGGTGCTGCCACCAAGCTGATTGCCAAGTATTACATCGGCGATTTCGCTGATTGGAATCCGGAAGCGATCTGTGTGGACAAGAAGAACGGATGCATCTGGGTCGGTGAAGACTGTGGAGACGAGAAATTCTCTCTCCTGCACAAAGTCAAGTTCACAGGAATGTAATAATATTGAAAAATGCGGTGGTTTGGGATTTTCCCTACCACCGCATTTTTCAATATAGTTATATATTCTATTTTACCATCTGAGTCTTGATCTCGTTGATGTCTTTCTGAGGAACTCCGATGGAAAGGAGATATTTCTCGACGCTCTCTGCGAATGTCTTGCCGCCGAAGCTCCAGACATATTCGCAAGCACCTCTGAATGAGCTGACATTGCGGGTGTGATTATAGAATGCCTTGCCGCTGCTGTCGTATTCCATACTCCATTCCTCCGGAGAGAAATAAGTCAGTTCGTAGTCTTTGCCGAGGTCTCCTTCAGACACGCCAAGCAGACCGAGTGTCAGGAGGGCGATTGTTCCTGTGCGGTCACGTCCTGCTGAACAATGGATGAATACAGGCTTATTCTCTCTGAGGCATTTCGCAATGAATACAAAGCAGTCCTTGACTCCGCTGGCGTAGTCCTTCATCATTCCCTTGTATCCGTGTGGGAAGCCAGGGCAGATGAAGTCGATATCGACGCCGACAGGAGACTTTGATGCGGAGCCGGCCTCTCTGAGGTCAAGTTCGGCTTTGATTCCGGCAGCCCTCCATTCTCTCTTTCCTTCAGAGTCAATCCTGACAGCGCCACCTCTGTAAAGCTTGCGGTATACTACAGTCTTGCCATCCTTGGTCTTCCATCCGCCAAGATCTCGGCCATTGCGAACTCTGTCGCTGAAATACACCTGATGGATTGAACCGGTGGTCTTGAATGCGCCTTCTGCAATAGAAGTGTTGTCGCTGCCGGTGACTGTATAATGATAAGTCGAATTAGGTACAAGGTTCAAAAGCTCCTGCTTGGAAATACCTGCAGACAGAGAATACTCGCGGCTCCAATCCTTGTCCCAGACCTTAAGGGTTGTCTTGCCTGTGTAGCCATTGAGATCCCAGCTGATTGTCACTGAAGGTGGTATGTCTGCCTCTCCAGGTCCTCCACCAGGATAATTTTTGATATAGGAAGTAGTCTTGTCCGTATAATTCACATTATAGGTTACCTCATCCATATATTTTTGCATATATTCATTGGTAACCTGATAAGACTCCAGATTGCTGTCGTCTTCATCATCTGTATTCCCACCTGAATTTCCGTCAAGAAGACTTGTAGACAAGGCTTTAGATAGCGTCCAGTTTATGTCGTCAGCCTCAATGTTCCAGTACATTGCTCCGAGAAGTCCCTTGCTCTTTATGAAGTCGGCCTTGAGCCCAAGAGACTTGGCGTTGTCATAGCAAATAACCATAGTGCCGCTGGCATCTACGAGGTATGGGACCTTTGATACATCATCCCAGCGTTCTGTATATGTGCTGAAATATCCGGCAGCGAGGTCAACGTAATCCACACTCTCTCCCTGGGCCGGCTTGCCATAGAACGGAACTCCAAGAACAAGCTTCTCATACGGTACGCCTGCATTGTAATGCTTCTCTACGGCCTCCGCACAGCTGTTCTTCGTCTTGGAAGAAGCGTAGAGTGCAGAATGGTGATATGGCGGTCTTCCCATATCGTAAGTCATAATATTGACGAAGTCAAGGTACTGCGCTACATTTCTGAAATCATAGTACTTCACGCCTGCATATGATGCGATCGTGAGAAGCTTATCACTGCCGAGTGCCGCTCTAAGGTCTTTCATCAGCAGGGTAAAGTTGCTGATGTCTTGTGGCGATGACGAAATGCCGGCAGAAGAACTGCTTGGGTATTCCCAATCGATGTCAATGCCGTCAAGGCCATATGTCTTCACAGCAGTCACGCAGTTTGCCGCAAACTTCTTACGATGATTCGCGTCAGCTGCCATCTCGCTGAAGTTGCCTGCTCCCCATCCTCCGACTGAAAGAACTACTTTCAGGTTTGGATTCTGCTTCTTCAGCGCAACTATTTTCTTGAGACGGTCTGGACCCTTCACGTTAAGGCTTTCGAAATCGTCCTTGATAAGAGCAAATGCGTAGTTGATATGAGTAAGTAGAGTAGGATCCGGCATACGTGTGTCCCAATATGTTGCATAACCTACGATGATAGGTCCTCCTGTCGGTGCCGGAACAGGTTCCACAGGAGGCTCCGGAGTTACAGGAGTATCTGGAGTGTCGGATGGATTTTGTGTGTTGTTGTCTGTTCCTTGTCCCCAGCTAGGTGGCGGTATGATGAATCCCGGATTCGGATCAGTGCAACTCGTCAGTCCGATTGTGAGGAACAGAAAGAATAGGAGAGTCTTTGTGAATTTCATATTTTATAAATGTTAAATTGTTCGTTTTAAGGCGGTTTGCCTATGTGCGCAAGCAACAAATATATCCGTTTTTTGCAATAAATCCAACAAGAAATGCTGTGGTTGAGCACCCGTATACAAAGGTTTGCGCAAACAGTTGGAAATAATTCGCAATTTGTGTGTTTTACTATGTAATTTTATGTAAGTTTGAATAAAATTTTACAACTATGAAGAAGAGTTTTATTTCAATGGCAATGCTGTCGCTTGTGATGGCGATTACTGGCTGCTGCAATGAGCCGCAGGTAAAGAACGTCATCTATCTTATCGGTGACGGTATGGGATTCGGAGCTGTGTCTACTTTGCTCCTTTCAGAGGATGAGCCGACAGGTTTCGAGATGGCACCGGTAATCGGTCTTCACGAGACTTGTTCAGCAAACAACTACGTGACTGACTCGGCTGCGGGTGGTACTGCCCTTGCTACAGGTACACGTACAAACAATGGCTATGTCGGAGCGGATCCTGACGGAAATCAGCTTACAAGCGTCCTCAGAAAGGCTCAGACCTATGGTATGAAGACAGGTATCGTAGTTAACACTACTCTTACAGAGGCTACTCCAGGAGCATTCTACGGAGGCGTTACAAGCCGTAAATTCGTTTACGACATCGCAAAGCAGTTCACTGAGAGCGAGGTTGACCTTGCTATCGGTGGCGGTCTTGACCACTTCGTCGGCCGTCCGGACTCATTGGACCTCACAGCAACTCTTATCGAGAAGGGCTATGATGTATACCTCAACTGGGAGACTGTTCTTGAGACTGAATCGGACAAGTTTGTAGGTATCCTTCCTCTTTACGACCTCCACAGAAGAGAGGAGAACAACGGCGAAGCAAGCGCTGCCGAGGGTCAGGAGGTTTGCCTTGCAGCTCAGATGGCGGCCCTCAACGAGGATGCTGACCGTGAGCACCTCTCGGAGCCTACAGTATACCTCGAGAAGGCTACAGCAAAGGCGCTTGAAGTGCTTTCGCGCAACAACAAGGACGGATTCTTCCTTATGATCGAGAGCGCAATCATCGACGGTTACGGCCACAATAACGACGGTGAGGGAATGGTAGTGGAAATGAAGGAGTTCAATCGCACACTCCGTCAGATGATCGAGTATGTCAACCAGCATCCCGAGACTCTTCTTGTTGTGACAGCAGACCACGAGACTGGTGGTACAGGTGTATATTACAACGGTCACACTCCTGGCAACGAAGGACCGCTCAGACTGAAATTCAGCACATCCGGCCACACCGGAACAGTCGTTCCTGTCTTTGCATACGGTGCAGGAGCAGAGAACTTTGCCGGCGTGATGAAGAACATCGACGTCCCTGCGAAGATCGACGCGCTTATCCGCAAGTAGTATGAAAACGAGGATCTTTACAGCGTTGGCGGCATTGTTCGTGTGCCTGTCAACGCTTTCCGGATGCGCTGAGAAGGCTCCGGAAAAGGAATATGTGGTGGTCGCTTATGTGACTTCCTGGAGCCGTATTATGCCGGATCCGTTCACTATGACGCATATCAACTATGCGTTCGGACACGTGAACGACACTTTTGACGGTGTCCGCATCGATAATCCTCGCCGCCTCAAGAGCATCGTGGAGCTCAAGTCGGTGAATCCGGAGCTCAATGTGATGCTGTCTGTAGGAGGATGGGGAAGCGGTCGCTTCAGCGAAATGGCTGCAGACGACGCCCGCCGTCTTTCATTCGCCCAGGACTGTCTCAAGGCTGTCGAGGAGTTCGGTCTTGACGGTATCGACATCGACTGGGAGTATCCTACAAGCGATGCTGCCGGCATTTCTTCGTCACCGGATGACAGGGAGAACTTCAACCTTCTGATGAGGGATCTCCGTGCAGTGCTTGGCGAGGACCGTCTTCTTACCCTTGCAAGTTCTGCCTATGCGGAGTACATTGATTTCTTCGCTTGCGAGCAGTATCTTGACTTCGTGAACATTATGACATATGATATGGCGACTGCTCCATACCATCACGCTGCCCTTTATGCTTCAGAGAACACCAAGGGCTGCTGCGAGGGAGCTGTCAAGGCTCACATTGAGGCTGGCGTGCCTGTGGAGAAACTTGTCCTCGGAATGCCGTTCTACGGCAGAGGCGGTACAGCAATGCCAAGATTCGTGGATTATAAGGATATCGAAGCGGGTGATGCCTATGTGGAGATGTGGGATGAGGTGGCTCAGGCTCCTTATCTTGCGGACCAGGAGGGAAATCTCGTTCTTGGATACGATACTCCAAAGTCTATGACACTGAAGTGTGACTTCATCAAGGCGACGGGCCTTCGTGGCGCAATGTACTGGGACTACGACGGCGACAACGCCTCCGGAGATCTCCGCACCGTCCTTGCCCAGCAGATGGGTGTGGTCGCTGCAGAATAACCTGGCGCTTAAAGCGCTGTCAGCTAGCAATTTACAGAAACCGCGTGCTGCCAAAGGGGAGCACGCGGTTTGCGTATGGTGCTGTTAGCCAATGATTTGGCCGCCAGGTAGGGATACAAATAAAAAAGCCGACCTTGTGCACAAGGACGACTGACATATGATTGAACCCCGTCGGGTGAATATTTTTCAAAATTTAAGGTCATCCGAAGATGACCCTTAATTTTGTTTTGGAGCAGAAGACGAGGCTCGAACTCGCGACCCCAACCTTGGCAAGGTTGTGCTCTACCAACTGAGCTACTTCTGCGTTTTGTCCCGTTGTTTTCGTTTGGGATTGCAAAGGTACGAACAAAAATTAAACTTCCAAACTTTTTTGAGATTTTTTTCAAAAAAAGTGAAAAAAAGTGCATTATTTCGCAAATTGAGTGCTGAAGTACGCAAAATGTACGGCAAATTCAGCGTTGATTCCTCTATATTTGTGTCAGAAAATAAAACTAATCACCAAATATTATGAGAAAAAAATCGTTATTCGGTTTCTCTTTGTGTGCAGTTGCCCTCGCTTTTGTGGCATCAAGCTGCTGCAGCAAGACTTCTGTAGTATGGACAGAAGGCGAGACTGACCCTGAAACAGGTCGCGCTTTGAACACTCTTACTATCGTCAATGCGCCAAAAGGTACTGACTGGGCTGTATGGCTCACATCAAATCACATCGTGGCAGAGCCTCTCGAAGGAACAGAGGGTGTGATCGAGCAGCATCACGGATGCTGGTACAAGATGACCCCTGCCGCGCACGAAGGAAAAGATCTTGTCGTCAAATATTCCGACCGTCCTCTCCAGCGTCACTGCTGGGCACCTGAGGGATTTGTCCTCGAGCAGGGCAAGAAGGTGAAGGCTCTCAAGGTAAAGTACGAGTTCCTCCCTTCAGAGAACATTCCTGATTTCCCTTATAATCACGTGCAGACTGAAGTGTGGGATATGGTCCCATCTCTCAAGAACGTGCAGCCGGCTGAGGGAACAACTGCCGTTGAGGCGGTTCCTGAGGCTGTGATGGTTGAAGGCCAGAAAGCAGGTTGGTACAAGATCACTCTCGACGGTACCTGCAAGATCGAGGCTGCCGATGCTGACGGAGCATACTATGCAAAGGTAACAATGGACAACCTCTTCAGAAACGCAGGCGGCACAGAGCTTCCTAATATGGTGATCGAAGACTGGCCTGACCTTGCATATAGAGGCCTTATGCTCGATATCTCAAGAAACTTCACAAGCAAGGACAATCTCCTCAAGCTCATCGACCTTCTCGCACACTACAAGGTGAGCATCTTCCACCTCCACTTCGGAGATGACGAGGGCTGGAGACTTGAAATGCCTCAGTTCCCTGAACTCACAACCTACGGAGCATACCACTCGTTCCCTGTAAAGAACGAAGCAGGCGAGTACGTTGAGGAGGAGTATCTCATCCCTTCATATGACGGATGTGCCGATCCTAAGGATATGACTTCCGCTTCGAACGGCCACCTTACAAAGGAGGACTACATCGAGATTCTCAAGTATGCGTGGGAGCGCCGCATCCAGGTCATCCCTGAGTTCGACACTCCAGGTCACTCAAGAGCGGCTATCAAGGCTATGGAGGCTTATGCAAAGCGTACAGGCGACGAGAGCTGCCTCCTCAGCGAGAAGGAGGACGTGTCCGAGTACTGCTCTGTGCAGTATTACAAGGACAACGCCATCAACGTGGCTCTCCCTTCTACATACAAGTTCATCGAGATCGTGTTCGACAACATCATCGCTTACCACAATGAGGCCGGTGTTCCTCTTCCGGCAATCCACGTAGGTGGTGACGAGGTTCCGGGCGGTGCTTGGGTAGGCTCGCCTGCCTGCCAGAAGATTATGGCGGAGAGAGGCTGGGACAACATCGAACTCCTCAAGTCATACTATATCGAGAACGTCCTCAGCATCGCTGAGCAGAGAGGCGTGAAGATCGCAGGATGGCAGGAGCTTGTGATGGACCTTGAGGACCACACATACGAGAGAATGAAGAAGAGCCTTTATTCTATCAACTTCTGGCACACAGGACACGGACAGGAGGAGTATCCTTATCACTATGCAAACGACGACGTTCCTGTCATTCTTTCGAATATGACCAACACTTATATGGACTTCGCGTACACTACTGACAAGACCGAGAGAGGTCTTTCCTGGGGTGGTTTCGTGGATGAGCGTCGCAGCTTCTGCCTCCTTCCATATGACATCTACCGTTCGGTACGTTGGGATGACCGCGGAAGAATGCGCGACATCTCAAACCTTCCTGCAGGCAAGACAGAGCTTAAGAAGCAGGAGAACATTGCAGGTATCCAGGCTCAGCTCTGGACAGAGACTGTAAGAAACTTCGATCACGTCACATCGTACATCTTCCCTAAGGTCTGCGGAGTGTTCGAGAGAGCGTGGAACGCAAGCCCGACTTGGGAGGGCACTCTCAAGGCTGACGATCCTGTATTTATGGAAGAACTCGACAGATACTACAGCACAGTGGTTGACCGTGAGATGCCTTACTACGAGGAACAGGGTATCGCTTACCGTCATAGAAAGAATTAACTGATAAAGAAGATTGAATTATGAGAAAGATGTTTTTTATCGCCTCTCTTTTCCTGGGGTTTGCCTATGTGGCAAACTCTCAGGTGCTTGACAGAGACAGGTCAAAGTATGCAGTGAACAATTTCGCAGAGGATGACAAGTACGTTATGCTGGAGCCGTATGAGACGGTTTCTGTCCAGGAGCCGAAAGGAAAGAAGGTGAAGAACATCATCTTTATGATCGGCGACGGTATGGGTCTCGAGCAGATCAGCGCAGCCTGGGTATGCAACGGAGGACTCAATCTTGACAACTTCTCGAAGGTCGGTATCCAGAGGACATATTCTGCGAACAAACTCGTTACGGATTCTGCGGCTGCAGGTTCTGCATTGGCGACAGGTCAGAAGACCAACAACGGTATGATTGCGATGAATCCGGATTCCGTTGCCGTGAAATCTCTTGCTGAAGAAGCGATGGAGAAAGGCAAGAGAGCAGGTGCTGCAGTTACCTGCCGCGTAACCGATGCTACTCCTGCCGTATTCTTCAGCCACACTACAACCCGCAAAAATATGGATGACATTGCAGTCCAGATGACCAACAGCGGTGTGTACTTCCTTTCAGGCGGCGGCACAAGATATTGGAGCGGCAGAGAGGACGGTGTTGATCTTGTAGGCCAGGCAGAGGCTATGGGTTATACATACGTTGAGACAAAGGAAGAGATGATGGCGGTAGAGAACGGTCCGGTGATCGCCCTTATGGACGAATATGAGCTTAAGCCGGCTCTCGACCGTGGTGACATCCTTCCGTCTGCAGTGACAAAGGCCCTTCAGGTTCTTGACAACAAGAAAGGCTTCTTCCTTATGATCGAGGGCTCTATGATCGATGACGGCGGTCACGACAACAAGGCCGGAATGACAATGGAGGAACTCTTCGACTTCGACCGTACTCTCGGTATCGTTCTCGAGTGGGCGGCAAAGGACGGTGAGACTCTTGTGGTGGTTACAGGTGACCACGCTACAGGCGGTATGACTCTTCTGAGCGGCAGCCTTGAAGAGAAGAGAATCCGCGTGAACTATTCTACTACAGGTCACAACGGTATTGCCCTTCCTGTATTCGCCTGGGGACCACATTCAGAGGACTTCGTGGGCGTGTACGAGAATGCAGAGCTTTCAGACAAGATCAGAGCATTGATCAAATAATCATATTCCCGAATTCCTGAGCCTGTATTCGTTAGGCGAACAGCCGTACACGGCCTTGAATTTCTTGGAAATGCTTTTTGCGTCGCTCTCTCCTATGGAGAGGGCGATGTTTATTACCTGCTCGTTCGTTTCAAGGAGCATCTCTGCAAAGGTCTTCAGCCTCAGCGCGAAGATGTACTGGTAGATGCTCTGTCCGGTCACTTCCTTGAAGCGGATCTCCAGCAGTCGGCGGGAGAGCGCGACCTGTTCCACGACGTCATCTACAGAGAGTTTCTTCCTGCCGTTCTGGTGTATGAACATCAAGGCCTTCTGTATTTCGCTGTCGCCGGTCGCATATGCGGCCGTTGATATCCTGTGGATGATCTTTGTCGGGCGCAGAACGATGTCCTCGTGTTTTTCGTCCGGTGATTCCACCATTTTTTCTATGAGTTCCGCCACCTTGTATCCTCCGCCTTCGATGTCTATCGCTATGGTCGAGAGCGTCGGGATGCTGAGGTTGCACAGAAGGTCGTCATTGTCCACTCCCAGGATGGAAACCTCCTGCGGAATCTTTATGCCTGCAGAGTTGCAGGCCTCTATCAGGTTGTTGCCCTGATTGTCGTCGCAGGCCATAATGCCGATCGGCTTCGGAAGCCCCTTGAGCCACTTTGCGAGCGCCTCCCTTTCGTAGAACCAGTGGCGGTCGATGTCCTGCGTGTTGTATTTGTGGACGGATCCTTCCTGTCCGCTCTTCTTGATCTCCTTGAAGAATCCTTCAAACCTCTCATCGGACCAGCACACATCCTTGAGTCCGAAGAATCCGAAATTGCGGAATCCTCGGTCCAGATAATATCTGGCCGCCATCTTTCCGGTGCCTTTGTAGTCGCCTGTTATGTTCGGGACACCGTGGAGCCTTTTCTTGAAGTCCTGGGCAATGACGATGATGCCTTCTTCGCGGAGCATTCCGATGTCGTCACCGTCCTCGAACGTGCCTATCACCACGTCGATCTCCCATTCCTTCGCCACCTTCAGAATTCCCTCCATACCAATGGATTGCTTGTAGTATGACGGCATCCTGCTGATGGACCACTGGCCCTTCTCTTTGGAGAAATCGATGATGCCTTTGAGCAGCCTGTTGGCGTATGAATCCGAATAGTCTGTGATGAAAAGCAGTCTTATCATATGCGGTCAAGTCTTGGATGACACAAAAATAGCATAATTTATCAATCTTCTGCGCAAATTGCGTTTGCAAATACGCAAAAAGCCATACGACAACTTACCATATATGGTAAATTTGCCAAAATAACTACGTAGTATGACATTAGGAATTGACCTCGGAGGAACTAACCTTTGCCTCGGACTTGTAGACAACGGTAAAGTCATCAGTATGACTTCGGTTCCGTCTTTTGACCGTTCTTTTACATTAGAACAGACTTTGGAGTATCTCGCAGAGCAGATTTCAACTGTTTTTGTCGAGGGTGTAGAAAAAATCGGCATCGGTGTTCCATCGGTAGTTGATGTGAACAGAGGCATCGTCTATGATGCAGCCAACATCCCTTCGTGGAAGGAAGTCCATCTCAAGGAGTTCCTTGAAGGACGTTTCGGCGTTCCGGTGTATATCAACAATGACGCAAACTGCTATGCAATGGGAGCATACGGCCTTTATCCGGAGGATGCAAGGCCTGAGTCCCTTGTGACTGTGACTCTCGGAACCGGTATGGGTATCGGCATCGTGTACCACGGACGCCTTATCTGCGGAGTGAACTGCGGAGCAGGCGAGCTCGGCTACCTCGACTACAACGGAGGTTGCCTCGAGGAGTTCTGCAGCAAGCAGTTCTTTGCGAAGTACAATGTAGACAGCTATGAGCTCAGCAAGGCAGTTGCGGCCGGCGACGAGAAGGCGAAGGCGATCTTCGACGAATTCGGCGCCCACCTCGGCTACGCTGTGACTCTCCTTATGTACGCTTATGATCCTAGCCACATCGTCTTCGGCGGCGGCATCGCCAACGCAATGCCTCTGTTCCGTGAGTCTATGATGAAGACAATCAGAAGCAAGTTCCCGTTTGCGGCGAACGTGGACAAGCTCCAGATCGATGTGCAGACAAGCGGCGAGACTCCTATCATCGGAGCGGCATCTTTGAATTAATCAACACAACAATACAATATGAAAGCGCTAAAACTCATTTTGGCTGCGGGTATGCTCAGCGCGTGCACCGGAGCTGTGTCTCTGCAGAACGGAGACGAAATTCTGCTTGATTCCTGGACGCTCAACCGCGAGGGAACAACACAGAAGTACGATGTTAAGGTACCTTCTACTGTAGCTGGAGTGCTTTACGAGCAGGGCTATTTCGGAGAAGAGGACATCCTTAACGGCACTGCCTACTATGATGTAGACAAGAGCATCTTCGATGACGCTTGGATCTATGAGACAGAATTCAATCTTGACCTTGCAGAGGGCACTCACTATGACCTCGTGTTCAATGGTCTCAACTATTATGCGGACATCACTCTCAACGGTACTCAGATTGCCGCTTCGGACACAACTTACGGTGTGTTCCTCGTAAGAGAGTACGACGTGACCAAGCTTCTCCAGGAGAAGAACACTCTCGAGGTGAAGATCAAGAGAGCGGTTTCACGTGACCTCAACATCGGATTCGTTGACTGGAACCCAAGACCGCTCGACGAGAGTATGGGTATAACACAGACTGTGAAGCTCTGCGCTTCAGGTGCTGTGAGCATCCAGGACGTATATGTGATTCCTAGCCTTGACACTGAGGCATTCGCTGAGGCTGACCTTGAGGTTCGCGTTACTTTGAAGAACAACAATGACGCTCCTGTAGCCGGTGAGATTGCTCTCGACCTCCAGGATGCAGGTGTATGCAACGTTCCTTTCGAGCTTCAGGCCGGTGAGGAGACAATCGTTGTCGTAACTCCTGAGCAGGCTGCAAACCTCCACGTGGAGAATCCACGCGTATGGTGGACATACGACCTCGGTACTCCTGAGCTCTACGACCTCAATGTGGCTGTAGCGACAGAGGGTGTGGTTTCAGACAAGTACGATGTGACTTTCGGTATCCGTGAGATCACAAGCGAACTCAACGAGTACGGTTACAGACAGTTCACTCTCAACGGCAAGGATATCCTCATCAAGGGTGCAGGCTGGACAGACGACATCTTCCTCCGCGATACTCCTCAGAGTATCGACCAGCAGCTCCAGTATGTTATGGATATGAATATGAACTGCGTTCGTTTCGAGAATATCTGGGGTAAGGATGACACAGTGTATGACCTCTGCGACCAGTACGGTCTCCTCGCTCTTGTGGGCTGGAGCTGCCAGTGGGAGTGGGAGAACTACTGCGGTATCCCTGAGATCCACCACGTAGGCTGCATCTATGAGCCTAAGGAGATCGACCTCGCTGTAAGATATTTCAAGGATCAGGTGATCAGACTCCATAACCACGCATCGGTATTCGCTTGGATGACAGGTTCTGACTGCGTTCCTATCTACGAGCTCGAGAAGCAGTATCTTGAGATCTATGAGAAGTACGACTATCGTCCATACATCAGCTCTGCAAAGAGCCTCAAGAGTGAGCTCACAGGCTGGTCTGGCAGCAAGATGGCAGGTCCATACGAGTATGTGGCTCCTGACTACTGGTACTTCGATACAAACTACGGTGGAGCATTCGGCTTCAACACAGAGACCGGTATCGGTGCAAACATCCCGCAGGCAGAGTCTCTTATGAAGATGATTCCTGCTGATCAGCTTTGGCCTATCACAGACGCTTGGGGCAAGCACTGTACTACTTCATCTACCGCGATGAACAATATGGATGTCCTCACAAACGTGATGAACAATATGTATGGTGAGGCTGCTGACTTCAATGACTATGTAAGAAAGGGTCACGCTCTCGACTATGACGGAACACGCGCTATGTTCGAGGCATTCCGTGTGAACACTCCGGTTTCTACAGGTATCGTTCAGTGGATGCTCAACTCTGCTTGGCCATCTATCTACTGGCAGCTTTACGACTACTACGGAGCTCCTGTAGCGGCATACTACGGAACAAAGAAGGCTTGTGAGCCAGTTCAGCTCATCTACAACTACAAGGACAGCCACGTATATCTCGTGAACGAGGGTCTTGCTGAAGGTGATGTAGTTGCAACTGTGAAGGTATATGACGACGCTTCAGCTCTTCTCTGCGAGGAGACAAAGACTGTCGGCACATCATACCGCAACACTGTTGACGTATTCGACCTCGCCAAGTTCGACGGCAAGCCGCACTTCGTAGCTCTCGAGATCGTTGATGCAGAGGGCAACTTCGTTGCTGACAACTTCTACTGCATCGCAGCTCAGAGAAACGTGTACAACTTCAAGGAGAGCACCTGGTATGATTCACCTATCACTTCATACTCAGACCTCCGTTTCGCATTCGCACAGCCGGAGTCCAAGATCGCTATGCAGGTTTCATATGCTGACGGTGTATACACTGTTGCTGTCACAAATAACTCTGAGTACATCTCTTATATGAATATCCTCAAGGCTAAGGATGCAAAGGGGAATCTTGTGCTTCCAGCTTTCTGGAGCGACAACTTCTTCCCGCTCCTCCCTGGCCAGACAAAGACTGTAACCTGCAAGGTTGACAAGGCAGGCCTCCTCATTGAGCTTGACGCATAACAGAGGCATTCAAGATTTTTGATATCAGGAGGGAACCGATGACGTCGGTTCCCTCCTTTTCTAATCTTTTTGAATAATATTTGATATCTTTACGCTCTATATGCGACCGGCTATGAAAAGATTCATCATCATTGTCCTGTGCGCCATAATTGCGGCGCTGCCTGGATTCGCCCAGGACAGGAAGAAAGATAGGGAGATCCGCAAGGAGGAGCGCAGAATCGAACGTGCCATCAGGGATTCTCTGAGGGCTGTGATGGCGAGCAACGATTCCGTCTATGTGGGATACGGATACATCAAGAAGTCCAAGCTGACGAATTCCGTTTCCAGTGTGAATATGGACAATAATCTGGTGGCGAGCTACAGCGACATCGGCGAGTATCTTCAGGGAAGGGTTCCGGGACTCAGTGTCATCAAGAACGGACCTAAGTACAGGTTTATCATTCGGGGAGTGAGCACGATAAACGGCACATCCGAGCCGCTTCTGATTGTGGATGGAGTCGAGGTGTCAGACATCAGTTTCCTGCATCCTCGTGACATCAAGTCGGTGGAGGTGCTGAAGGATTCGTCCTCTTCGATATACGGAGCGCGTGGAGCGTTCGGCGTCATCATCATCAATACGCGCAGGTAAGGTTCTTGCAGTGGACTTGCCTGATCGCTTAAAACTTCTGTCATATGGATAAAGGAAAATTCTACAGCGGGCTCTGCATAATGGCAGGCCTGGTCATTCTCGGTATGATGATACCGACTGCGGTTGTGAAGTATCGTTCGTTTGATCGCACTGTCAATGTGAAGGGCCTCTGCGAGAAAGAGGTCAGGGCCGACAAGGTGATATGGCCTATAGTATATAAGGTTATGTCTGACAATGTGCAGTCGATATACAGTCAGATCGATGCGGCCAATGCGGTGATCGTAGACTTCCTCAAGGAGGGCGGCGTGGCAGAGGATGAGATAACCGTTTCGGTGCCTCAGATTTCCGACAAGCTTGCAAACGAGTACGGCGACACCAACCGCGCGTTCCGCTACATTGCGAAGAATGTGGTCACAGTGTGCACGTCAGATATAGATAAGGTGCTTGCGCTTATGTCAAGCCAGGCGGACCTTCTGAAGAAGGGAGTCGTGACCGTGGGCAATGATTGGGAAAACCCTGTCGAGTTCAGATACGAAGGACTGAACGGCATCAAGCCGGAGATGATAGAGGAGGCGACGCAGAACGCACGTGAGACTGCGGAGAAATTCGCCAAGGATTCCGACAGCAGGCTCGGCAAGATAAAGACTGCGAACCAGGGTACGTTCACCATCGAGGACCGTGACAGCAACACACCATATATAAAGAAGGTGCGTGTGGTGACCTCGGTTACATATTATCTGAAGAATTAGAGTGCCGCATTACATCTGCTGCGAGTGCTCGAGCTGGATGAGTTCGCGTTTGAGTTTTCGTCCGAGGGCATACTCTCCGAAGTCGATGCCCTTCTCACGAAGAAGACTGTTTATACAAAGGTCGTCTCCCTTGAAAATAGTGGATTCGGCCTTTTTCTGTATCTCGCGGATCCTGTCGATCGTTTCTTTCGGGACCACCAGGTGGCAGGGGATTGCCACGGACACGGGGTTCAGGCCTATCGCGTGCGCTACGGCCCTCACTCCCGCCTTGTTTTGGCACTGGTCTGCGAAGTCGCTGTAGCTGATCATCCTCGGCGTGAGCGGCTCGCCGTTCTCGTTGTGGGTGAGATCGAAAAGCCTCTTCCATACCTTCTTCTGGAATTCGGTGCCGGTAAGCGTGATGTCCTCCCAGCGGAGCGTCTGCCTGAGCTTCCACACCTCGTCGAAGCCGACCGTCTCCGCACAGATGTTCCTGTTCGAGATGCTCTTCTGCTGCGCCAGCCTTGCCGCGATCGCAGCCAGAGCCGCATAGTTCGTAGATATCGCAGCCACCTTCCCGTCAATCCTGACGATGATCCATTTCTGAGACTCTTCCATATCCGACAGCCTTTAGAATGTTTTCTGCCCCTCCCGTCGTGGGCCAACTCTCAAATATACAATAATTTCCGCACATTCCCAAATCCCCGTCTCCTCCCGTGCATTTTCCTCCTTCTCCGCATTCCTGCCCTTCTCCGGTTCCGGCATTCGGGTCGTCTCTGCAAAGAGCTGTACCCTATTACGGGCGAAATGCGGTACAGCTCTGCGGTAAATCCGCCCATTTGAAGGATTTGCGCCACAGCTGTACCCTGAAATGCCCAAAACCCGGTACAGCTCGTCGTACTACTTCGGCAGAACGAGGCATTTGATGCTATTTCGGCAGGACCAGGCATCTGCGGATCTGTGACTCGCTGAGGTGCCGCACGCGATACAGATGCTCTGCGATCTCTTCCTTCTCCTTCAACGACAGCTCGTACACCGAGTGCCTGCCGTACCTGTTGCGGGCGAGCATATCCAGTTCCGTGCACAATTCTATGTCAGAAACCTTCCTGTAGTCCGCTTTCCCGGCCTCAAGCGAGAGCATCCTGTTCACCTCGTGCATCCTGACTCCCTTCTCGATGAGGCCGATGTTCACGGATTCGAAGCAGTTGCCGTCTTTCCGCTGTTCGGCCTCCCATTCTTCAGAAGACTTCCTGCTCATATAGAAGTTGAATGACCGGGGAGTCACGTAAAGGGCTTCCATCTGAGGGATGTCCAATACGCTTTCTCTGGTGAAGACTCCGCTTTCCGTCATCCTGTAGGAGTCCGGGTATTCGGCTCTCTTGCTGAGGAACCTTGAGAAATGCCTGGGTTCAAGAAGGGGATCTGCAAGGTGCTTCCCCATTTCTTTTCTGAAGATTGCATTCGCAGAGCAGTGCGGGTATGCGTAGGGCGTGGGAGCGACACCGTGATGAAGGGCGTTGCGTAGAGTGTAGCTGGCTGCTGCAATCGTGTGGTGATACCCCACGACTTCCAATGTGAAATGGTGCTTCTCTCCCAGAGTGCCGCGTCTGTGGTATTTCCTGTTGAAGTGCATACAGTACGGCTGCCGGAACATATACATAAATTCGTCCGGCCGTGAGGTCTGTATCAGCTGGTGGGTATGGGTGGACATAAACGACTCCACCAGTCCTGTCGACCCCGTCTTGTGAAGGGCGACTGCAAAACAGTTGAAGCCTCTGTGATAGTCCTCGAGGTCACGGAACATAACCTCGTCGCCTGCGGACAGGCATAGATGGTAAGTCTTTTTCATAACATTTATCATTAAGTGTTCCTTCCCTTCTTCACTCTTCACGTCTTCTCGCGTCACATTCTTCCCGACATCTCTTTCGAAATGCTATGAAGCCTTCTGCAAATGTATATAAAACGGGTCATATCTGTGCATCCCCGGTCGAGCTGTACCGTATTTTGTGCAAAATACGGTACGGCTCTGTGGTAAATCCGCCCCTTCCAAGGATTTGTGCCATAGCTGTACCCTGAAATGCCCCAAATGCGGTACAGCTCTACGCAGGCATTCCGCCCCTTCCCGGATCCCGTCCCTTTTTCCGGTACCCCGTCCCGCGCATTTCCCTCCTTCTCCCGCATTTCCCTCCTCCCTGGCTCCTGCGGCTCCCTCCGGTGGCGCGCAGAGCCTGCGGAAGCGCGGAAAAGGAGGAGAAACGGCGGGGGAGGGAGGAAGTTATCAACAGGCGGGAATGTGTGAATTGCATTGAAATTCAGCGATTTTTGAGAAAGTTGTTGATAAATAAAAAATAATTCGTATATTTGCAGCCCCCAAAATATGGGGTAAACAACATAAATTATTTATTTACAAACATTTATGCCTACAATTCAACAATTAGTTCGCAAAGGACGCGAGGTTATCGTCGAGAAGAGCAAATCTCGCGCGTTGGATGCTTGTCCTCAGAGAAGAGGCGTATGCGTACGTGTGTA